>DCTE01000109.1:0-28186 GCA_002329405.1 Ruminococcaceae bacterium UBA1448 | reverse complement strand
GCATATTGTTCATAATCCCATTGCCAATTTTTTTGAGCAATTCTCTTTTGCGTTCAGGCGTCCATGGCCCTTTAAAGTTGTTCATAAACCCGTTCCAGCGGGCGGTAATAGCGTTACTCATGGAAATTCCTCCTTACACATATTTTGCGGCCAGTGTGAGGATTTCCTCCTGGCTGGTGTCTGCGGCGTTCACTTCGCCGGCGATTCTTCCGCCCGACATGACCAGGATACGGTCACAGACGCCGAGCAGTTCAGGCATCTCAGAGGATACCATAATGACGCCTTTGCCTTCGTTGGCAAGGTCGATGATCAGCTGGTAAATCTCATATTTGGCGCCGACGTCGATGCCTCTGGTCGGTTCGTCCAGCAGCAGGACTTCCGGTTTGGTCAGCAGCCAGCGCCCGATAATGACCTTTTGCTGGTTGCCGCCCGACAGTGAGCGGATCTGCGTTTTGCGGCTGGGGGTCTTGATGTGCATGGATTCGATGGCCCAGTCGGTTTTTTCTCTCATCTTCTTTTCATTCAGCCAGATGCCGCCGACCAGATAGTCTTTCAGACTGGAGATAACGGTGTTGTCTTCGATATCCCGGATGCCGAAGATGCCGGTAGCACGGCGTTCTTCGGTCAGCAGCGCAAATCCGTTTTTAATGGATTCGCCGGGGTTGCGGTTGCGGATCTCTTTTCCATGCAGATAGATCTTGCCGCCATCGCGGGTCATCGAACCGAAGAGGTTTTCCAGCACCTCGGTCCGGCCAGAGCCATCCAGACCGGCGATCCCGAGTATTTCGCCCTTGTGCAGCTGGAAGGTAGCTTCTTTGAGACGGGTATATTTGCCTTTGATGTGCTGAACATCCAGAATGACGTCACCGGGTTTGTTGGTCTTTGGCGGGAAACGGTTGGTCAGCTCCCGTCCTACCATCAAACGGATGATCTCTTCCATCGTCAGCTCGCTGGCCGGGCGGGTAGCGACCCAGGTTCCATCGCGCATGATGGTGACGTCATCTGAGATGCGGAGTATTTCTTCCATTTTGTGGCTGATGTAGATAATGCCGCAGCCTTTGGCCCTGAGCATGTTGATAATCCGAAAGAGATGTTCGACCTCAGTCTCCGTCAGTGAGGAGGTTGGTTCGTCAAAGACGATGATTTTGGAATCGTAGGAGACTGCCTTGGCGATCTCCACCATCTGCCGCTGGGAAACCGGCATGGTCGACATGATGACTTTCGGGTCAACGGTGACGCCCAGCTGGTCAAAGATTTCCCGGGTGCGTTTTTTCATGATCGACTCGCTGACCATGACGCCGCCCACTTTGGGATACCGTCCCAGCCAGAGGTTGTCCTGTACGCTTCGGGTGAGTGCCTGGTTGAGCTCCTGATGTACCATTGCAACGCCATTTTCCAGTGCTTCTTTGGAATTCTTGAAGGAAACTTCCTTGCCATCCAGGATGATACTGCCGCTGTCTTTGTGGTATATTCCAAACAGGCACTTCATCAGGGTGGATTTACCGGCACCATTTTCTCCCATCAGAGCATGAACTGTTCCGGGGCGCACTGTCAGGGATACATTGTCCAGTGCCTTGACGCCAGGGAAAGATTTGCTGATATTGCGCATTTCAAGCAATGCCTGATCCATATGCCTTCTTCCTTTCCGTATAGAGATTCAGATAGAAGGGCTTGCTGCATTGCAACAAGCCCGCGGGTTGGAACGAAAGGATCAGCCGGTGTAAACGCCGTAAGGAACGCGGATCTTTGCAACGCTTTCATCGACATTGAACTGATCGGTATTTGCCATCAGTTCATCGCCATTGTTCAGGTTGCCGACCAGTGTTGTAATGGTTTTGGCCATGCCTTCTGCATCCTGCATGATGGTACCGGTCATCTGACCAGCCTGAATCTTCTCTTTGGCGGTATCGACGGCGTCAACGCCGAATACCGGGATGGTCGTGCTTCCTTCATTACCGGTGTTGTAGCCAATTCCCTGCAGAGCCGAAATCGCGCCTTCAGCCATACCATCGTTGTTGGCGATGACCAGCTCGATCATGTTCCCGTTGGATTCGGAGTATTCCGAGAGGATGGTGTTCATATAGTCAACCGCTGCCTGTGCAGACCATGCACCGGTCTGGTCGACCAGATATTTTTTCGTGTTGCTGTCATCGTAGAAGGACAGCGGCTCCTTGCCGGCTTCTGCCAGGATCTTGTCAGCGTCTTCGACAGAGAACTGGGTACGGTATTCAGCTTCTGCGTTGGCTTCCTGGCCTTTGAACAGGACGTAGGAGATTTTGCCGTCGCCGTTGAGGTCGACGGTGTCATAATTTTCAACCAGATATTCGCCGATCAGTTCGCCCTGCATATGGCCGGCTTCTGCGGCATCGGTGCCAACGAATGCACAGTTTTCATAGCTCTTGACGACGTCATCGCTGATCTCACGGTTAAAGAAGATGACCGGGATGCCTGCGTTCTTGGCGGCGTCGGTGATGCTCTGGGCAGCGTCGGGAGATGTCGTATCGACGATATTGACGACCAGCAGGTTGTAGCCGTCTGCGATTGCGGTATTGATCTGGTCAGTCTGCTGCGCCTGATTGTTGTTGCCGTCGAAGTTCTGGAAGGTAACGCCCAGTTCCCCCAGTTTGGCGTCCATATTGGTACGGACGTTGGTGATGTACACGTCGGAGAATGCGTAGTAGAATACGCCGACTTTCAGATCAGAAGAAGTGGGGGTGGTGTCAGTTGAGCTTTCGGTGGTGGAAGAAGTAGAAGTGGATGCAGATGTGGTATTGCTGCTCGAACTGGTGGACGGTGAACTGGTGCAGGATGCCATCGACAGGGTCATTGCACAGATCAGCGCAGCTGCAAAAAATTTTTTCATAGTGAATACCTCCATATATTCATTGTTTGATTTAAATTTCCGGGATATTGGTAAGAAGAAGTTTTTGGAAATATTTCCCAGTGAATATTTCCGGCGGAATGTTTTCCTTGTGTCTATATTATAAATTTTTGAAGCCCGGAAAGCGATAGAATTTCCTTTCGTGTTACTGGAAATTTATCATGTGATTTGATATTTTGAACAATATAAAAGCGCTGTTATTGTGATTTTTTACAATAACAGCGCGGCTAATTGAATAAAGAATGGCTGAAAATAGGCTTTTTCATGAAAAAAGTATGATTTTCGGTTTGAAATGTCCTGCTAGAAAATAGCCTGTTTTGGGCTGTTTGAATGGTATAACTGGTCCTCAAGTCGGTAGAATGGAAGAAAAACGATACTTGTTTGAGATAACTTTTTTGTGGTATAATGAAAAACATAGGATCGGAAAAGGATGTATTTTTATGGAAAAATATAGATTGATGCTGGTTGATGACGAACCATGGGCACTTTCAGGAATGGAAGAGATCATTGACTGGGAGCAGGAAGGCTTTTCGATTGTCGCCCGCTGTGAATGCGGCAGTGAAGCGATTGCAAAATCTGCCCTTGTCTGCCCGGATGCGGTCATCACCGATATTCGGATGCCGGATATGACCGGTATCGAACTGGTTTATCATTTAAGACAGAGTTTCCCAAATGTACAGTGTGTTGTTGTCAGTGCCTACTCGGATTTTGAGGTCGCACGGGAGGCAATCCGGCTGTCGGCAGTCCATTATCTGCTCAAACCGCTGACAGCGTCAGATGTCCTGGAGGCAGCGAGGATGCTGTCCCAGAAGATTAGCCAGTTTGAACGCAATGCTGAGGACACCACACCGGTTATTCCGATAGACCCCAACAAACCTGTTTTTCCCGAAACACCCGGCGGGCTGGACAGCTATCTGGTATTGTCTGACAGTGCGTTCCGCCTGCCGCCCGCCGAAGAGGGGAAATGGTGCCAGCCGGTTCAGATTGGCGGACAGTTTGGGTGTTTGCTGGACTATGAACCTGAAACAATTCCCGAAGGATGTGGTCTGAGCCTACCGGCACCTGCTGACCGGCAGGGGGAGTGGCTGCTGCGAACCGCCCGTGCCTCTTTGGCAGGTGGATTCCGGTTTGTAAAGGAGAATGGGCGGGGGCAGCTGTCAGTTGCAGAAATTCAGCTGTATTTGGTCGAAAATATGCGCAATGAAATAACGCTGAAAGAATTGGCCGCCCACTTTTTTGTCACCGAAACCTACCTGTGTGACCGTTTCAAGAAGCAGACGTCCGAGTCGATTATGAGCTTTCTGCGTCAAATCCGGATCTACCACGCGCAGACTTTGCTGGCTACATCACGTCTTTCACTTCGGGAGGTAGCTTTTGCATGCGGATACAGTGATTATTCCTATTTTGGCCGGCAGTTTAAGGCTGAAGTTGGGATTACCCCCGATCTTTTCCGCAAGGAAAAGAGGTATACCGCTTATTGATTGAAAAAAGAAGTAAATCCATTATCCATCGACAGATGCTCCTGTGGGATAATCAGTTCAACGACGGTATAGTATCCTTCACGGGAGCGCAGCCGCAAGTCTGCGCCCTGGCCAAAGGTCAGCCGAAGCCGGTGGTAGATATTAGACAGGCCAATACTGATCTTTGCCTGCTGCGATTTTCTGGTTGCATCCATTTCTTTTTCGGCTTCTGCGTCGTCACGATAAATTTTATTGAGCAGCTGGTCCAGTTGCTGCTGCCCAATTCCGACTCCATTGTCTGCAATGCGGACATGGAGCTTTTTTTCGCGAATAAACGCCTGAATCAGTATGATTCCATTTCTCCGTCCATTGAATGCGTGGCGAACTGCGTTTTCTGCCAACGGCTGAAGCAGCATTGAAAGGATTGGCCATCCGAGCGTTTCCGGTTCAATATCCTCCAAAATCCTGAACCGGTTTGGAAAACGTGTGTCCATGACCGAAAAGTAGGCACCAAGATGGCCGAGTTCATCTTCCAGCTGTACAATCATTGGTGCATAGAGTGAATAACGGAACATCTGGGACATCCCGCCGACCAGCTGTTCAACTGGTTTCGCGCCGTACCGGTGGGCAAGGGAACGGACGGTTTCCAGGGTATTGAACAGAAAATGCGGGTTGATCTGGCTTCGATAGGCGAGCATTTCTGTCCTGATCTGGGAGAGCCGCGCCTCATATTCTGCCTGTGCGTATCGCTGCTCCCGTTCAGTCGCCTGGCGGAGGTCGTCCATTGCAAGATTGAGTGCTTCAGAAATTGGTCGAAGCTCTGCGATCTGCGGTGGGCTGACCTTGATACCATCGCTGCCGGCCAGCCGGATTTCTGCTGTCATTCGCATAATTGAACGTCTGACCGACCAGAGTATCCCTACGATAAGCAACCCAGCCAGGACCATTGCTGCCAACATCATCCAAAGCAGCAGGTAACGTGCTTCTGGCATACTGGAAAACAGGGAATCTTCCGGTGTGATCATAATCAGCTTCCATCCGGGAATAGATAACTGTATTGTTTCGACCAGGTATTGGCGGTCACCGGCGGTCATTTCGTGTTCATCTGCGGCGGTATTTTTCAATGCGGCGGTTTCCTGCTGGGTCAATGCGCGATTGCTGTACAGAAGGTTATCCTGGTCGACCAGAATAGCGGCGCTGTCTTCTGATTGCATCCCGATCATTTCGTCCATCAGGTTGTCCATCCGATAGATAACTGCGCCTACGATGGGATTGTAATCGTAACGGTAACCATCAATAATACCATAAACCGGAAAGAGATAGAGGAGATACTTGTCCTCTTTATAGTACATTACGGGGGAGTATACAGCTTTGGAAAAGTGAAAATCATCTTCAAAATCCATCAGTTTGATTGCTTCTTTTACCAGGTCAGCATATTGATTGGTCATTGAGAGCTTGCGTTCCCTGTCAGACAGAAAAACAATATCCTGAAATCCTGAACCATAGACGCTGATATAACTGAACATATCCAGAACAGCAGTTTTGGATTCAATGACTACGCGCGGTATATTGGACAGCAGAAATTTTTGTGTAACTGTTGAGTAGGCCGCATTTTGTGCAGCTTCTTGTGAAGAATTGAACCGTTCTTCCAATTGCTGGGCAGAAACGACTGCATACTGTGCAAAGTTGGCTTCTGCCTGCTGCTGCGTTTGGGGGAGTATACCAAACACAAAATATCCAAACACAAGCATCAGAGTGATAAGTAAGATTCCAAGCGAACGCATCAATCCGTTTGACAGAGAGGTGATGCGGAACATTTTTTTTGCGATTGGACAGAAAAACTGATGGTAAAATTTTTTGTAAATTTTTTTGATCATTGCTTTCCCGCTTTCAATTGTATGCAAAATGATAAGTAAAAATTTTACTGCTATTTTTTTGATTATAGGTATATATTCTTCTTTTTATCCAAAAACATTGTACCACTTCTTAAATATTATGCGCAATATTTTCCGATAGAGCATCCGAATTTTGTCCGAAAACTTCCGAAGATTGTCTCTTTCTATTTTGTTCAAAATCTATTATCATATTAGCAACAGGAAACACACAGATCAGTTAAAAGTATTTGTGAACATTTTAGAGGAGTGATCATGTTGACGTCGCAGGCAAAGGAAAAGAAAACGGTGACTGCCGCACAGGCAACCGGACTGCAAAAGTTAACCATTAACTTTAAAAAGTATTGGCAGATCTATATTCTTCTGATACCCGCACTAGTCTGGTATATTTTGTTTGCTTATTATCCAATGGCTGGCTTGCAGCTTGCATTCAAAACCTATAAGGCAAAAATCGGTATCTGGGGAAGTCCCTGGTGCGGCTTTCAGAATTTTGAAGCAGTTTTCCGTGATACATATTTCTGGCGATCGGTTGGCCGAACCCTGCTGATCAATGTCGGACGTCTGATCATCAACTTCCCGGCTCCAATCTTGGTAGCGCTGATGCTCAATGAACTGCGGGTCGGACGGTATAAAAAGGTTATGCAGACGGTCTTTACCTTCCCGCACTTCCTCTCTTGGGTTATCGTAGCGTCGATCATGACCAATCTGCTGTCGATTGACGGTTTGGTCAACAGTGCGCTAGCTGCGGCAGGAATTCCGACGATCAACTTCCTTGGAAGTGAAAAGATGTTCCAGCCGATGCTGTATATTACTGATATCTGGAAATCGGCCGGTTATTCCTCGATCATTTATCTATCGGCGATATCGGGTATCGACCAGGATCAGTACGAGGCAGCGGAAATAGATGGCGCGACCCGCTGGCAGAGAATCTGGAGCGTTACCCTTCCCAATATCCTGCCGACAATTTCCGTCCTGTTCATTATGACGACTGGTGGCTTGATGACAGCTGGTTTTGACCAGATCTTCAACCTGAGCAATGCTGCAACCAAAAACGTCGCGGAAGTGCTGGATATGTATATCTACCGGATTACTTTTACCGCTTCCACCGACTTTGGTTTCTCTACAGCTGTTTCACTTTTCCGTTCAATCATCAATATGACGTTGTTGGTCATTGCAAACAAGGGTTCCAAGATGATGGGCGGCACCGGGCTGTTTGGATGATGAAAAAGACAGCTAAAAGAAAGGAGTATCTGCTGTATGGCTTCCAAAGCAAGTTATAAAAAAGATAAGTTTGAGCTGATGGACTGGATTTTACTGATTATCCTGACGCTGGGAACATTATGTATTTTGATTCCGTTTTTCAATGTTATTGCGATTTCGTTTACTTCGTATAAAGAGTATATGCAATCTGAATGGGTTATCTGGCCCAAAGAACCGACGCTGGCAGCCTATCAGGAGTTGTTTAAAGATAATCGAATCCTGATCGGCTATAAAACGACACTGGTTTATCTGCTGGTCGGGCTGCCGCTCAACCTGCTGCTCTGTTCTACCCTTGCCTATGCACTCTGCCGCAAAGGCTGGATGGGACGACATCTGATCTTTATGCTGATCCTCTTTACAATGATTTTCAACGGCGGTATCGTCCCGCTGTACCTGGTCATGAAGAGCTTTAACCTGACCAATACCATCTGGTCGGTCATCTTTGCACAGGGTATGAATACCTTTAACATGATTTTGATTTATAACTATTTCTGCTCACTGCCGGAAGCACTGATGGAATCCGCCAACCTTGACGGTGCGGATGAATGGACGATCTTGTTTAAAATTGTTCTTCCGCTTTCCAAGCCGATTCTGGCAACAGTTGTATTGTTTGTCGCGGTACAGCTCTGGAACGAATACTTTATGTCGATGATCTTCCTTCGTTCCAACGATTGGCAGTCACTCCAGCAGGTTCTCCGCTCAATTGTCATGGATTCACAGGTTGTAGATGAATCGACGATTATGTCGGATATCGGTGATAAAAACTTTACCGATGCAATTAAGATGGCAGCTGTTATGGCAACGATGGTTCCTGTCATGTGCGTTTATCCTTTCTTGCAGAAATACTTTACCAAGGGCATCATGATCGGTGCAATCAAAGCATGATGAAACAGCGTTGATCTGGATTCAATTTTGTAAACAATCCCCTGCAGAATCATCTGCTGGGACGGACACTTCAATATAATAGGAGGAAAAACTATGAAAACCCGTAAGATTTTTGCGATGCTGCTTGCCGCTTCCCTGATTGCATCCCTTGCATCCTGTGGGAACTCCACCGACACCTCTTCTACTGGTTCGTCGGATAGTGGTAGCTCCTCTTCGACTGACAGCGGGTCGGCTGAGTCTTCTACCCCTGCTTCTACCAAAACAGATTCCGGTGTTTTGGCGGCAACAACAGATATCACAGCCGAAGATATTCTGGCTCGGGATTATTCTGAACCGATCACCATTTCATTTGCTGGCATTCAGGTGACGGATGGCCTTGACTATAACCATGGAAATGAGTATTATGAATGGTGGACAGATACCTTTAACGTAGAATGGGACGTCACGTCGCTGACTTTTGATAACTGGGTTGAAAGACTGAATACCTGGATCAATGCTGATGACCTTCCTGATTGGAGTGTTTGGAACTTCAATGCTGGTGATGCTGCAAACTATGCCGACCAGGGCCTGGTAATGGAAATGCCGGAAGACTGGAAGACCCAGTATCCCAACCTTGCAGCAGCGGCTACCTGCTCGCCTGCAAACGAGTATTACGAGAATCTGTACGGTGGTATGTATTATTTCTTCCGTCCGGTATTTGCGAATAACTTCCCGGCTGATTTGGTCACCAACCACATGTCTGTTTATATCCGTACCGACTGGGCTGATCAGGCTGGCTATGAACTTAAAGGACTGGAAGGAATGACGATTGGTCAGACTGAATTCTTTGACTATCTGCGTGCCGTCAAGGATGCTGGCATTACGGAGTATCCGTGGTACACGACTTCCGGCGGTATTGGTACCTTCCTTGGACGGGTAACAGAAGCCAATGGTACGATGGAATCGGTCTATTACAAATCGTCTGATGGTAAATATCATTGGGGACCTGCGGAAGAAGAAACCGGTGTAAAGGCAACGCTTAAGCAGATTAAGCAGGCATATGATGAAGGCTTGATTTATCCTGAGTTTTATACCATGCAGTCTCCTGATGATGCCGGACACTTCTATGCTTCTGGCGATGGCGCAGCAGCGATTGCAGAGGGAATGGCTTCTCAGTTTGACCGTTTTGCACAGGAGATGGAAAATAACCTGGGCCTGGATTTCTGGGAAGTGGCTGCACCGCTTATTATCACAGATGATGAAGGTATTTCCCATGATACCCCCTCTACCAACTATTGGGCCTGCAATATTCTTTCGCCTAACATGGATGAGGCAACCTTTGAACGTATTATGTCCATCTGGGATTACGGCTGCACCGAGGAAGGCCAGCTGAGAATCCGTCTGGGTGTACCGGATGTCGACTGGAAATATGATGAGGAAGGCAATATTGTCAACCTTGTTAAAGATACTGAATATGGGACTCTGGATAACAAGTATACCAGTACCTATCCGATTACAGGTAATATGTTTATCCTTTCTGATGACTATTCGTTCATTAATCCTGGATTTACAGATGAAGCCAGACAGAGAGTTACCGATTTGTATATTCGTCGAGCGGAGATTTCCAGCACAATTGATGAAGAAGTTGACTGGGATTTGAGCAGCTATTCTTCTCAGGCGATGAATCTTGCTACAATGACCTATTCGGACGAGTACGCCAACATTATCACCAAGGAAGGCGACTTTGACACCAACTATGACCAGTGGGTATCCGATAAGATGTCGATGATTCAGCCGGTTCTGGACGAACTGAACGCTGCATTCTGCGAATAATATATCTCCAATAGTATCCGGCAAGAGCCGCTGTCCTTACCGGCAGCGGCTCTTGCCACAATTGTGGAAAGGAAGGCAACAGCATGAACAAACACGTTGACGCACCGGTACAGATCGCTGAAAACATCTGGCAATTTAATGAAGCAAACCAGATAGGCCCGTATGTTGACGCCTATCTGATCGTCGGACAGAATCGCGCCCTGCTGGTAGATGCACTTCAGACGGAAACCGGCCTGTATGAAGAAGTCCGTAAAATTACCGATAAGCCGCTGACTGTGTTCATCACCCACGGACATCTTGACCATGCAGGTGCAGCTATTGTCGAACTGCATGATGCTGGCGTTCCGATCTATATGAGCTATAAGGATTATGACCTGCTCAAAGGGATGTATGATTATGGCGAAGAAAAGGACTGGTTCATCGATCTGAAACCGGGGATGGTTTTCGATCTGGGTGGGTACCGTTTTCATACCATCGCGATCAATGGTCATTCCAAAGGCTCAATGGTAGCGTTGGACTATGAAAACCAGCTGCTGTTTTCAGGTGACGGAATTGGTTCCGGGCATTTCTGGATGCAGACGCCATTCAGTTCTGCGCTCAATATCTTTCAGATGGGCCTGAAAGCCCTGTACGAAGAGACCAGAAAATGCCCTGATCTGAAAGTATATCCTGGCCACCGCAATCAGTCTCCTGTTCAGCTGACAGGGCAGTATGTCCGGGACACCCTTTTTATCACCAACGGCCTGCTCAACGGGACGCTGAAAGGGGAACCGACCTCGATCCCGTGGCAGGGCGGGGAGATGCACTATTACCATATCGGGCATGGGCAGATGGTCGACTATTGTTATGACCCGGACAATTTCTTTTTTAGCCGTCCTGATCCCGAAATTGAAGCGGTTAAGGATAAATTTACCCGCGAGCAGGTTCGTCAGGGCAGCCGTGCAATGGATTATATGCTGTTTTCTCCCAAGACGGAGCAAGGCAAATCCTATCCGCTGGTCATCTATCTGCATGGTGCAGGTGAGCGTGGGAATGATCCGCGGGTAGCACTTGCCAATTCTGGCGGTTATACCTTTGCGATGCCAGACTGGCAGAAAAAGCATCCCTGTTATGTCGCAGCACCACAGGTCGCGGAAAATGAATGGTGGACAGACGACTGGTATATGGAGATGATCGTCCGCCTGATCATGTCCCTTTCGTTCAAAGGTGCGGCAATTGACCGCGCACGGGTGTACATCACCGGCCTGTCGATGGGTGGAATGGGGACCTGGAAGATGATTTCCAAATACCCCGGGCTTTTTGCGGCCGCGATGCCGGTTTGCGGAGCGGGGGACCCGTTTGAAGTCCGGGCTGCTAAGGATGTGCCGGTTTGGGCATTCCATGCAGCGGATGACCCGGTTGTTAAAGTAGACGGTTATCTTCAGGCTCCATTTGACGGAAATGTCGGTTCAAGATGGCTGGTCAATGCACTGCGCGGTGCGGGTGCGGCAGATGTCCGGTATACTGAATATCCTGCTGGCTGGATGGAAGAACATGGCGAGCATCCCCATTCTGCCTGGAACCCTGCCTATACCAATGAAGAAGCAAAGGAATGGATGTTCTCCAAGGTCAACGACCGATATGATATCCACTGGATTATGCCGGGATTTTACTGGATTGAGGATGCAAAGGACGCATCCATCTATCTGATTGAGGGAACTAAGCGGGCATTGGTGGTGGATACCGGCTTTACCGATGGGGACTTTGTCGGAATGATCAAGACGCTGACCCGGCTGCCGGTCGACCTGGCGGTTACCCATTGCCATGGTGACCATATGTACCACCTGGATCAATTTGACCGGTACTATATGAGTGAAAAAGACGTCTTCCTGCTCGATGGTCCCCGCATGAAGCAGGCATATGGCGGAAAAGATTATTCCCATGTACAGCTGATGCCGGTTCAGGATGGCGACATCATCGACCTCGGCGGCGGATACCAAGTGGAGGTATTTGACCTGGGCGGGCATACTCCCGGCAGCGTCGTCTATCTGGATAAAAAGCGGAAGATTGCATTGTGCGGTGACGCACTCGGTGTCTGGATGCAGGTGATCGGCGCGACCAGCCTTGCGGTCTATAAACAGAACCTGGTGCATTTTCTCGACCGGATGAGCGCGCCGGAATATGAAGGCGTTGTCATGATGAATGGCCACCGCAAACAGGAAGGCGGCTATTTCCCGTATGGAAACCGGTACTGCCCCAATGATCTGCAAAAGGTACGGGATATGATTACCCTCTGTGACCTGATTCAAAATGAAGAGGTTGAATATCAGCCCTTTACCCTGCGGACATTTGGTCAGCCTGCTTACACTGCGACATACGGACAGGCAACCATCGTGTTTACCCAGAGCAGTTTGGAACGATAACGGTTTTATATGAGATGAAGAGCTTCAGCACCTCAGGATAGGGTGCGAAGCTCTTTTCATTGTCCCGGCAAAATTCGTATTTTTCTGCGAACTGGCAGAGAATCTCGTTGAAATATGGGTGGATATATGATATAATTTTATTACTATAAATGAATCGTGAGGGAAAAAATATGCGTTGTCCTCATTGCGGAAAAGAGATTCCAGATCAGTCTCATTATTGTCTGTACTGTATGAAAAGCCTGGAAAAGCAGGTTGTGGTGCAGCCGGCTCCGGTCAGTCGGCGTCCCGGAAAAAGGGCCCTTCTGTCGGCTGCGGGCGTGTTGGTTCTGGCAGCTGCGCTGGGCGGCTGGCTGGCAGTTGTCCGGCCCTTTTCACAGCAGCAGGTTTTGCAGCCGGCGGAAACGTTGTCCTCAGACAGCACCGGAGCAGATTCGTCTGTTTTGGACGGCGAAGAGCAGCAGGGAGACGGGGAGAAGACAACGATCGGAGAGTATGTTTCTGCCGATACCGGCGGCAGGGTGTTTGACGCAGATTCAGTCAAGCAGCTGCCCGGTGCAGATCAGGAAGGGTTTCTGATCGAAGACGGCGTGCTGATACAATACAGTGGTAATGATACGGTGGTTGAGATCCCGGAAGGTGTACAGGAGATCGGGGATCGCGCTTTTATGGACAATAGCCGTATTCAGCAGGTGGTTTTGCCGGAAGGGCTGCTTTCCATTGGCACCAGTTCGTTTTATGGCTGTACCGGCCTGGAAAAGATTGAACTGCCTTCCACCTTGTCCCAGGTGGATTCGCAGGCGTTCAGCAAGTGCCAGTCGTTGAAAGAACATGTATTGTCTGCGGATAATCCGTATTTTACGGTGCAGGACGGAGTGCTGTATAACCGTGATAGGACGGTTCTCAACAGCTATCCTGCCGGTAAACAGGAGACGGAGTTTGTCATCCCGGATACCGTCACGATGTTGGTCGGATGGGCATTTGAAGGCAATTCCAGCCTGGAAAAGGTGACTGTTCCTGCCGGGGTTTCCGATATCTTCTGCCCGTTTGGCTACTGTGATTCCCTGCGTGAGATTGAGGTAGCAAAGGAAAATGCCTTTTTTGTTTCACAGGATGGTGTAATGTTTTCCAGCGATGGACAAACGCTGTTGTTTTATCCGCCCAATAAGCCAGGGGAGCGGTTTGATATCCCGGATACAGTTACTGATATCGAGGTCAACGCATTTCTTGGCAGCCAGCATCTGACCTGTGTTACGGTGCCGGAGGGGGTTACGACCCTTAAAACCTTTGTCTTTAAGGAAACCAGAAAGCTGGATGAGCTGTATCTTCCGTCGACGATTACGATGATCGATTCACTTGCTTTCTTCAATTCGTATGCACAGATGACCATTTACACTCCTGAAAACAGTGTGATAGAAGATTTCTGCCGGGAAAATAGAATTTCCTGTCAGATTATAAACTCATAATAAAGAGAGGCAGAGTGTAATATGCAGCCAAAGACGACCGCGAATTTGATGGAAGAATTGTTGCAGGCCAGACGGCTGGCAGATTATTTTGAAAACAATGGCACCCAGCTGCTTGAGACGACCCTTCCGCAGGAGCTTGAAAAACTGATCGGGGAAGCAGGCATTTCAAAGGGAGAGGTTGCGGTCCGTTCAGGGTTAAGCCGGGTGTATGTTTATCAGATCTTTTCCGGCCAGAAGACGCCGTCCCGTGACAGCCTGCTGCGCATCTGTTTTGCACTGTCGATGGAGGTACAGCAGATTTCCAGGTTGTTCCGGTATGCCGGATATCCCGATCTGTATCCGCGTGACCGTCGGGACAGTGTGATCATCTTTGCGGCATCCCGTCATAAAACGCTGCTGGAACTGGAAGAAATGCTGGAACAGCAGCAGCTCAGGGGGCTTCAGAAATGAGTGGAACAACAGACAACCATGCCGGCTGGATTGAAAAGTGTCTGATGCAGGAGTACGTCCTGCGGCAGATTCTCTCGGAGAAACCTGCGGGAGAGGTATCCCTCTGGCAGCATAAGCAGCTGGGCAGCAGTCTGATTCTGCGCCGGTGCGTTGCTTCACAAGAGGTGTATCAGCGGCTGTTGGGAGTGGTGCACCCGAATCTGCCGCAGATTTATGAGGTGGTGGAAGAGGACGGAAAACTGCTGATACTGGAGGAGTATATCCCCGGGCAATTGCTGTCCGGGCTGGCGGATGATCTGATTGGAAAACAGCAGCGGGTGCGCCAGATTGGTCTGAGCCTTTGCGACGCAGTGTACTGTCTGCACCGGCTGGGGATTATCCACCGGGATATTAAACCGGAAAATATCATGGTTGAAGATGGGAACGACAGGGTGAGGCTGCTTGATTTTACAGCTGCCCGCTGTAAGAAGGGAATCGGCGCCGAAAACTGCGACACTGTCTGTCTGGGGACTGCCCCTTATGCGGCACCCGAACAGTTTGGCGTGACGCAGACAGATGAGCGGACGGATATTTACGCACTGGGAATCTTGCTGAACATCCTGATGACCGGCCGGCATCCCTCCCAGTTGATCTGCGGAGGAAGGATGGGGCGGATTATCCGGCGGTGCATCCGTATCAATGCGGATGAACGGTATCCTTCTGCGAGTCAGCTGAAAAACGCATTGTGGAGACTGTGAGAAAACAGGAGTCTGAAAGGTGTGAGATATGATGCCTGTTGATATGAAGATGCTGATTGCACAGGCCTATATGGATAAGGTAAAGCATGAAGATGTGGACAAAATTACCGTCAAGTCGCTGATCGAGGCATGCCATATCTCGCGTCAGACGTTTTATTATCATTTTCAGGACATCATGGACGTACTTGAGTGGTCGGTTCGGCAGCAGACCCAGCAGCTGGTGGAGAAAAGCCGCCGGGCGGGAAATCTGCGGGCGGTACTGGAAATTTTTATTTGCTATACGGTTGAACAGTTTCCGCTGCTGCAAAAACTGATGGGTTCTCAGCGGCGCGCTCAGATAGAGCAGCTGCTGGTCGATTCGATTGGAAGTTACCTGACCCAGCTGGCGGACCAACAGGGGCCGGAGGTTGCGATGAATGCAATTGACCGGGAGATTTTGCTTCAGTACAGTGTCTGTGGACTGGTCGGGGTGCTGCTTGCTTTTGGCGGCAGGAAAAATCTTGATCAGGAACGATTGGCCGGCCAGCTGGAGGCCATTTTGTCCGGGTCACTGACCGGATGGATAAAATCATAACGAAACGGATTGTGAAACCTGACGGCGATGCAAAACTGCATAGCCGTTTTTGATTTGCCAAAAAGAAAAATCGCCTTACAGAATCCGAAATCTGTAAGGCTTTTTGACATTTTGGCGGTTTTATAAGGACACAATCAATATTTTGCGAGTGGTGCCGGACGTGATTGGATGGTATAAATATAAGTAAAGAGGGTGGCTGGAAAACTGGAATAAACAGTCAGCCGATTGTTATGGAAAGGAGCGTGCGACGGCTGATGAATTTGAATCAGGAACTTTTCGCAGTCAAGTTGTATGAGATGGAACAGCAGTACAGCAAAATCCAGAGCCGGATACGGATTTGCGGACAGGAAGATCATCAGGTCATCTGCGATGAACTGAAAAATGCAAAGAGTGAATACCATACCCATACCGCCGCGCTTGAACAGAGTGTACAAGGAAGCCGTTCACCAGCCGTGGCAGCACTTGCCCGTGTCCAGCTGGAATACAGTCAGGCGATGGAAAAAATGTCCAAAGAAATGCTGGAAAAATGTATGAACGGGGAAGTGAATAGACAACCGGATGATCAGGCAGAGGCAGTAACCCTTTACGCGGAATATGCGATGGATTACGCGATGCAGACGATGCAGTACGCACTGATTGCAGCCCTGTCGGCAATGGATGTACAGCTCAGTGCGGATGAACAACGGAAAGGAGCAGACTGAAGATGCAGGAAGTGAAAAAGCCAAAAAAGCCATTGATTTTTTATTACGTAGTCGTTGTTCTAATCCTGTTCCTCTTTAATTTCCTCGCCATGCCCTGGATAGCAAGACGCCAGATTCAGGAGGTCGATTACGGAACCTTTATGAGCATGATCGAGGAGAAGAACATCGGGCAGGTGGAGGTTCAGGAGCAGGAGAACCAGATTCTGTTTACCGATAAGGACCGTACCACGGTCTACCGGACCGGCATGATGCCGGATCTGGATCTTACCCAGCGTCTTTACGATGCCGGCGCCTCCTTTTCCGGCGAAATCATACAGCAGACAGATCCCCTCTTCTCCTTTCTGCTGAGCTGGATTCTTCCTATTATAATCTTTGTGGCCATCGGGCAGTATATCTCCCGGAAGCTGATGAAAAATGCCGGCGGCCCTAACGCAATGATGTTTGGCATGGGAAAAAGCAACGCCAAGGTGTATGTAAAATCCTCGGAGGGCATTAAGTTCGAGGATGTGGCCGGGGAGGACGAGGCAAAAGAAAACCTTTCAGAAATCGTGGATTACCTCCACAACCCCGGAAAATACCGGGATATAGGAGCCTCCATGCCGAAAGGCATCCTTCTGGTAGGCCCTCCCGGAACCGGTAAAACCATGCTGGCAAAGGCCGTCGCTGGAGAAGCAAACGTTCCCTTCTTCTCCATGTCCGGTTCTGAGTTTGTCGAAATGTTCGTGGGCATGGGCGCCTCCAAGGTTCGTGATCTCTTCAGGCAGGCTAAGGAAAAAGCTCCCTGTATCGTGTTTATCGATGAGATTGATGCCATTGGCCAGAAGAGAGACGGCCGCATCGGCGGGAACGATGAGAGGGAGCAGACCCTGAATCAGCTTCTGACCGAGATGGACGGCTTTGAAGAAAACACTGGTGTTATTATTCTGGCAGCCACAAACCGGCCGGAAACCCTTGACCCAGCCCTGACCAGACCTGGCCGGTTTGACCGCCGTGTGCCGGTGGAGCTTCCTGATTTGAAGGGCAGGGAAGAGATCCTGAAGGTTCACGCAAAGAAAATAAAGCTGGATCAGAATGTTGATTTTGAAAAAGTCGCCCGCATGGCCTCCGGTGCCTCCGGCGCCGAGCTTGCCAATATCATCAATGAGGCCGCGCTCCGGGCAGTGCGCAGTTCCCGAAGCCGCGTTACCCAGGCGGATCTGGAGGAAAGCATCGAGGTGGTAATCGCGGGCTATCAGAAGAAAAAAGCCATTTTGACTGACCAGGAGAAGAAAATCGTCGCCTACCACGAAGTGGGCCATGCCCTGGTGGCGGCCAAGCAGACCCATTCAGCTCCTGTTCAGAAAATTACCATTGTCCCCCGTACCTCCGGCGCTCTCGGCTATACCATGCAGGTGGAGGAAGGGAATCACTATCTTATGAGTCAGGAGGAACTGGAAAACAAAATTGCCACGCTTACGGGAGGGCGGGCTGCTGAGGAGCTGATTTTCGCTTCTGCCTCCACCGGCGCCTCCAATGATATTGAGCAGGCCACGAAATTGGCCAGAGCCATGATTACCCGGTACGGAATGAGCAAGGACTTCGATATGGTTGCCCTGGAGACGGTAAATAACCAGTATCTGGGCGGGGATACCTCCCTGGCCTGCTCCGCGGAGACACAGACAGAGATTGACAAACAGGTAATGGCCCTTGTAAAGAAGCAGCACGCGAAGGCTGCCGCCATCTTATTAGAGAACCGGAATAAGCTGGATGAGCTGGCTCAGTATCTGTATGAAAAGGAAACCATCACCGGAGAAGAATTTATGAATATCCTGAAACGGTAAAACATAAAAAGCCTCCCGCAAGGGAGGTTTTTTATGTGGAAAAATATACCGCAGCCCTCTGCTATTTTGATCTCTCAAAGGGCTTGCCGTTGGCTGCAGGCACTCTGGCATGGCCTACGAAAAGCACCAGGGTGATGACTGTGACCACATAGGGAATCATGGATATCAGGTTCGGAGAAATCCAGTTTCCCTGGCTGGCGATGGTCCGAAGACCGGTACACAGCCCGAACAGAAGACAGGCAAGCATGGCTCCATGAGGGGTGAACTTACCGAAAATAACGGCAGCTATGGCAATAAAGCCCTGCCCCACAATGATCGCCGGACGGAACTGGCTGACCGTAGCCAGCGTAACGTAAGCGCCTCCCAGACCTGCCAGGAATCCTGAAAGAATCACGCAGATATAACGGATTCTGAAAACATTGATTCCAAGGGTGGCGCAGGCCTCCGGGTGTTCTCCTACCGCCCGCAGCCGCATTCCGAATCTTGTTTTATAAAAGACAAACCAGACGACGATCACTGCAATAAAGGCCAGATAAGCCGCTGAATACGTATTCAACACGTTGTTCCAGAAGGAACCTACCGGAAATACGCCGTCCAGAAGCCTTGGAAGCTTGCTGGCCGTGTCAATGGACGGAGAATCCGAGGAACCGTCGAACATGGCCTTGNNGTTGCCAAACCGGGAGCCAGGAAGTTAATAGCCGTTCCTGAGATGGTCTGATCCGCCCCGAAGCTGACGCAGGCGATGGCGTGAAGAAGTCCGAATGCCGCTCCGGCCAGACCGCCGCACAGGAAGGAAAACCAGGGATTCCCTGTAAAATATGCCACAACAACGCCTACAAAAGCTCCAATAGTCATCATTCCCTCGATTCCGATATTGATAACCCCGCTCCGTTCTGAAAAGCAGGAGCCCAAAGCAGCATAGAGCAGAGGCGGCATGGCGATCAGGGTTGCATTAATGATTAATCCAAGGTCAGAAATAATCGTTTCCATTAAGCTTTTCCTCCCTTCCGGTTCAAAATCAGATTTCGAAGTACATGAGAAACGGCGATAAACAGAATAATCGTTCCCATAATAATATCCACCACTTCGGAGGGAGCATCCACCAGACTCAGCTTCGTTCCTCCATATTTCATGGCTCCATAGAAAAGTCCTGAAAATATACATCCGATGGGGTTGGAACCTGCGATCAGAGCTACGGTAATTCCCTGAAACCCATAATTTTCCTGGGACGCGAACTGGCTGATTCTCATGGACATACCCATCAGTTGCACAGCGCCGCCAAGCCCTGCCAGGCCGCCGGAAATAGCCATAGCCGTCATAACCGCCCGGTTGGAGTTGATTCCTCCGTACTGAGCCGCAAAATTATTGTAGCCAACGGCTCTCAGCTTATATCCCAGAGTTGTTTTCTTAATGATAAACCAGATCAGAACAGCGGCAATTACAGCCAGAATGAAACCAAAATTGGCATTTCTGTTTTTACCCAGCACATCCCGGATTACATCAGGAAAGACAATCGACGCCGAATCCAGGATATCCTTAGTGGCCTCGCCTCCTCCCTCCTTGTGGAGAATGGGAAGATTTACCGCATAGTTGGAAAAATAGTACGCAATCCAGTTAAACATAATAAAAGAAAGGACCTCGTTGATTCCCCGCTTCACCTTCAGAAGCCCCACTATGCTTCCCCAGACAGCACCCGCTGCCACAGCCGCCAGCATACAGAGAGGTACATGAAGAACCGGCGGGAGATCTACCAGGATCCCCACCGTGCAGGCCGCGAGAGAACCCACAACAAACTGTCCCTCAGCCCCGATGTTAAATACACCGGTCTTAAAGGAAAAGGCAACGCTTAACCCTGTGAAAATCAGAGGGCTGGCATAGATAAACGCCCATATAATGTTTTTCAGATTTCCAAAAACGCCTTCAAACAGCTGCCCATATGCCGCCCCCGGACTGATTCCGGCAAAAAACAGAAGGATTGCGCCTATAATAAAACCAATCAGAATGGACAGCAGCGTATAAAAGGCATTGCCATGAAGGATTCCTTTTTTCTTNNCCCCCTGCCATCATTAGTCCGAGCTCGTTTTCATCTGCCTCACTGCCTACCACACTTCCGCTGATATGCCCGTCGAAAATAACTTCGATCCGGTCCGAAAGACTCATAATCTCATCCAGCTCAAAAGAAACCAGAAGAACCGCTTTATTTTTATTCCGCTGCTCCACTAGATAGCGGTGTACAAACTCAATGGCCCCTACATCAAGACCTCTGGTAGGATTCACCGCGATCAGCAGCTCAGAGTCGTTTGTGATCTCTCTGGCGATGATTACCTTCTGCTGATTTCCTCCTGAAAGGGTCCCCGCCGGACGGTTCTCACAGTCCGCGGGACGGACATCGAATTTACGAACCAGCTCTTTAGCATGGCTTTCGATCTTATCCTTTTTCAGAATTCCATGACTGGAAAATTCCTCTGTATTAAAATTCTGCAGGATCAGATTCTCCGCCACCGTGAAATCAAGCACCAGGCCGTATTTCTGACGGTCTGCCGGAATGCTGGTGATTCCGCTGTCAAAGCATTCTTTCGGCGTGGCATTAAACACGTTCTTTCCATGAAGATGAACCTCTCCGGAGTCAGCCTTACGAAGTCCGGTTAGAATCTCCACAAACTCGGTCTGTCCGTTTCCATCGACTCCGGCCAGTCCGACGATCTCTCCCTGACGTACCTTCAGATTCAGACCCTTCAGAATCTGAACGCCTCGGTAGTCCTTTCCCTTCAGATCTTTTACCTCCAGGACTACTTCGCCAGGTGTGATCGGCTTCTTTTCTACTTTAAAAGTAACATCCCGGCCTACCATCATGGAGGCCAGCTCATTTTCATTGACCTTCTCAACATCCACTGTACTGATATACTTTCCCTGACGGATGATCGTACACGTATCCGCGGCCGCCTTAATCTCTTTCAGCTTATGGGTAATCAGAATAATGGATTTCCCATCCGCCGTCAGATGGCCGATGATATCAATGAGTTCGCTGATCTCCTGCGGAGTCAGAGAAGCCGTAGGCTCATCCAGAATCAGAATATCCGCTCCCCGGTAGAGAACCTTCAGAATTTCCACTCGCTGCTGCATTCCAACGGAAATGTCTTCAATCTTGGCGTCCGGGTCCACTTTCATGTGGTATCGCTCTGAAAGCTCCACCACCTTTCTTCTGGCCTCTTTTAAGTCCACGGTCAATCCTTTTTTCGGTTCCATCCCAAGGACAATGTTTTCCGTTACTGTAAAAGGCTGTACCAGCATAAAGTGCTGGTGTACCATACCAATGCCAAGTTCAATGGCATGGCCGGGACTGTTAATGCTTACCGGCTTCCCTTTTACCTCAATCTGTCCGGATGTGGGACGGTATAATCCGTAAAGGACATTCATTAAGGTACTTTTTCCCGCACCGTTTTCGCCCAGGATGGCATGAACCTCTCCCTTATGCACGGTAAGGTTGATATGGTCATTTGCCACAAAGTCTCCAAATTTTTTTACAATGTCCCGCATGGCAATGACGACATTGTCTTTATCCATATGTCCAACTCTGCCCAAGTGTTCTCCTCCTAACAGCAGAATGGGGCATTGTTGTCAACGCCCCCATTCCCGCTTATCTGTGAACTGCGCTGCCGTCCAGGCCGCAGCCCTTTTCAGCTTCATTTCCGTTCATCAGTCAAGCTCATATATATCTCCGTATGCAGCTTCGAAATCTTCCTGTGTAGAGGGGACAACGATATCGCCGTTGATAATCTGTTCCTTCACTTCGTTAACTGCCTCCAGAACATCGTCGGAAAGGTTGTCCGTGGTGGGAGCAATGTCAACACCCTCTGACGCCAGGTCATATGTGATAACGCCAGACTCCAGCGTGCCCTCCAGACACTGCTGCGCTACATCGTAGCATGCGTTGTCCACGCGCTTCATAGCAGAGGTCAGGATCGTCTCAGGAGCGATGGAGCTCTGGTCAGAGTCAACGCCGATGGCCCAGATGCCGTTCTCTGTACAAGCCTCGATTACGCCAAGACCAGTTGCACCCGCGGCATGGAAGATAACGTCCGCTCCGCCTGTGATCTCGGCGGTAGCCATGGATTTTCCGGTTGCCGTATCACTGAAGGAGTTTGCGTTCTGCTGAAGAACCGTAGCTTCCGGATTCGCGTCCAGCACGCCCGCCAGATATCCGTAACCAAACTGATTCATAGTGTCTGTAGACATGCCCAGGACAAAGCCGACGGTGTTGGACTCTGTGGTCAGGCCGGCAACATATCCTACCAGATAAGAAGCTTGGGCCTGCTCAAACATCAGGCAGGTAACGTTCTCAAGATNNATCGTCAATGATTGCGAATTTCTGCTCCGGATAATCCTCTGCCGCAGCTCTCGTTGCGTCTGCCAGCATGTATCCTACACAGATGATCAGATCATACTCTCCATCGATGAAGGTCTCAATGTTCGTCGCGTAATCCGCGTCTGTAGAGGATTCCAGATAATCCACCTCAATCCCCAGCTCTTCGCTGGCTCTCTGAAGACCTTCCCATGAAGACTGGTTAAAGGATCCGTCATTTACACCCCCGACATCTGTAACCATACCTACCTTAATGGTGTCTTCCTCTGCTGAGGCCACCATGCCGAAAGAAATCGCAGAAAGTACCATAGCGCCTGTAAGCAGTAAAGACAAGCATTTCTTTTTCATAGTTGCTTTCCNNCCTCCTTTTGAAATATAAATAGTCATATTGTTATTTTAGCATAATATTCTGAAAAAATCCACATAGAAATCGAAAAAAGAAGGCAACTGTCTTTTTCCAACAGCTGCCTTCTTCTCTATTCTGCCTGCAATTCTGTTTCCGTCTCTGTCTCCTCCTGGGACGCGGGGGTAATTACGATGTTTTCTCCCGGAATATCGGTCTTGCGCTTTACGATATCTTCGATTTGCGCTCTCTGGGCATCGCTGAGCTGAGCCTCATTCACCACCACATCGGCCTTTCCGTCTGTAATGCTGACAATACACTCCTCAAAGCCCTTTGTCTCAAGAAGCAGCTCTGCTGCCGCCTCCTGTTCCGCGATCTGCGCCATACTTGTTATCATGGCAGCCGCCTCCTGCTTCTCTTCATCTCCAAGATTCTGGTTGTTTACCACCTCCAGAAGCTCTTCTTTGCTTTTGGCCCTTACCTGCTCCCGATTCAGCTTGGCTGCCGCCACAATGCCGCTGTCTCCCCCGGCGCTTGCCAGTACAGCTTCTCCCACCTGCGCATCGTCTGCCGGCTCATTTGCCGCCTCCTCTGTCCCGTCTCCATCCAAGCTTACGATATCCGTGTACGTATCCTCCACAGCTTCTCCGGAGGCGTCCTCTGATAAAAGCACTGTGTTTTCGTCTGAGCTTACCTCATCTTCAAGAATCCTTCCGGAGTAATTCAGATACCCGGCCACAGCGACCATAATCGCCAGTGTAGTAATGATGATCTGGTTTTTCTTTAAGATGCGTTTCACCTTATCCTCCTCATTCCATCTTCATTACTTTGATTTTATGCGCCTCTACCCCAAATAATGCCATCACGGCCTCTGTAATCTCCTGGACCAGCGCCATATCGCCTCCTCCCTGGGCCACGATGAGTACCCCTGCTATTTCCGGCTCCAGCGTCTCCGTTACATAAGGGACCTCCCCGCCCTGCCCGTCGCTTGCGTAAACCGTGCTTTCCCGCTCTTCCGCGGTGGTATTCACAGATGCGGTTCCTTCCTGGCCGCTTTCATCCCTCCCTTCCGAGCGCTCCGTATCCTTTTCAACAATCCTTCTTCCATCGGATTTCAGTGTAATCATAACTTCTGTCTTACCTACTCCTTCTACCTGTGAAATGGCCTTCGTCAGCCGTTCTTCCAGGATTTCCCTGTCTGTTTTTTCCTGTACTGTTTCCTGGATGGTATTTTCGGTTTCACCTGCTCCTGCATCCTGTTCCGTGGGAATGGAGATAACCAACAGGAGAACTCCTGCCAGCAGAAGAATTAAAACCTGCTCTTTTTTTAATTTTTTCGCCCAATCCGTCCATCGGTTCATTTTACCCCGCCTCTACACATTCAAAATGATATGATCTCTTTCCAGCATATATAATCCGGCAATCTCCTCCCGGATTCTCTCAGGAACCGAAGCCGCCAAAGTCTCCGCATCCTTCAGCGAAAAAGAAACAGACCGGATTTGATATTCCTGCTCCGGATCAAACAGAACCTGAATCTCATCTGCCTCTGCTCCCCAGGCAGCGGCAATTTCCTCTATCTGACGGCGGATTTCCTGCCGGTAGGCAGCGGCGAAGGCGTCGTTTTTCAGCTCTGCCATACCTTCAACAGAAGTCTCCATATCATAGTAATCTTCTTTTATCACTTCCAGCTTAATGAGTCTGGAAAGCTGATCCTCCTTTCCAAGAAACTGCAGCAGGGGACGTATCGCTACCAGCAGCAGAAGAAGCCCGGAATAGAACTTTACATATTTGAGAAATTTTCCTTCCGGTATTAAGTGCAGCAGCATTGTCACAATGCAGACGCAGGCAATTACAGACTGAATCCACTCGGTCATTTCACTCCCCCCTATCCTTTCAGCGCAGCGGTAATCATGGCCAGAGAGATCAGGAAGACAGCTACCCCTGAAAGAAGAATCTTCATCAGAAGGTAGGAGCCTCTGGAAATACTCCCGATGCATTCCACCATACGTTTTTCGCAGACTGGCTGTATCACGGCGCAGAGGAACCTAAACAGCAGTACAGATACCAGGAGCTTCAGAACCGGCAGAAGGCAGATCGCGAGAACTGCCAGCATTCCCGCTACTCCCACGGCATTCTTCAGAATGACGGCGGAGCCTGTGACCGTCTCTGACACTGCGTCAAAAGCGTTGCCGATTCCCGGAATGGACTTGGCCAGACGGTGAAGCACGGAATTTTGCATAGAATCCACCGCCGGCGCAATCAGGCATTGTACCGTCTGCAGGCCAATTACCACGCCCATAACGGTCTTGATTCCCCAGCTGATGAGAAGCTCCAGAAGCTCTGCCAGCTTTGAAAAATAGTCCTCCTTGGAGAGCTGGTTTAAAATCAAAAGAACCAGATAATAATTTACAGCGGGAATCATAATTTTCATCATAGCCGTTTCCAGCAGGAACATTCCAAAGAGAGTGGCCTCATAAAACCCCAGCGCCGCCACGGTACCTGAAGAAAAAACAATCGTCAGCAGATACGAGGGCAGCAGAACCTTCATAAACGAAAGGAGTGCGGAAAAAGCCTCCCCTACGATTTCATTCATTGATACGAAAGCCTGAAGCAGCAGGGTTGAGATCAGCAGATAAATCATATAAAAGCCGATATCCGCGATCTGACTGTTTTCAAAGATCTTAACAAAATTTGAAAAAACAGCTGAGGCGATCACCAGAAGAATGACCTGAAAGGCAAGCTGCTTCTGCCGGGACAGCTCCGAAAAAAGCAGTTTCCGGCAGAGGAGGCCGATCTCTTCAAGGGTAAAAGGAGTCTCCCCCTTTAGGAAGCTGGCAACAGCGTCCCGGAAAGAAAAAGATTCCACTGCGGATAATTCCCGCAGCGTATCTTCGATTTCCTGGAGATCGATGGAATCCAGCAAGGACTCCTGGGCGGAATCTGTCAAAGGCTCTTCGGAAGCATGCGCCGTTTTGTTAAGGCCCGGCAGGAAAAAAAGGAAAAGCAGGAAGAAGAAGATCTTTTTCATAGCTCTCATCCTTCCAGAAAAGAAAATACGGTTTCAAGAAGAGCCATAAGAATAGGCGAACTGACAGCCAGTATGGAAATCTTCCCGAAAATCTCAATCTGGGATGCTACGGCTGAATATCCGGCATCCCGGCAGAGGGCGGCGGAAAAATCGGCTATATACGTAATGCCCACAATCTTCATTAAAATTCTGAAATAGCTTTCTTCCAGGGACAGGTAATCTCCTGCCGTCTCAATCAAATCCAGAACAAACTCCAGCCTTGTCACGCTGTAAAAAATAATCAGAAGACAGGTACACAGACTGACTACCTCTGTTAAGGGAGATTTTACCTGGCGTAGCAAAAGTCCCATCATAACGCCCGAAAGCCCCAGGCAGGCGATTTTGATCATGTCCATGATAAGACCTCACAGAGCAAACAGGGATTTCACAGTTTCAAAAAGCTGACTGATGTATGGAACCAGCCAGAACAGCACTAGAATCAGACCTGCTATTCCTGTTATGAATGCATGTTCTTCTCTCCCGCTTTGCTTAAGAATCTGAGTCAGTATCGAAATCAGAATCCCGACTGCCGCGATTTTGAATATCAGGTTTACGCTCATTTCCCGTCCTCACATTCATCAGTGATTTACATAAGAAGCAGAATCAAAAAAATCCCGGCGGCAGTTCCAAGCTTTCTGAATAAGCCTCCTTTACTCCGGTAATCTTCCTCCGCATCCGCCTCCATCTGTGCAAAACGCCTGGCATACTGGGAAATAAGTTCCTTTTGCAGCACAACGTCCGGGTTGCATAAAGCCTTTGAAGAAAGCAAAATCACCTGAATCGTTTCCTCTGCGAAAATTCCTCGGTCCAGCTCCCGGCGGACTGCTTTTTCCCATATTTCTGAGAATTCTCCTCCCGTCTTTTTTTTAACGCCTTCTGCCGCGTCAAGAAGCACCTTTTTCAACTCTGTTCTGCATCTTTCCGCAGCCAGCGAAAGGGCTTCATCCAGCGGGGTCCTGTGATATACAGTCTCTCTTTCCAGATAACCAAAAAGCTCACAGAGTTCTTCAAAAAACATCCATCTTCTTTTCAGCCGTCCCTCCGCCATGATGCCGGCATACGTGCAGGCAGTCAGGATCAAAGCGCCTCCAGCCAGCCGGACAACTAAAAGAGTCATGCCTCTTCACAGAAAAGCGGGCTTTCCTGTTCATTCAGAATCTGCATAACCTTGCCGGGTCCTATTGCGCATCCCAGAATCACATATCTCTCGAACATACGTTCATGTATCAGCCGGCTGATCAGCGGCTTTTTTTTCACATCTTCCAGGTTGTTTCCATGTACAGTGGCCAGCAGCTTACAGCCGCAGTAAAATACGCTTTCCAGAGCTTCAAAATCTGCTTCGGNNGAGGAGCCATGGAACGCAGAAGCATCCTCATCCCAAGCCCCTTTGGACATCCATCCAAGAGATCAGTCCTCATGCCCAGGTCATTCTGGGGAACCCCAAGGTAAGCCCCTCCCAGCTCGGACCGCTCATCTGCTACTCCCACATTTTGTCCCGGCAGCCACGGACTTCCGTCGGAGATCAGTCGGATCAGATCTCTCAGCAGTGTGGTTTTTCCAGCCCCCGGCGGAGAAATAATCAAGGTNNGAGAACTCTCTCCCCGCAGCCTTTGACCTCATGGGAAAAACGGACGTTCAGAAAAGAAATATGCCGTATACACTGCACCTTACCATCTTCCGTGACAATTTTCCCCGCAAGGCCCACTCTGTGTCCCCCCGGGAGCGTAAGGTATCCCTGCTTCATGTCTTCATCGTAAGCATACATGGAATACCCTGAGAGATATTCCAGAGTTTCCCTCAGCTCCTCCTTTTTTATCCGGTATCCTTTTTTCCAGTCAGCTGACAATTCTCCGTTTTCACCGACCGCCCATTCACGTCCCTGATACTTTAAAAAAAGAGGACTGCCAGCCCGCATCCTAACTTCCTGCAGCTTATCTGTATCCAGGCGGGTCTCCCTCAGAATCTCTTTTATCTTTCCTGCGAAAATCCGGAAAACCTTCTCATCTGCCATGGCCTGCCCCTCTCCTTCCCCCAGCGGATCAATCCACCGCTTCTGGTTAGTTCAGTATATGGGCC
>DCTE01000153.1 GCA_002329405.1 Ruminococcaceae bacterium UBA1448 | reverse complement strand
TCATGACCACCGAACCAAAATTTGTACCCGAGACTGCCGCAGAGGTACCACTGGGTGAAAATGCAGTCATGCGGGTACGATTGATCGACTGTGTCGGTTATATCGTCCCCAGCTCGCTCGGGTATTTTGAAAACGAACAGCCGCGGATGGTGCGGACGCCCTGGTTCGACGAAGAAATTCCGTTCAATATGGCCGCAGAAATCGGTACAGGCAAGGTCATCACCGAACATTCGACCATCGGGCTGATCATCACAACCGACGGCTCGATCAGTGATATCCCACGGGAAGAATACGCCGAAGCAGAAAGCCGGGTCGTGCGGGAGATGAAGGAACTGGAAAAACCGTTTGTCATCCTGCTCAACGCAAGAGAACCCACCTCCCCCGCTGTGCAGAAGCTGCGCAGTGAAATGGAAAAAAATTATGGCTGCCCGGTGCAGGCTGTCAGCTGTATGTCAATGGGTGAAAAGGAAATCACCGATGTGATGCAGCAGATTTTGTATGAGTTCCCGCTCAAGGAAGCGGAGATCTTCCTGCCCCGCTGGATTTTGTCGCTTCCCACCGACCACTGGCTGCGGGAGAATGTCTTTGCAACTGTCCGCGAAGCTGCCGCACAAATCCACAAACTGCGGGATGTCCACCAGATGACCCGTCAGCTGATGGAATGTGAAGAGATCGACCGGGCAGATATCGACCAGATCGACCTCGGCAGCGGTTCGGCACGTATCCGCGTTACCCTTCGGCCAGAGCTTTTCTACCGAATCATCAGTGAAACAACCGGTATCCAGTTGTCGGATGAATCGGAGCTGATGCCCAAACTGATCGAACTCGCCAAGTGTCAGCGGGAGTATCAGCGGCTGAAATGTGCGCTTGATGAGGTCGAGGCGACCGGTTATGGTATCGTCATGCCAGAGATGAGCGAACTCCGGCTGGAAGAACCCGAGATTGTCAAACAGGGCGGCAAATATGGTGTCCGGCTGCGTGCAAGTGCTCCATCTATCCACATGATGAAAGCCGTCATCCAGACCGAAGTCAGCCCAATCGTCGGTTCGGAACGGCAGTCGGAGGAACTGGTGATGGGGCTGCTCAAAGAATTCGAGGAAAACCCGTCGCAAATTTGGGAATCGAATATCTTTGGAAAATCCCTCCATGCCCTGGTCAACGAGGGGCTGCGCGGCAAACTGGCGCGGATGCCGCAGGATGCCCGGATGAAGCTGGCTGAGACAATTGAGCGGATTATCAACGATGGCTGCAACGGCCTGCTCTGCCTGATTTTGTAAATCTCCACTGCAAAAAACTGCCCCCCGCATGATGCAGGGGACAGTTTTTTGATTAGTAAACAGATTTTCTATTCACGCTCATTCGTCAACCGCAATCAACCGAATCGCCATCCATTGTTTGGAAGGCATCGGGATGGTGAAGAAGCCTTCATGTACACCGGCGTCGATGATGGTCATATCCCAGGTGTCAATGACCTGAACCTTATACTTGATTCCAGCTGGCAGATTAAAGGTGCGTTTATTGGGGCGGCCAAAACCATAGTAGTCCAGCATATACCGTGCCGGACCTCTGGTTTCTTCCGGTACACCGCAAGTATCATCCCAGGAAAGGGGCTGGAATTTCAGGCCGGCACCGGGTGTTTCGCAGAGAATCTGGTGCAGGAAACGGATACGGGCCGGGCTCTCTCCACGCAGAGGTCCGCCATGGCTCCACCAGAGTTTTCCGTCTGCTTCCGGCACATCATAGGTCTCGCCATGTCCAGCATAACCGCCGCGCAGTGAGCATTCCCAGAAACGGCGCACCATCTCTTCACCGGAAATATTGCCCCATCCGCTTTCGATGTTGCCCTCATAAGCAATCTCATCCAGAACAACCGGCTTTTGCCATTTCTGGCGGTACTGGTCGACCTCTTCTGCGCATTTGTACAGATCAATCCGCTGATAGGAAACATGGGTAATCCAGGGACGGTTATGATCATAAGGAGTCATGCAATGATGGATGCCGCGCAGATGGCGGTACGGGTCCTTTTCCAGCAAAATCGAAGCATACCGTTCCCAGTCGGAGATTTTCTTGTCGCGCAGCAGGTCGTATTCGTTTGCAAGGCTCCACCAGACATTGTGATAAGCCGCGAAGCGGGCAACACAGTATTTCCAGTAGAGATCATCCTGATCGGGCGCCATATGGGAAAATCCCCAGCGGTCGTACGGATGCATCATAATCAGGTCAGCTTCTACGCCAAGGTCGCCGACTGCCTTGATGCACTTTTCAATCTGTGCAAAATGAGCGGGATTAAAGCGGTAAAAGTCCCAGTTGTTGCCTTCATGTACACCGAACAGTGCCGCAGGGTTGTTATAAGAGATATTGACAGGTGACGGACAGGGTGTTCCCTCATACGGATAGGAGGTCGGCTCATGCAGGTTGTAGATATAGTGCTTGGGGAACACGCAGAAACGGATCTTGTTAAAATACCCCTTGGACAGCTCTTCCAGCGTCTTGTTGACCAGTTCTTCCCCCTGCAGCGGCCAGACATAAGCCGTCGTACCGACCGAAAAATACGGGGTGCCGTCCTCATAGGCAAAGTGGCAGCCGTTGACACGGACAGGGCCATGGTTGTCCTTTTCAGGAGCAGTTGCAGTAAACGAACCGGTAAATGTTTCATCCGAGAAACTGCCGGAAACGGTAAAGGTGTAGCTGCCCTCATATGACGGCATAAAGCGTGCTTTATAAACGCCGTTTCCGTCATAGAAACCGTCAACCGTGACAGTCCCCTCTTTGCCGGTAAAGCTGGCTGTGATCGTATAGTCGACAAACGGATTGCCGTCTGATTTGCCGGGGCAAGTGACCTCAAATACGCCCCAACGGGGTGCAGTTGCGGGATATGTACAGCTCATGTTGGATTGACCTCCTTATAAAAGAATCGGAAAATGCTTATTCGCCAAATACTTTGCGGTAGTCTTCCTGGAATTTGACAATGCCC
>DCTE01000050.1:11360-11580 GCA_002329405.1 Ruminococcaceae bacterium UBA1448 | reverse complement strand
GGGGAGACGAGAAACCCGCCGCCATGCTGGACATGGGGGACGGCAGCCTGCTGGAAATCTTCTCGGGCGGCAATTCCGAGATTGATGATCAGGGCAAATGGCTGCATATCGCGGTCGCGGCTGAAGATACCGATGCTGTCTATCAGGCGGCACTTGAGGCCGGCGCAGTCTCCCATATGGTCCCGACTGATATCGTCATTGAAGCAGATAATCCCCTGCC
>DCTE01000050.1:6334-11315 GCA_002329405.1 Ruminococcaceae bacterium UBA1448 | reverse complement strand
CCTTTTGAAGCAAACTGCTTAAAAGGGTCGGGTCTTTCTTTAGACAGGTATTTGACATTTTAGCAAAAATATATTCAACTTTGTATATTTTTTTGAGAAAAAGTCACTTTTGTGGTAGAAAATCCACCGTAAATCTGCTACAATAAAAAAGAGATTTTTTGTTGCTTGGTTTTATCACTATATTCTGTAACGTTATTTCAGACCGGGCGCAGATACACGAAAGGACGATTCATTATGGCCAAGTTTACCTGCAACTTCATCTCCTACACCCTCCGCCGGACGGTCGATATCACCGTCATCATCCCGTCGGTCACCATCCCGGAATCCATGGGTATGACCCTGCCCAAAGGCGAAAAGCCCCATCATCAGAAAACAGACAAATTCCCGGTGCTCTACCTGCTGCACGGAATGGGCAACAATCATGCCCAGTGGACCGGCTATACCAATGTCGAACTGTTCGCCGAGGAACGCAACATCGCCGTCGTTATGCTGTCGGCAGAGAACAAGTCCTATGTCAATGTCTATGGCGACAAGTTCTTTGACTTTGTTTCGGAAGAGCTCCCCGATTTCGTCAAGGGGATGTTCCCTGTCTCCGACCGGCCGGAGGATACTTATATTGCCGGCCTGTCGATGGGCGGTTTCGGCACGCTGGTGCACGCCTTCTCCCACCCTGAACGGTTTGCCGCGCTGGGGGCTTTCTCGGCTGCCGTCCAGCTCAACCCCTATTCGCTGGCTGGTGACGGCGAAGCAGAAAAACACCCGATTACAGAAGAATATGACCCGCTGTCGCTGGTGAAAAAATGTGTCGCTGACGGGAAAAAGCTGCCGAAAATCTACGTTGCCTGCGGCGAAAATGACTTTCTGTTTGAGGCAAACAAAGAGTTTGTCAAACAGCTGAAAGCGTTGGGGCTGGAAGTCGAAACGGATTTCGTCCCTGGGTATACCCACGAATGGCGGTTCTGGAATCTGGAGGTCGAAAAATTCCTCGACTGGATTACCCGTTCTGATGCTTACGCTGCAAGCAAACGTCAGGTTTGATTCAAGACTGTTCCAAAACAAAAGCACTCTCTGCCGTATCCCTATTTGGGAACTCCACGGCAGGGAGTGCTTTTTGCTGTCAATTATTCACCATATGGATAAATGTGCTCGGATTTTGACTGATACTCTCTGATCGAAATGANNATCTGTCACACCGTCAAAGACACACTGAAAATACCATTCCGTAATCAGATCGTCTCCATCCTCAAAGATCTCCCGGATATCCCAGACTAACACACGGCCTCGGCGGTTCCAGTCATCAAACCACCGCTCCACCTGCCCAAGTCCATGGTATTCCGGCCCATAACATTCGCAGTACACGACATCATCTGTAAAAAATTCTGTAAACCGGGTCCGATCTTGTTGCAGCCAGCTGACAAAATAATCTCTGACAACTTCTATTTTATCCATCATATTCCTCCGTCAACTGCTTTTGTTCTCTGAAGAATAGATTCTGCTTAAAGCTCTTCCGCGTCCTCTCTCGCCCAGTCGAGTGCACGGGATACCGCCTTTTTCCATCCGCGGCGGCGTTTGGCGCGGGTAGGTTCATCCATCTGCGGCAGATACCGGTCGGCAATCTTCCGCGCCGCCAGCAGCTCTTCCTTCTGCCAGAATCCGACCGCCAGCCCGGCCAGATAAGCTGCTCCCAGTGCTGTCGACTCATATACCTCCGGGCGGCAGACCTCTACCCCCAGAATATCTGCCTGAAACTGCATCAGAAATGCGTTGGCCGATGCACCACCATCCACCGACAGAGATTCAATCGGCGCGCCGGTATCGGCAACAATCGCTTCCAGCAGATCGGCTGACTGATAAGCGATCGACTCAAGTGCCGCACGAATAATATGGGTACGTTTGGTCCCGCGGGTAATGCCGATCAGGATTCCCCTTGCGTACATGTCCCAATGGGGTGCCCCCAGTCCGGTGAATGCAGGCACCATATACACCCCGCCGGTATCCGGTACCTTGCGGGCGTAATACTCGGAATCGGCCGATTCCCCGATAAACCGCATCTCATCCCGAAGCCACTGAACAACCGCGCCGCCGGTAAAAACGCTGCCTTCCAATGCGTAACGCGGTTCTGTGCCATCCGAAGCGGCAATTGTTGTGACCAGCCCGTTTTTGCTTTCGACCGGCTCGGAACCGGTGTTCATCAGCAAAAAGCACCCGGTTCCATATGTATTTTTGACCTGTCCTTTCTCCCAGCAGCACTGACCAAACAGCGCCGCCTGCTGGTCACCTGCAACGCCGGTGATCGGAATGGATACCCCGTTGATATGGGCATGCCCGAACATTCCCGACGAAGGCAGAACCTCCGGCAGCATCGCCGCCGGTATCCCCAGCCGGTCGAGAATCTTTTGATCCCAGCTGCGGGTATGAATATTAAACATCATCGTCCGGGAAGCGTTGGTGTAATCGGTCGCGAAGATCTCCCCGCCCGACAGCTTCCACATCAGCCAGGTGTCTACCGTCCCGAAGCAAAGCTCCCCTTTTTCCGCCCGCTCCCGCGAACCGGGGACCTGGTCGAGAATCCAGGCAACCTTGGTCGCAGAGAAATAGGCGTCAATCAGCAAACCTGTCGACTGGCGGATATACTCCCCCCAGCCCTCTTTTTCCAGCTGTTCACACAATGGTGCGGTCCGGCGGCACTGCCAAACAATTGCATTATAGATCGGGCGGCCAGTGCTCTTTTCCCAGACAATCGTCGTCTCCCGCTGATTGGTGATCCCGATAGCGGCGATCTCCTCCGCTTCAATCCCTGCCAGCAGCATCGCGTCGATCAATACGCCATACTGGGTCGCGTAAATCTCCATCGGGTCATGCTCCACCCAGCCTTCATGCGGATAATACTGGGTATATTCCCGCTGGGCAATCCGGACGATTTCCTGACTGTGATTGAAAATTACCGCACGGGAACTGGTTGTCCCCTGGTCGAGCGCAATCATATACTTTTTTTCCATGATCTGTCTCCTTAGCTGACAAAAATTACTATTCTGCACAGGCCTTCAGCCCGGCAGCCTTTCCGATTCTGTATGTTTTTATTATAGCAAACTGATTGACATGGTGCAATAGGATTTTATGAATATTGCATAAAAAATACAGGCTGCTCAACTGATTCAAGCAACCTGTATCCTTTTTACTCGTCTGAAAATATCAGGTATCGATACGGGTAAATTCTACCAGACTTTTATTGCGGTATTCCAGATCTTCCCGCGTAGTAAAGCCCATCTTTTCCCAAAAGGCATTCCCCATTTCGTTCCGCTTGAAAACAACCAGCGCAACCTTATAAATACCTTCCTTCTCCAACGCACAAAGGGCGGCTTCGACCAGTTGTGACCCGATTCCGTGCCGACGAAAGTCGGTCAAAACCGCTGTGTGATAAATATATCCCCGCCGGCCATCCTGACCGGACATAATGGCACCTATAATCCGACTGGCGTCTTCCCCTACAAAACAGGTATTCGGATTACGGTTCAGAAATTTCTGAATGCCTTCCCGACTGTCATCCAACGTATTCAACCCCATACCAGGCGTATTTCGCCAAAGGCTGCATACCTCTTCATAATCGTCTATCAACATTTTTCTGATCTTTACCATTTTATCCCCTCCTGTAAACTGGAAATATCCGGCGGTGATGCCTTATTTCAGCAGATTGGAGCTGATCGAAAAATCGTTTCCGGACGGTTCCATCAGCATACCGCCAGCAATGCCGATGCGGATTTTTCCGTGTTCACCCTCGATATGGACGGTGACGGTCTTGCCGGAACGGGCCGCAGTCACAGTAAACTTATGCCCACCCGTCTGGGAAACCACGTCGGCAGACGCAGTCGCGCCATCCTGAATGCCAAAAATCCGAATCTCCGGGTTTTCTTCATAATCATAGTCCGGGCGGTCATCGTGGCTGCCCAATACAAGAATCGTGTTCTGACGGACAAACAGCGGCAGGGTGAAATAATCATACTGCTGTTTATGCCAGCCGCCGCCCTGTACCGTCTTACCGGTAAACCAGTCAGTCCAGAGGCCTTCCGGCAGGTAATATTCACCAACACTGTTCGAGTTCATGACTGGCGCAACCAGAATGCTGTCGCCCAGCATATACTGGGTGTCGGCAAAGGGCGCTGTCCGGTCGTCCGGGAACTCCAGCAGCATTGGACGCATCATCGGGATACCTTTTTCGTGCGCCNNGTGACCTCGACGGCCTCTTCGCCGTACATCCACGGCACCTTGTAAGCATTGCTGCCGTGATAGCGGCTGTGGGAAGAGAGCAGCCCAAACTGGGTCCAACGTTTGAAGATATCGTAATCCGACTGACCCTCAAAACCGCCGATATCATGGCTCCAGTAACCAAAACCGCACAGGCTAAGCGACATCCCGCCCCGCAATGACTGGGCCATCGAAGGATAAGTCGGCAGATTGTCCCCGCCCCAATGAACCGGGAACTGCTGGCCGCCGGCCGTCGCACTGCGCGCAAACAGGCAGGCTTTTTCTTTGCCATATACCTCTTCCAGCAGATCATAAACAGCCTTGTTGTACAGATAGGTATAATAGTTGTGCATCCGGTCAGGGTCGGAACCATCATGATAGACAATCCCGTATTTTGCGGCCTTGGGGCCATAATAGGGGTCCTGTACCGGAATACGCTCGCCAAAGTCGGTCTTGAAGGCGTCAACCCCCATCTCGCACAGCTGGCGCAGGTAACCCTGGTACCATTTGACCGCTTCCGGGTTGGTAAAGTCGACCAGTGCCATACCCGCCTGCCACATATCCCACTGCCAGACGCTGCCGTCCCCTGTTTTGACAAAATATCCGTTCTCAAGGCCTTCCTTAAACAGGCGGGACTTCTGTGCAATATAAGGATTGATCCAACAGCAGACTTTGATGCCGCGGTCGTGAATTTTTTTGAGCATTCCTTCCGGGTCTTTGAAGGTGTCCTCGTTCCAGA
>DCTE01000050.1:0-6314 GCA_002329405.1 Ruminococcaceae bacterium UBA1448 | reverse complement strand
CATCCAGAAGCAGTCAAAATGGAAGACTGTCAGCGGGATTTTCCGTTCCAGCATCCCGTCAATAAACGACAGGACAGTCTCTTCATCATAGTTGGTCGTAAACGAGGTGGACAGCCACAGACCAAAAGTCCATGCAGGCAGCATCGGCGGCCGTCCAGTTAAACCGGTGTAGCTGGTGATAACATCTTTATAGCTGTCGCCGCCGATGACCATGTACTCCATCGACTCACCTGGGACAGAAAACTGCACCCGGTTGACGATTTCGGAGCCAATCTCATAGGAGACTTCAGCTGGCGTGTTGACAAACAGTCCATACCCTTTGGTCGACAGGTAAAACGGGATGTTTTTGTACGCCTGCTCCGAGTTGGTGCCGCCGTCGGCATTGGTCAGGTCAACCGACTGGCCATTTTTGACAAAGGGGCCGAAACGTTCTCCCAGTCCGACAATCTGCTCGGCTACATCCAGCGACAGCTGTTCCCGCATATAGGTGGAACCATCCGGACCGTACAGGTGCGCCATCCCGCGGAATCCTGTTTCGGTCAGCAGACGTCCGTCCCAGTAAAAGCGGATGCCCCACTCTCCCTGCAAGGTCGTTTCAGCAGTCAGCTTCCCACTGCGCAAAATTACCCGGCTGCCGTCCGTTTCGACGGTACCGCATTCGGTTGTGTTCAGCGCAAAGTCTGGCCCTGGGTTATACGCGCCTGCAAAGTTTTCCATCCGCACCGATATGACCCCTTCGGCTGGCGCGGACAGGGTAACCGTCATCTGGCCGCAGTTGAGGGTCATCCCCCGGTTGGCAACCGGGTGGTAAGGACCATATAAGGTAATAGACCGGGCATCTGTTCGGCCAGCATAGCTGCATGCGGGGGCTTGAAGGGTAAACCCTTGTCTGACCTGCCACATTCCATCGCTGAATTTCATAATAACCTTCCTTTCCATTCTGTGGATATCTTATTGCAGAATCAAAATGTACTAATAACCTCTTCGTCCAGCGAACGCACCAGTTGTGCCGCCAGTTTGACCGCGTTTTCATAATCGCAGATCGACGCAAATCCATGGTGGGTATGGGCATACCGCACCGGCACGCTCAGGACAATCGTCGGGACGCCCTGCCCAGTCAAGTTGATCTGGGCACCGTTGGTGCGTCCGCCCGTTCTGACTGCCTGCTGGGTTGGAATCCCGTATTCTTTGGCAAGATCGAGGGTGTACCGCATCAGCCGCGGGTTAGTAATCATCCCGAGGTCATAGTGACGCAGCATAACGCCTCGTCCCAGTCCGGTCTGAATCTCAAGCGGCGGGGGAAAGGNNGCCGGCGCGCCTTCAAAGACAATCGCAAGGTCGGGATGAACCGTCCGGGCCGCAACCTGCACCCCGCGGTCGCCGACCTCCTCCTGTGAGGACAATACACCGGTCACATCGACCGCCAGCTCTTCCCCGTCCAGCTCCCGCAGGGTATCGCACAGCACCCCACAGCCTGCCCGGCAGTCAAATGCCTTGCCCAACATCACGCCGTTCTTTTCATTATACTCAAAATCGACGTCGGGAACGACCGGCGCGCCGGTCTCCATCCCCAGTGCAACCGCTTCTTCATAGCTCGCGGCACCGACATCAATGACCATCTCGGAAATATCCGGCACCTTTCCCCGCTCGGACGCCGGCAGAAAATGCACCGGCCGGGTCGCGACAACACCGGTGATCCAGTTCCCTTCCACCGTCCGCACCCGTACCCGGGAAGCGGGTACCGTATAGTTGACCCAGCCGCCCAAGGGTAAAAACCGCATCGTCCCGTCCCCAAGAATCGAACGGATCATAAAGCCGACCTCGTCCGAATGGGCATCCAGCATCACGACCGGCCGGTCTCCGGTGTTTTCCCGACGGGAAAGATACAGGTTGCGGAGAGAATCCTCCGAACAGGCGGTCAGCCCCTCCATCTCCGCGCGGGCAATGGCGATGACCTCATCTTCAAAACCGGACGGGCCGTTTGCGTCCGAAAGCCGGCTGATCAGTTCCAGCGTGTGTTTCCGATTCATAACNNCTCGATTCGATACAATTTTCAGACACCGTCACTTTGAAACGGGCCTTACAAATCAAGGATATTTTAGCACGAAAGCATGATTCTTGCAAGATAAAATCCGTTAAAATCATACAAAACAGCCAAATGCTGAAAATCAAAAACACCCGGCAAAAATTGTTTTTCCGACGTTTACATTCCACCTGCTTCATGCTATAATAGACCGGATAAGGAGTGGGTTACAAATGGAAAACTTTGATTGGATATCTTATGATAAAATGATGGATAAATCGTTGCAGACACAGGTCGTCCATGCCCTGTCCGAAGCCGGACTGACCCTTGCAATCGCTGAAAGCTGTACCGGCGGGCTGATCGCCGCGCGAATTACCGACGTTTCCGGCTCTTCCGCCGTCTTTCACTGCGGAATGGTCACCTATTCCAATGATATGAAGATCAAAATGCTCGGGGTCAGGCCGGAAACCCTGCGGGATTTTTCGGCCGTGTCGGCTGAGACGGCTAAGGAAATGGCAGACGGGGTCCGGCAGTTTTCCGGTGCCGATATCGCGGTCGCTGTCACTGGTAACGCAGGCCCCGAACGTTCAGAAGGCAAACCGGTCGGCGAAGTGTATATCTCCCTCTGCTGCGGCTGGCATCAGGTCACGCTGCGCAAGGAGTTGGGCGGGAAAGATACTGAACAAAAGGAAGATTTACGGCAGCAGATTCGTTTCCTTGTCTCTGATGCTGCTTTGCAGCTGGTGCTGGACGCAATCAGGATGCGGAGGGAAAACAAATGAGCATGCAGTTTCTGATCGAAGTGATCGGTACCATCGCTTTTGCCTCTTCCGGCGCGATGGTCGCAATCCGTAAACGGCTGGACCTGTTCGGCGTCCTTGTGCTGGGCGCGACGACTGCTGTCGGCGGCGGTATTATCCGGGATATCATTCTACAGATTACGCCCCCCGGCTCTTTTCAGAACCCGGTCTATTTTATGCTGGCGGCGGTAACGGTCGGTATTATCTTTTTGATCTGCTATCTGAACCCTTATTTTCTGGATATGCGGTTTTTGGAAGGCTATGAGCGGCTGATGAATATTCTGGACGCGATCGGTCTCGGCGCATTCACCGTGCTGGGCGCACAAAAGGCAGTTGCGGCAGGATATGAAAACTACCGCTTTCTTGCAATTTTCCTTGGGGTCGTCACCGGTGTCGGCGGCGGCCTGCTGCGTGATATGATGGCTGGAATTACCCCGTATATCCTTAAAAAACATATCTATGCCTGCGCCTCTATCCTCGGTGCAATGGCCTATATCTATGGACGGATGCTGATGCCTGATTCTCTCGCACTGGTGGTGGGGGCTGCGGTCGTCATCATCGTGCGGATGCTGGCAACCAAGTACCGCTGGAATCTGCCGGTCGCCCGGATGCCAAAAAATTGACCACGGATAAAGGAATTTTATAAAATGATCTATTGGATAATCGCCACTCTTGCCGCATTTTTTGTCAAAGGGTTATGCGGCTTTGCAAACACGCTGGTGTTCACCAGCATCCTCAGCTTTGGCGTCAGCAATTCCAGCATCTCCCCGGTTGAGCTGCTGCTCGGGTACCCGACCAACTTTATCCTCGCCTGGAAGGAACGAAAATCCATCCGCTGGGAAATCTGTCTTCCGCTGGCACTGCTGGTGGTAGTCGGAACCATTCCCGGCGTCCTCTTTCTCAAAAGTGCCAATGTCAGCAGCATCAAAGTCCTGTTCGGTGCCATCATCGTGCTGATCGGAGCAGAAATGCTCTGGAGCGACGCAAACGGGAGCCGGTTCAAGCAATCAAAATTCCTGCTGATTTTGATTGGCATTTTGTCGGGAATCCTCTGCGGGCTGTATGGGGTTGGTGCACTGCTGGGAGCATACCTTGGGAAGGTCACCAACGACAGCCATTCCTTCAAGGCCAATATCTGCGCCGTCTTCGTGATCGAAAACACGCTGCGGGTTGTGCTGTATACTGTCTGGGGGCTATTAACCTTTGACGTGCTCAGGCAGGCTGTCATCCTCCTCCCCTTTATGCTGATCGGGCTGGGAAGCGGGATGCTGAGCGGAAAATTTCTCGATGAAAAAATCGTCCGCAAGCTGGTGATCGTCATGCTGATCGTCTCCGGCGCGGCTTTGATTCTGACCAATCTGTAAAAGCAGGTGATGGATATGACCATTCGATTTGCAAATCCAGCTGATATCGAACAATGGATGCAGCTGGTCCGTAAGGTAAAAGACAACTTCCCCGGGCTGGAAACCGAGCAAGCACTGACTGAACATCAAAAAACCGTTCTCTCCTTTATTCAGAAAGGCGGGGCCGTCTGTGGAGAAGCGGACGGGCAGATCAGAGGGATTCTCCTCTTTTCCAAAAGAAGGAGCCAGCTCTGTTTTCTGGCGGTCGACCCCGAATGCCGGCGGCAGCATATTGCCCGGGAAATGGTCTGGCTGATGTTGGAACAGCTGCCGTCCGGGCGGGATGTGACCGTCTCCACCTACCGGGAAGGCGACCCGAAAGGGGTTGCCGCAAGACCGTTTTATAAAAAACTGGGATTTATCGAAGGCCCGCTTTCTGAGGAATTCGGCAGCCCGGTACAGATTTTTGTCCTCCGACGGAAACAAACTATTCAGTGAGAAAGGAGTTTTGCTTGTGCGGAAAATCATTTTGTCCCTGGCGGCAATCGCGATGTCTATGATTCTGGCGGCCTGCCAATCGGGCGATCCGGCCGGTCAAATCGGCAGTGAACTGGGGCTTGACCTGTCCGGCAGCACAGTCACTTCAATGGTCGAAGACCATGGTTTTCATGGGGACGGCACAACATTTGACCTGCTGACCTTTGAGGACGACAGTGTTTTGCAGCAGATACAAAAAAGCTCCGACTGGAACCCCCTTCCAATGGACGAAACCACGACCGCATTAATCTATGGGCTGTCGGACGATTCTTACCAGATCGGTCCCTACCTGAACGACGGCAGCGGCAACCCGCTTTTCCCGGAAGTTGCACAAGGATACTACCGGCTGATCGACCGGCAGGACGATACCGAACAGGATATTCTGGAGCGGTATTCCTTCAACTTTACCGTCGCGGTATATGACAGCGAAGAAAATATCCTTTATTACGGAAAACAGGATACATAACGCAAGCAACCCCGGCAGCTGTGAAATTGCTGCCGGGGTTATCGTTTGAATAAAACTTTCAACTAAAATTGCTCAATTAAAGCTCCCGTCCCACACCGGCACCCCTTCGAGNNGCCGGACTGCCGGAACATAAAACGCGCCGTAAGTTTTCAACCCATCCTCTTCTTCCATCGACGGCAGTTCAACATAAAACCGGTAATAGGGCAGAAAATACCCTTCCCGCTCCCCGGTTCGATAAACCAGTTCAACTTTTGCCGGGGTGTCCGACGGGATCGCGTCGCTGGGTACGCTGGAAATACAATTGCCTTCCGCCAGCTGCTCCGCCGCCTCATCGACGGTCAAAATCGGATAGTCACCGACCTTCTGGGAGAGGTCAGGCTGAAAAACACGCGCCATCGACAGCATCCCATCATCTCCGCAATAAAAAACAGTCTGGTTAAAATTATAATTGAGCAGCTGGTCAAGATAGCTGCCGGATGCGTCATAAAACGCGATCTGATACTTTTGCTGACGGTAGATGTTATAGTCGCCGCCGTCAATCGCCGTCGTGGGCTGCTCCATATCCATCAGACCGGCGTACTCTTCCAGCAGCCAGCCGGCTGTTTTCTGGCAATCGGTATAACTGGCAAAATGGGTAAAATTATACCCCTCCGGCAGGATGACCGCCGGTTCAAACGTAATTTTTGCCGTCAGGCTCAAATCCACTTCTAATTCCAGCCCGTCTGCATGGGTCATCAGCCGGGTCGGATCATAATACCCTTCGGGCGGTTCTCCCCCAGTCAGTTTGAATTTTTCCATCGACTTCTGACGTTCTTCCTCGGTTGGCGCGTCGTCGGTAATGGTCAGGTTTTCGCTGTCCAACCCCAGCCGTCCGGCGATATCCTTTAAAACCTCTTCCATCCGGTCAAAATCACCGCCCCGGACCAGATAGTCTTCATTGACTGTCAGTTTGTTTTGATAGACAGGCAATCTGTCCAACGGGATTGAAGCGTCCCAGGGATTGGCACTCACCAGCCCGCTGATATCATAGGCCATGTATCCTTCAAATCCCATACCGCCCCAGTCCCAATCTGCAAGGCTGAGGACAGGAAGTTCGGTACTCTCTGACGAATCTATTGTGACAGTCGTTTCAGACGGAAGATCGA
>DCTE01000146.1:12865-28264 GCA_002329405.1 Ruminococcaceae bacterium UBA1448 | reverse complement strand
GTTGTTCAGGGGTGCCGGTACCGTCGTGATAGTGCAGGACAACCAGGTTATCCGAAGGGTTGAGCCCATCCGGGATATCCATTGTAATGGTGACGGGTGTCTGGGGCTGTTTGGCCTGGCCGTCGACCAGCATCTGGATATCCAGCGCGACGGCAGACACCGTGTCATACTGGGTAGCATCAATCTGCAGCTGTGCGGCATCGGAAGCATTGTCCACCGCGAGCGCAACTTTCGTTGACTGTGATGACGCATTCGGAACGAGGCCCTCGACCGTTACGTTGGAAACAGGGACGTCACTGGATACCTCAGCCGGCTGGATATCCGCTTTCTGTGCATCCTCCATTGTAATTTTTCCATCGACCATCGCGTAAAAGCGGTAGTAATCATTCAGTTTTTCATGAAGCAGCTGCTGACCGGGATAGTTGGGATAGGCCAGGACGTCTTTAATGGTATAACCTGCTTCTTCCAGCTTCCCATTGATATAGGTATAAGAGTCTTGGGTTGCCTCCACCTTCAATTCGGCGATGGAAGCCGCCGTATTATCCCCATTTTCGACAGCCGTCAGATATTCCTGATAGAACGAATTCAGACGGTCAAAAAGGGAGGAATGATTGCTGTCAAAGTAGATGATATAATCAAACCGGCTTGCAAAATTATACAGGTCCGGGACTGTAAAGTCAAACTCTTTCGTCAGGGTTCCGGTGTAGTTGCCGGTACCGGTGAGTGTGACGGTTCCTTTACCATCAATCCCGGTGACCACACCAGAAGAATTGATGATCGGGGTCCCGATATTCTCGCCATAACTGACGGTAAAGTCGGTTCCCTCATACAGCTTCTGGGTGCCGTTGAGCAGCTGGACAGCAGGAAGGACCTGCTCCCCGGTATATTCATAGCTGGACGCAAGGCCAGTAGCGTTCATACCGCTGATTGACCGTGGTTTGATCGTAAAGGTTTTGGTGACCGAGCCGGTATAGTTGCCCTTGCCGGTAATCGTTACAGATGCCTGGCCGGCGTTGATGTTATCCGAATAGGAAACCTGATAGGAATACCCTTCGATCAGGGTATAGGCACCGGTCGGGCTGGAAACGGAAACTTGAGGCGTCTTTGCCAGCCCATCATAGACCAGGTTGTCGACGTTCTCCGAAAAGGAAACCATCTCGGAGGTGAGCTGGACCGGGTCAATATCGCCGATCTGGACTTCCAGCGTCACCGTCTGGCCGCGATAATGGACGGTCACCGGCTGAAGCCCGGCTTTGGTGTTGTCGTAGCCGGTGCACATCTCGTCGATCAGCGGGATGCGGCTGACAACCTGCGTCCCGTTCAGGTTGCTGTCAAAGACGAGGTCGATGTCCATATCGCTGATCGGCACACCCTTGATGACCGAGATGGAAGGCTGGCTCAAACGCAGGTTATCCGCATTTGCGCTGCCTAAAAAGAGCTGCACCCAGTAATCCGCGTAACCACTGCCGCCCTTGTTGTTATAGTAGCTGACCGACAGATGGGTTGCCGCTTCCCGCAGGATATTGGCACGGTGGCCGCTGCTGCCCATCCAGGCAGTAACCGTTCTTTCCGGGAAGTTGGCAATTGCACCGCCGGCCAGGTTTTCAGCGAGGACATACTGGGAAGAAGCATAGGGAATCTCCTTGTCGATCGCCGTAGAGAAATACTCATTATTGGGCCGTGTATGCGACATTTGGTTGACGATTTCCCGGACGCGGACATCAGCCGCCGCTTCCAGCTTCTCGGTAGTCGCCAGCGGCAGAAGGCCATGTGCCAACCGCTGGCGGTTGGTCTCCATCAGTGCCCGCCGTTCAAATTCTTCCTCCTGCGAATAGGCAGGCTCGCTGCCGTTCGGAAGGTCGGCGACATTGGAATAACCCGCTTTTTTGAGGATCTCGACAAAATCTGCGGTGGTATGTACACGCGACTGGCCCATCGGCATCGCGCGTCCGGTCGCCTGCACACTCTGGCTCTGGTCCAGGTACATGACCACCGGCGATACTGCGCCGATATTGACGCTGTCATAATACGGATAAAGGCTGACCGAATACTTTGTCACATCGACCAGCATGACTTTAACGCCTGCGTTGCCAGCGATCCGCTGGAACTTGGGCAGCATACTTTTGGAATACGGACAATTGGGCAGATACAGAATCGTAATCCGCAGATCGCGTGCGAAATTGTAAAACTGATTGTCCCCGGTAAGTGCCTCATAAGACTGGCGATACGAAGCACTTGTCGTATCAATCAGGTCTCTGAGGTAAGCCTTGCCCGTATCATTTTTCGTCACCCCGTACGCATTTCCCTGCGACCAGACGGTGCTGAACGATTCCGCCAATCCTTGGGTACCATCGGGATTGGTCCCGACATACTCCCATTGCCCTTCAATTCTGGCAGGAATCCCATATTCGGTATCGGCGGCTTGCACAGCATAGAGCAGATTGCCCGGCAGCATACAGACGGCCAGGACAAAGGCAAGCAGTATACAACTCAGTCGCTTCACCATTTTTCTCACGTTTGTTGTTCTCCTTTCTTCTGACAGACACCGCCCGGCCTTTTGGACAGAAGCGGTATCCGGTCTGGTGGTTCCTCCATAATTAAACCCCAACGTATTAAACCACATTTATGTAATTTTGGCAAGCCCATTCTCACAAAAAAACCACAATATTTAGTTTTTCAGCAGTTCAGACAATCTATATCTGCCTTTTCCCTCTTTTTTCTCATTTTATACCAACCAGGAAATATATTCCAATATACACCCTCACCCGCCAAATCCTGTCCTCATCCCAAAGACAAACCCGACATCCCGGCCGGATGAAAAATCCGGCGGCGGCCGCCTGTTCTGTTGTCAAAACAACATACATTTTTTTCAAACCATGGTACAATCAGGCTGTACAAAACAGCGGTATATCAGCTGCCCGGATACAACAACAAGGAGGAAACATCATGTCAGCAAAAATGAAAAACATCACCCAGGCCGAAGTATTGACATTAAAAGACCAGATTTCTTATCAGCAGGGGCAGGTAGTCAGCAAAACCCTGGCACAAAATCCCGCAGTCAGTATCACGCTCTTTTCCTTTTCCAAAGGGGAAGAAATCAGCACCCATGCTTCAGGCGGCGATGCCTTTGTAACCTGCCTGGACGGCACGGGGAAAATCACCATTGATGATACCGGGTATCTTCTGCATGAAGGGGAGTCCATCATCATGCCCGCGGGACATCCGCACGCAGTTTTTGCCGAGGAAGCCTTTAAAATGCTGCTGGTCGTTGTCTTCTAAACCGAAAAGTGCTGCCGGATGCGCAAAAAAGAGCTCCAGTGCCCTGAAAAGGGAGCTGAAGCTCTTTTTGCAATAAAGCCGCAAATAACACAACCGGCCGCGGGGATTCCGTCACCAGCCGGGCAAACCCCAGGCTTACCTTGCCTTAACCGGCATCCAGATTTCGCAGTAATAGTTTTCGTCCTGGTTCCCGGCCGGGTAATCGCTGACGGGGGTATACAGTTCGATGCTGTATGCCCCGGCGATCTGGTAATCGCTGTTCCCCGGCAGCCATTCCGAGAAGATCCCGGTATTCACCTTCTGCAAAGCCGACGGCATCGGCCCCCTGCATGGGAACACCGCCCAGGTATTTTCCGGGATTACCACCGTTTCAAATCTCTCCGGCAGCTCCCTGGATGGGACATAATCATCCGCGATCATATACTTAAAGTACCCCTGCGGTACCCCATCCTCCAGGCAGATACCGTACATCCCGCAGATATACTGGCCTTCGCCCTTTTCATAGTGCTCATCCCAAAACCGGGGGCATTCCCGATACCCGTCCTCATTCCTGATGACCCTGGCGCTGCCGATCACGGTAAACGCCGGTTTTTTTACGATCCTGCACTCCATTTCAAAACCGCCTTTCATCGACACATGTATTTTCAGAGGAAGATAGTTTTTCAGCTGGCCCATCCCGTTTTTTGCCTGCAAGGGCGTCATCCCATGGAACCGGGTAAACNNCTGTCGGGGGAATCATAGCCGTACCGCATCGCCACGTCGATCACCCTGTCGCGGCCTGACTGCAAATCCCTGCCGGCAAGCGAGAGCCGCCTGTTGCGGATATATTCCGACACTGTGACCCCGCAGAGGACGGAAAACCCCTTTTGAAAATAGATCGGCGAAAGATAGACCGCCGCCGCAACCTCTTCCGGCGTCAGCTGATCGGTCAGATGTTCCTCGATATACCGGATAGCTGCCATAATATCTTCCGGCCAGCTCACTGCAACCACCTCCTGCTGTATCTATTTTACCGCAGCTGCCCGGATTTTTCCCGACAATCTGTATCCGGTTTTGTCTTTTCTCTTCCCGCCCTGCTGCCCGGGGGCAGTGCCGCAGGATAAAGGGCGCGTCAGCCCCCCGCATGGTACCCCCGGTCCAGCCGGGCAAGGGCATCAAGCAGCAGCGCCGAGAACCTTTCCCTGTCCACCCCTTCGAGTACCAGCGCATTCGCCGGGTGCGCCGGAACCGGGCGGCAGTCGGCAAACGTCTGCCCGCGCGACGCCCCCTCATCTGTCGAGACATCGACAAACCGCCTGCTGCCGCGGAAGATTTCGGGGGCAAGCAGCCAGGCAACCGCGCACAGGTCATGCACCGGGCTGTCGGTAAAGCCGAACTGGCGGCCGCTCTCGTTGTAAAAGTGCAGCAGCTCATAGGCGAGATGGCTGACGCGGCCGCGGTTTTGCAGGCTGCCGATCTGGGCGACGGTGACTGTCGCCTGCTCGGTGACGTCCAGCCCGGACATGACAATCGGGACCCCGCTGTGGAAGACGATATGCGCCGCCTCCGGGTCGGCATAGATGTTGAACTCGGCCAGCGGCGTACAGTTGCCGTGGCTGATGCCGCCGCCCATCATGCTGATGCAGTCGATGCGGCCGCATACCTCCGGGAAGGTGCGCAGCAGCAGCGCGATGTTGGTCAGCGGCGCGAGCGCGACCAGCGTGACCTTGTCCGGGCAGGCCATGATCTGCCGGTAGATGTACACCACCGCGTTTTCCGACGCAAGGGGATAATCCCCATCGCCAAAGTATGGGCCGTCCATCCCGCTCTCGCCATGCGCCTCGGGGGCGGTGTTCAGCGGCTTGACCAGCGGCCCCTGCTGCCCCATCGCAAGCGGGATGTCCGCGCCGATAAAGCGCAGGACATTTTTGGCATTCTGCGTCACCTTATGCAGCGTCTGGTTGCCGCCGACGGTCGATATGCCGAGGATATGGAGTTTTTCAGGGTGGGCGCAGGCCGTCAGGATAGCCATGGCGTCGTCGTGCCCGGGGTCGCAGTCGATCCAGATCTGTCTCATGATTTTACCTCTTTTCTGTCGGTCCCGTTTTTTTCATGATACCACATTCCGACCCGTCCTGCCAACCCCATCCGCCGTCCGGTGCCGGAAAACATCTGGAGAAAAATTCGGCCAATTTACGGCTTGTATCTTCTTCCGGCAGCTGTTACAATATCAGTATGGAAAAAATATCCCNNCCCGCCACAGCTGGCCTGGACCGCCGCCAGCGGACGGAAAAGGAGGAAATCACATGTACGAAGAAAATATCCGGGCATTGCAGCAGACCATCCAGACCGACGGCGTCATCCGCAATATCGCCTACCACCGTCTCCCGGACGGGACGCTGGACATCGACGGCAACAAGAAGATCTGGAACAACGCCCTCGCCGGATTTACCGTCACCCCCCTCTGGGAAAAGGGTGCGCCGGGCTTTGATGGCCGCGACCCGCTCCAGACCCAGCCGAGCATCATCTTTGTCCCTGCGCCCGACGGGGCCTCCAATCCGCCCAGAGGCACCGTCATCGTTGCCCATGGCGGCGGGTTTGAGCTCCGCACCGGATGCGAAGGGATGAACGTCGCCTGGTATTTCCATCAGGCCGGATTCAACACCGCCATCCTCACCTACCGCCTCAAGCCCTATACCCGTTTTGACGCAATCGCCGACATGCAGCGGGCAATCCGGCTGCTGCGGGCGAAAAAGGAAGAGCTGCATATCTCGGACGCCATCGCCGTCATGGGCTTTTCCGCCGGCGGGATGCTGTCCGGCAACTGCGCGACCCATTATGACGCCGGCAGCCCCGAAGCGGAAGACCCGGTCGAACGGTTTTCCTGCCGTCCCGACGCCTGCGTAATCGGATACGGTGCCTTCTCGATGACCGCTTTTCCCGGCCCGCTCTTTGCCCCCAGGCCCACCAAAGAACAGCTGGAGGAAAACGTCTATCTCTCGATTGAACGCAACCTGACCCCCGACACCCCGCCGTTCTTTATCTGGCAGACCAACGAGGACGACCCCCGCATCGGCATGACCCTTGCCTGGGAGCTGCAATGCACCGGCGTCCCGTTTGAGCTGCACTGCTTCCCCGATGGGGCCCATGGCCTTGCGCTGGCGGACGGGCACAACGACCTTGCAACCAAAATCCCCCATCTGATGCACTGGGCGGAGCTGTGCGCCGAATGGCTGAGAGACCAGGGGGTATAAGGAATGGTACAATATTCACCTGCACAATGGAAGCCGCTTGTCCGGCCCCACGGCCGCCTGCTCGAAGGGGAAAAGGGCGTCTTTTTCAACTGGAGCTGTTCCGGCTTTACGATCACCTTTACCGGCAGCGTCCTGCGGGCCTATCTGGTCCCCGCCGGAGAGCCCTCCCCCGTCCAGCCTCCCCAGCAGCCGGTCACTGAATACCCCTATGCCGGGGTATCGGAGGATGGGGAAACCCTCGCCCGGCGGTTTATCTGCCGGGAAGAAGGCTGGTACACCCTCTATGAAGGGGAAGCGGGGCGGCACAGCCTGCGGCTGGTCAAGCTGACCGAAAACATGCGGGGCAAGCTGCTGCTCGGGCCTTTGGAGACCGACGGGGAGCTGTCCCCGGCCCCGGCCGAAAACAGGCCGCTGATCGAATTTGTCGGCGACTCGATCACCTGCGGTTACGGCAACGAAGCGCCCGGCCGGGACGAACCCTTCCGCCCGGAAGAGGAAAACGGCTGGATGTCCTACGGCCCCCAGGCGGCCCGCCGGCTTGGGATGGAATTTTCCTGCCTGTCGGTTTCCGGCATCGCGGCCAGCCGCTCCAGGAGCGGGAAGTTTATCCTCGCCTGCCCCCAGATGGACGAGCTTTATCCCTTCACCGACCGGCTGATGGAGAAAAAGGGCGGGGATACGTTTTCCCGCTGGGATTTTGCCGGCCATCCGGCGGACATCGTCCTGATCAACCTCGGCACCAATGACGTCAACCCGATCCGGTTTACCGACTCCCGGGCGGAAGGGGACGAGGAAGAGGCCTGGTTTGCGGAGCGGTACCGCGCCTTGCTGGAAGAGGTCCGGTCGCTGAACGGCCCGGAATGCTGGATTGCCTGCACGCTGGGGCCGCTGGACTATTACCTCTACGACCAGATTGAAAAAGCCGTCCGCAGCTACCAGCAGAAGACCGGCGACCGGCGGATCACCGCCTTCAAGCTGACCGGCGTCAACCTGATGACCGAAGGGTTCGGAGCCGACGGCCACCCGTCGATGATGACCCACACCCGCCTCGGGAAGGAGCTGGCGGGGCGGCTGCAAGCACTGCTCCAGCAGGGATAAACACAGCTAAAAATAGCCATTGCCCAGTTCCGCATGGGCAATGGCTGCCTTTTTTCGGCAAGCTGATGGCACCTCCCGGTTTTATCGGGAGGTGCCGTTATCTTCCCACAGATGTATCATCGGCCGCCTCACTGCCAACAAATCAGCACAACCGCCCGGGACTGTCCCAAATCGTTCAAATATCAAGAATGGAAACGCTTTGCCAAAATTTCCAACCGACTGCACACTTCCTCAATTGATAAGTATTCCGGCATTCCTTGCAGATAGATATGTATTCTTCCCTGAAAAGGCGTGAGCCAATGCTGTGGGATTTTTTCCTTACCGATTACCGCGCCCAAAATACTCCCGGCTGTCGCGCCAGTACAGTCATTATCTCCGCTCATTGCCACAGTTTCTCCAATTGTGCGGGTAAAGTCCTTCTTTCCGATCATCAATCCCATGACGACATGAAGTGCATTGGTAATCGCGCTGCCGTTGAACATCCCGTCATATATATTCCATGTCAGGTCAAATGCCTCCTGGTAATTCGCCGGAGACTGTCTCAGAGCCCACCGGATGCCTTCGGCAAACATACAGTTTTCTGGTATTTCAGTCAGTCCAATTTGCAAAGCATCAATGGGATCATCCACGACAAACGCCGCAGCGATTGCAGCCGCCATAAACATGGAACCATATATCCCGTTGCGCCGGTGGTTCATAGAAGCATCCCGATACGCCAGTTCAGCTGCACGTTCCGGGTTCCCAGGGAACACATAGCCATAACTGTCAGCCCTGGTCCAGGCGGCAATATTCTGTAAATTGGCATTACAGTCTGTTCCAGCCTCCGGCAGCGTTTTTCCCTCAAGAAGGTTCCGCAGCATCGTGCGTTCCCCCCACCAGCAGCCTTTTTCTCCTCCAGGGGAGTCGTTTCCCAACGGCAGGTACTTTTTCCAGATTTCTGCCAACTGCTGCTGAGAAAAATCCTTCCCGTATTCTTCCATTGCCAGCATACCCAATAAAGTGTATATGATATCATCATCCGGCGGGACTGCATTCATTCCCGTTCTGGTCAGATCCCTCTTTTTCCCGACAATATAATGGACTTCTTCAGGATTTCGCACCTCACTCCAGTAATTGGTGAGCGGATAAGAATCCCCAAACCGATGCGCCCAGTTTCTGGCCTGCTCAATTGGTTCAAACTCCAGCGCAGCCCCCAGCGTACATCCAGCCATTCTTCCATAAAATGCTCCCCGCAGACGATCGGAATAATCTGCCGGCAACGACTTGTTCAAGCATCTTGGGCCGCGTGGACGCAATGCACGGATTGCTGCCAAGCCATCAGGCTCATCGGGATCTTTGGAGGAAAGCACCAGCTGCTGAAATTGCGAGAGTGTATCCAGGACCGATCGCTCCAACTGGTCATATAGGGCCTCGCCTTCTTTTCCGCAGCCGCATTCAGCTGCCAACCGCAAATAGCGTGTAATATCATCTACTTGATCCCATAGAGGATTATCTTTTATTCTTTTTGAATAGTGCACATCTTTGATTTTCATAATTTCACCCCAAAAAATCGGATGCCATCACCAAATGACCATTATCTGCCCAAACTGGCTGCATCAACTACAATACCCCATTCGAAGGTGTCGTTGATCTGTCCCTGTCCATATTGATCGGTCAGGCTGTATCTCAGAGTTCGGAAGATTTCCAGTCTGGCAGCACCCATCGTCCGCTGGTGAAATCAGGGATTTCAACCACCGCCCCGCCTTTGGAAACAGAGATCTCCGAAAGGGCAGAAATACTCATCCATGCAGCCATATCGTATACATCAATTGGCATTGCTTCACCGGAGAGTGCATGCTGTACAAAGGATTTCATGACCAGCCCATCCATTCCTCCGTGATCACCATACACTCCGTTTGCAAGGTATTCTTTCCAAATCGGATGTTCATATTGTTCCCGGTACTTTTCTATATTTCCCCACTGAGATTTCCAATCAAAATCCCACTCATTATGGACGTCGTCCAGGAAAATGGATTGATTTTCTTCTTCATACATTCCCAGTGTCCCCTGGATATGCAGCCCTCTGGAATAATACCGTGGAAGAGTGGTATCCAATGTCAGCACAATGGTTTGTCCCTGTGCGCAGCGGATTGCCGTTGTTATAACATCTCCCTGACGCCATTGTGCCCGTGTGAGATCGTATTCCTCCCCCTTTTTACGGGTAAGGTAGCTGTGAAGTCCCCTGGCCGAAGAGGCTGTGGAAGTAAGTGTCAGCATACGGTTGCCATGGTTCATATTCAGTATTTTGGCAATTGGCCCCAGTTCATGGGTGGGATAATTTTCGCAGTTCCGGTTGAGATAATGGTTCAAACGATAGTGACGGTTCTCCCTTCCAAAGCTCACCTCTTGACGCAGATCATGCCGGTATCCCCCCTGGCAATGGACAATCTCTCCCAGCACCCCCTGACGCACCATATTCAGCAGCATCAGTTCTTCCCGGCCATAGCAGCAATTTTCCAGCAGCATAATGGGCGTTTTGGTTTGCTCATAGGTATGTACCAATTCCCAGCATTCTTCCAGTGAGGCCGCACCTCCCACCTCACAGGCGGTAATCTTACCAGCTCGCATTGCCGCTAAGGCAATCGGTATATGCGTTTCCCACGATGTGGCAATAACCACAGCATCTACTTCAGGGTCGGACAGGAGATCCTGATAATCAAGATAAATTTTCGGCGTCCTTCCCTGTTTTTCCAATACCGCATCAGCCGCAGCCTGCGCACGGTCGTTGTAAACGTCACAGACAGCGGTAACCTGTGCTTCCTTGAGTGGAAAAAGAGAATTCGTCAGCAATCCCATTCCCCGTCCACCGAATCCAATCATACCGATACGAAGTACTGCATTCATATTTCATTTCCCCTCTAAAAGACTTTCAGATAACCCAATAACGGGTAAAACTGTACAAGCGGATGAAGAGCAACGCTGAGAACGCTTGCCGCTTTCAAACCAATTATAGCATTTGCTTTTTACAAATACAATCATTTCTGCTTGTCACAAATTCCTTTTTTAAGCCGTCCTTAAACATCCGCAACCACCCGGATAAATAGGAAGATACCTTTGCACCGGGCGATATTCTCGACGGTCTCCTGGAGCCTTCGGGCACCATCCTCTCCCATCTGGAATCCATCGTCGGATCCGCCTCCTGACGCAAAACCTCCCATGGCTTTTACCATGGGAGGTTTCCCTGGAACAATTGCTTGTCGATCATGTACCCGTGTCCTTCTTGTCCTTTTCTGGATTCTCCAATAGATTTTTACATATGGCTTTTACAGCGGTGCAAAAAGTGATGACGACAACAGAAATCAGAATACTTAATACAATTGTCATAATTGTTTCCTCTCTTGTTTTCCAAGTAATCTTAGTTAGCAATAGCTAACTTATCTGCTGTATAAAAGCGGCATTATGTATGTTAGCAGCCGCTAACCAAATTATACATACTTTCAGATACAATGTCAATAGGATAAAGCCTGCCAAAAAGAGCCAGATGCTGCTTGATCTCAGCTTATACTGAATTGTAGAAAGCCTCCAATACGGTGCAGAACAAAAACACCGCATTGGAGGCCTCTTCCATCCTACTGAATTTGGATGTGTTTCTCAATAGGCTGAGGTAAAATTCATTTTTAAAATGATTCAGCTAAGCCTGGCCAAAAATTAACCATTTCCAACTCGTTTGACTCCACCATTCTCATAAAATGGAACCACAGCCAGGTCACTGCCAGCAAATCGGCACAGCCACCCGGACTCAGGTTTTCCGCGATAAAATTCTGGTCCATTCTGAGCGCAAGGCGCAATGTCTGCTGAAAAGAAAGAGGCTCTTTGCATATTTTGGCAGCCTTTTCCCGGATTTCCGCTGCTTTTTCCCGACCACCCCGCCGCACCATATTGGTATCTTCCACTTTCCCCAGCAATGCCAGCAGTGTCAGCACCCCGGCGTCATTTTCCGAAAATCCCCGCTGCAAAGCCTGTCTGAAAGCGGGCAATGCCAGATTCATCACCGATGGGAACCCATCCGCCGCCTCCACACGGATACCGCCGCATGTTCCCTGCCGGAACAGTTCACTTCCAAACCCGCCGGCAGCTGTCTGTTCCGGGGCGAGGAACGCAGGTGCCATCTGTCTGACCACCTGGATAGGGTCCGACGGATATTTCAGACAGTGACCAAACGCGCCGCAAAGAAGGCCGATTGAAAAAATAGCGCCCTTATGGGTATTGACGCCATTGGTTGCAGACCGCATTTCCGCTTCTGCACAGATTCCCAGCTGCCGCAGGCAGTAAAAAAGGCGAACCGGATCTTCTTCCTTCATCCCGGCTTTTACACATTGGGTAAACCTGTCCCGCAGGACGGAGGCACTCTTCAAAAAGAGCCACAAATCCATATCCAGATGTGCACCATTGTTATTCCGATCAACCAGTCCCGGTTTGGGCGTCACCGACACTTCATACAACAACGCCTGTTCTGCAAGCATCCCGATTTTCCCGGCGTCCAGGCTATCAAAATAATCGGCCGCCATCTTCTCTACAGCAGCGAGCAGATCCGGCAATGAATGGATACGGGAACGTGCGCAAAACTGCGCCTGTTTTCCGCACAGCAGGCATGTCCGGTACTGTGGGCGGGAAAGTTTCCTTCCATCGGAGGAAAACACGTCCAAATCGAACAACCTTCCCAGCGGATGTGTTTCTTCCAGCAGGATCATTTCTTCCTTGACCCGTTTTGCCGGGGAATCGCAGCAATAAACCCCTTCCCAGCCAGTAAATGCCTCCCATCTTTTTTGGACGGAGGGTTTGAGCAGTTCACACAGCCGACCCTCCCCTTCGAGAAATACACGGCGCAAAAGGGGTGCATCCTTGACCGGTCCGGGGATATTGAGAGAAAACCAGACGACGGTCTTGCCGGTCTGGATAAATGCCTGCCGCCGCTGAACCCGTCTTTCGCGCGCCTGTGCCATATCGGCCACCGTTACCGCTCTACCAGTAAGCATACTTCCTCCTCAGCCAAAAAGCTGTATCAACAACGGATACATTCCCACGACGATGATCGCCCGGGTGGTCTGCATAATGGATATCCGGGCGGTATCCCCGCCAAAATCTTCCACCATCAGGCAGATATCCGACGCACCGCCTGGCGTACAGGAAAAAAAGGCGGTCATGATATCATAATGGCAGACAAAATGCAGCAGGAAGGCCAGCAGCAGGTTGATCACAAAATACAAAACCAGCATGACCAGCGCAGAAAACAGCAGGCTTTTCAGCTGGACCAGGGCTTCCCAGGTGACATTGACCCCAATCAGCGTACCGGCCAGTACCTGCGCACTGCGCTTTACCGGCATCGGCATGCTGGCCAGCGAGGTCAGCATATTAAACGCTGTTGTCCCCATCATCGCAAAGAGCAGAGGCCCTGCCGGGATTCCCGCTGCCTTTCCCAGCATGCCCATCAGGCAGCCGACCAAAGCCGTCAGAAAGATCCGCAAGGATTCAGACAGCTGCCGGTCGGGCTGAACCGGCGAAAACGGTTCCGGCTGCCCAGCAATAGCCGGCTGCTTTTCCAACCGGCGTATCTTTTTCACCAAAAGCTGCAATAACGTAGGGAAAACGCCCAGGACTGTGACCAGCCGGATCATATGCAGGACCGAAATCACAGACGTATCCGCCCCCACATCCATTGCAATCAACGACATATCCACAATGCCGCCCGGTGCGCATCCGAGAATCGCTGTGATGACATCGACTCCAGAAAAGATACGGACCATCCATCCCATCCCCATACACAAGAGCGTCATGAATGCCGCGGACACCACCGCCGGCAGCAAAATAGTTTTTAATGTCGGAAGGTCAGATTTCCTGATTTTCATTCCAATGAAGATACCGGAAACCGTTTGTACAGCCGTTTTGATCTCAGACGGCATCATCCCATGGCCGGACAGGACGTTAAAAAACGCGGTTGCAGCCATTGCGCCGATCATAAACCCGGCCGGAAGTTTCAGCCGATTTGCCAAAATCCCGCCCATCAATCCGCACAGAAGGGTCAAGCTGAACCAGATCACAAAAATTTCCCCTTTCAGCGTGGCATAAAATCCAGGCCGCCAAGTCCTCCCAATTTTGCCAGGTGCTGTTTTAAAACAGGATGACAGACCTCTGGTGTCAGCGAAGCAGCCGTTTCCCAATCCCCGGCAGCCAATGCTTCCCGGACACGGGTTGCACTGACCGGCCGTCCGTTTTTTTCAAAGCGGGGCAGTACACCGACCTGTATCCCCTCTTTGGGAAGGAGGTCGGCCATCGCCTTGTTGTATTCGGCTGTCACGGCCGAAAAAGGTTCCTCCCCGACAAAACGGGCATTGATCCCCAGCCGGGGGGCGATCCGCCTGGCAAACAGCAACAGATCCAATTGGCAGTTTACAGCCCGCCCGACAACCTGATCCGGGTAAAAGTAATCAGGAAAGGTCGTGTGGGAAAGGATATACTCCCCGCCAGGCAGTACCAGGACGTTTGAAAAATGAGCCGCGGCAAGCCGTGCCATCCTCAAACGTTCGTCGGGAGAAAAAGGCGCGGTTGTGGCCGACAGGATAAACAGATAGACCGCCTGGCAGTTTTGGGAAGCGTATTGCAGCAGTGCCAGATGCCCCAGCGTAAACGGGTTGGCATGTGCAACGATACAGCCCACCCTTTCGCCGGAGACCGGTGGTATCCCATCCAGAAAGCGTTCCAGCCCCTTTTTCCGGTTTTCCAGCATCAATACTTCCGATGTTTCGATAACCGGGAAAAATCCCAAAGACTGAAAAAATACACGATTATTTGGACGGGTAAACAGGAAAAGATGATTGATTCCCCATTCAACCGACTCTTTGACCAGTTCAGAGACAAGGATGGCCGCCAGCCCCTGATCACGGTAAACCGGATGGACCGCGATTCTTTGCAGGATATTCCCCTTCCGGCAGCCGGACGCAACGACCTGTCCCTGCTCCCGCAGCAAGACCAGGCAGTCCCAATCAAAATCCAGCTGCAGCCCGGCCTGCTGATAAAATTCCCTGAGTTCCCTTTTGATAAGCCGGCCCGGGACATACACCCGTTCGGCCACACAGCCAGCATCCACCTTATCTGTCCTCAACCGCATGAATGACGTCAATGATGGAATTATCGCGGTATGCGACAATCCCGACGATCTTTTTCTGATAACGGATTGGATCAGGGACGCCTACTACACGTTCTGCCTTTTGCTGCAGCTGCTCAATCGTATACAGCGGCAGCCCGGCTTTTGATAGGCGTTCGATCAAATCCGTCCTGATTGGATTGACAGCGATCCCCTGATCGGTCACGACGACATCAACTGTACTTCCAGGCGTCACGATGGTATTTACTTTTTTGACAATCGTCGGGATCCTTCCCCGTATCAGCGGCGCGACCACAATGGAAATCCCCGCACCGGCAGCGGTATCTGGATGGCCGCCGATTGCGCCGCGGATTACACCGTCCGAACCGGTCAGAACATTGACATTAAAGTCTGTATCAATTTCCAGTGCGGAAAGAACGACAAAATCCAGCTGGTTGACCGCCGTACCGGGATTGCCGGGGCTGGCGTAATAGGACGCGGAGATCTGCTGATGAAAGTGGTTGTTTTTCAGCGACTCTGCTGCCCGCAGGTCAAAGGACTGGACATCCAGCAGTTTTTTAATCAGGCCTTCCTCATGCATATCGACCAGTGAACCGGTGATCCCTCCGAGGGCAAAACTCGCCTTAATTCCGGCCGCAAGCATCTTTT
>DCTE01000146.1:0-12855 GCA_002329405.1 Ruminococcaceae bacterium UBA1448 | reverse complement strand
CGTCTGCATCGAAAAGCCATCGGCAAATTTCCCGCTCGCTTCGATGACATCGGCCGCCATACGGGCGATCAGCAGTTCTTTTGGGTTTTTGGTATAACGGGTCGCACCGCTCATAATCCCGGCAGGGTCTCCGATCTGGCTGACCTCCACGATATAGTCGACATCATTTTCTGCAATGCCAAACGGTGCGTTGGGATAGGGGACAATATGGTTGGTTAAAATAACCACCTTTTTTGCAAATATGGCATCCACCCGCGCATATCCCAGGGAGCCGCAGGAAATGCTGTCGCTGCCGTCCCGGGAATAGCCGTTTGCATTGCCGGAAGGATCGCAGCTGGGCGCCCCCAGAAAGGCGACGTCTATCTTCAGTTCCCCTGTTTCAATCGCATACGCCCGTCCGCCATGCGACCGAAAGACAATCGGGACATCCATCAGCCCATGGGAGACCGCATCCGCCAGCTCGCCACGCAGGCCGCTGGTTTCAATCCGGGTGATAACGCCGTTGCGGATATGCCGGATCAGCGGTGTATGGATGCTGCTGAGGGAGCTTGCGGCCAACGTCAGATTCTGAAACCCCATCTCCGCCAGCTTGTCCACGACCAGGTTGACGATATAGTCCCCATTGCGAAAATGATGATGGAAGGAAATTGTCATCCCGTCTTTCAGTCCAGTCAGGCGGATTGCCTGTTCCAAAGACGGTACTATTTTATTCAGCCGGTCGTGCCGGCTTGTATAATACATTGGATTTTTGACGTCGGGGTCCGAAATAAAATTGCCATGCAGAGCCGGCAGCATCGGAAAGAGTTTCTGTATATCTTCCATACCTGTCTTCATTCCTTTTCAAAAACCTGTTCTGAGACTTTTACAGCTGCGGGATGACCAGATCCGGGTCAGACCAGACACCGGCTGCCCTGGCCAGTTCCAGCTGATACACTGCCCGCAGGACAATTGGACGGTCCACCATCTTCCCATTCAGAGAGATGACCCCGGAGCCTTTCGCGCGTGCTTCTTCCAGCGCACAGATAATGGCGACCGCCTGATCAATATCTTTTTGGGTAGGGGTAAAAACACGGTGGACAGGTTCAATCTGACGGGGATTGATGATGCTTTTGCCGTCAAACCCCATGGTATGAATCAGCTTTGTCTGCTGGACCAGTCCGTCTTCATCATTGACATTGCTGTAGACACAGTCAATGGCAGCAATTCCCGCCGCCCGCGCAGCATGCAGAATCATACTGCGTCCAAAAAACAGCTCTGTCCCGTCAACCGACCGGGTCGTTTTCAGATCGGTGACATAGTCTTCCGCCCCCAGGGCCAAACCGATCAGCCGGCTGCTCGAACGTGCAATTGCCAGCGCATTTAATACGCCTTCGGCCGATTCAATTGCCGCCATCATCCCTGTGCTTCCCACTTCAAGCCCATGTGCCGCGTCAATCCGTGCGATCTCCCGCTCACAGGCAAGGACATCTTCAGGCGTTTCGGTTTTGGGAAGGCGGATGATGGCTTTTCCCAGCGGGACAATCGCTTCCAGGTCCGCGACGCCCCCATCCTGTAAACTGTTGATCCGGACCAGTATCTCCACATCGCCATAATCCAGGGTACGAAGCGCATGATACACCAGAAAACGGGCTGAATCCTTTTCATAAATGGAGACACTATCCTCCAGATCCAGCATGATGCAATCCGCGCCATAAATATGGCAGTCCCGCAGCATCCCCGGATTATTTCCCGGTATAAACAGCATCGTCCGTCTCAATCTGTTTTTTACGACACTCATGACAACGTCCCCCAGTCAACTTCCGGCCAGTCTGCCCCGGCAGCCCGGTATACCGCTGTCTCGACCCTGGCCCGGATTGTACAGTCGAGTGCCCCTTTATCGACTGCCGTTACCAGAACATTTTCCACCCCCAGACACCCCAGTGTCTCACGGATGACCTGGCGAATCTGCCGTCCAAACTGTTCCTCGATCGAGCTGGTCAGGTCGATCGTAATCCCCTGTTCCGCGGGCTGGACCGTGACCAGAATATCGCTGGATTCCATAGTTCCGGCAGCCGCATTTTTTACAATCTTCATAAACATATCTTCCTTTTGGATGTATCGGGTCATCCCGATGACAGGCCTTTTTTAACCCTTGACCGAACCAATCATAACGCCCTGGACAAAATACTTCTGTACAAAGGGATAGACACACAGAATCGGCAGGGTCGACACAATAATTGTCGCATATTTTTGTAGTGTCTCATACAGCACGACGTCACTGTCCGCACTCGAGGCGGCCTTTGCCTGAACCAGTATCTCCCGCAGGAACAACTGCAAAGGATAGAGATCCCTTCTCTGGGTCAGATAAATCATGGCTTCAAACCAGGAGTTCCACTTGGAAACCGCATAAAACAAAACGATGACCGCAAAGGTGGATTTGACCAGCGGGAAAATAATCCGAAAGAGGATAACCCAGTCCCCAGCTCCGTCGATATGGGCGGATTCTTCCAGTGAATCCGGAACCGCGGCGATAGAAGTCCGCATAATAATTGTATTGTAAACCGATACCGCGGTCGGCAGGATGACTGCCCAGCGGGTATTCACCAGCCCGTAGTTTTTGACCATAATAAAGGTCGGGATCATGCCCGCGTGAAACATCATCGTAAAGGTGATGAAAAAGGCAAAGCCATTGCGCCAGCGGCAGCGTTTACGGGACATAACGTAACCGGCCAGCAGCGAAAGAAAGGCGCTCAGGACGGTACCGACAATGACATAAAACAGGGTATTCCGGTAACCGATAAAGATATTATCGTTTTTGAATACCAGTTCATATGCTTTGGGAGATACTTTTCCCAAAGGCCAGAGAATGATGCTGTGGTTTGCTTCAACCAGCGCAGGATCGGAAATGGACGCCATAAATACATGCAAAAAAGGCGCGAAACAGACAAATGCGATCAAAATCAGCAGCAGGGTATTGGCAGCCAGGAATACCCTGCGGCTCAGTGTTTTTCTTTCTACCATAGCCATAATGCAGCTCCCCTTCCTCAGAACAGACTGATTTCACCTGCCCTGCGGCTGACATAGTTGGTCAGTGTCAGCAGGCAAAGGTTGATAACCGAATTAAACAGGCCAACAGCGGTCGAGTAACTATAGTCATAGTCGACAAAGCCCTTGCGGTAAACAAAGGTGGAGATAACGTCAGCCGTTTCATAGGTTGCAGGATTGTACAGCAGCATGACCTTTTCGTATCCTACGTCCAAAATGGAACCCATCCGCAGGATCAGCAGGATGATAATGGTCGGCATGATGCTGGGGATGGTAATATGTATCGTTTGTTTCCAGCGTCCCGCGCCGTCGATAACCGCGGCTTCATACAGTTCCTGGTCGACGCTGGTCAGGGCGGCGATATAGACAATGGAGCCATACCCCAGCCCCTGCCAGATATTGGAGCCGACGAAAATGGTGCGGAAGTATTCCGGTTTACTCATCAGATTGACCGATTCCCCAAACAAAAGGGAAAAGGCATTGCTGATTACACCGCCTGCCTGGCAAAAGTCGATCACCAGGCCGCAAAGGACAACGATCGAGACAAAGTACGGCATGTAACTGATGGTCTGTACCGTCTTTTTAAACCACCTGTTGTTTACTTCATTGAGCAGCAAAGCAAAGATAATCGGCGCTGGGAAATTGAAGACCAGGTCCGTAAGGCTGATCAAAACGGTGTTGCGCAGCAGCCGGACAAAATAATAGCTGTTAAAAAAGGTGATAAAGTTATCAAATCCAATCCATGGGCTTCCAAAAATACCTTTGGCGATATTGAATTTCTGAAATGCCATGACGGTACCAAACATCGGGATATACCGGAACAGCAGGTAATACAGGATGACCGGCAGTGCCATAATATACAATGCGCCGCTGGTCCTGATCTCCAGCCGGACTCTATCCGCAAACGTTTTTTTCTGTACCGCAGGAGCGCTCACAGATACATTTTTCAAAAAAATCCCTCTTTCCCTGAAAATTGTGGACAATAAAGATCCGGGGCAGAAAACCACCGCCGGATCTTTTACCAAAATTAACGAGCGTAATACCGGTCAAGTGCAGTCTGTTCGATCTCAATAACTCTTTCAATCCCCATTGCCTTGAGCTGTTCCACATAAGCGTCAAACTGATCCAGCGGCATGGTACCCATAATCATTCCGACCGTACTTTCTTCCACGTAGGTCTTGATATCGGCATACAGCGACTGATATTCAGCAGATTCTTCCGTATTCATCGTTACGGCGGGAACGACCCATTCTGTTCCGTCGGCACTCCAGATATCGTAAGCCCAGACCTCATCTTTATGGGCGACCGTGGGATTGGTCAGCTGCTGGCGTTCCCACTTGATCCAGCCGGAACCGTTTCTGCGGATATACAGGCGATTGGCGTCGGTTGTGTTATAACCGTCGGGGTTGTTCATAATCAGATCGGTAAACTGGAAATCCCCATTGTCATCATAATAGAAGGTCTCGCCTTCCACACCGTAGTTGTTCAGGATCATCGCATCCTCGGTGTACTGATAATCCAGCCACATGGTTGCCACAACCGGGTCAGAGCAGTCCTTGGTCAGAACAGTCTGGGACATAATGGGAGAATTGTACATGCGGATCCCGACGGTATCCCCTTCCTTCTGGACAGGCGCAGAAATCGGTGTCAGCCAGAAATCCTCATTCTGGGTTACGCCGTTGTATACCATTGCATCGACGACACGTCCCCAGTAGGTTTCTGTCATCATCACATCATCCGATACCAGCAGGTCATTGGTGGGAGCATCCGTGAAAGCGTTGGATACAAAGTTCGGGTCAATCAGCCCTTCATTGTACCACTGGTTCATCATGGTCAGATATTCTTTATAGCCTTCCTGCATCGGCCCAAAGAAGACTGTCCCGTCATTCTGGTACCATTCACGGCCTACCCCGAAGGCAGACAGCAGCGCGGAATCATAAAAGACGCCATTGGAGGTCAGCAGCAGCGGGGAAGCCAGTCCCAGCTCATTCTTTGCCGCGCTCAGGACATCATGTACTTCATCCAGCGTATGGGGTGCTTCCATCCCCAGCTGGTCCAGGTAGTCCTGTCTTACACAAAGGCCGAGGTTTGCGCCTTCCGGGATATCATTCATCATCGGGAAGCCGAGGATATATCCATCATCCGAGATGGTTTCCTTCTGGTGAACCTCATCATACTGACGCCATTTGCTGAAATTGGGGGCGTACTGATTGACCAGATCGTTGATGTTCAAAAACATGCCGTCAGAAATACCGGTGACAATACCGCCGGGATATTCGACTCCGTTTGCCAGATACATCATGTCCGGCAGATCGCCCGAAGAAAGCAGGACGCTGAACAGTTCCTTTTCCTGGCCGATGGTCGGATGGATATAATCAATATGAATATTGGTAATCTCTTCCATTTTCTGAACCGACATGACCTCGTTGTTGTTGGTCACGACGTTGGAAACGGTCGCATCCCAGGGGAACCAGTAGCTGAGGGTAATTTTTTCTTCAACAATCGGCAGGGGAATTTCGGTGAGCTGGGTGACCGTTTCACCTTCAGCGGTCGACACTTCAGCGGTTTCACCGCTCGTATTGGCCTGCGTCTGGCTTTCAGCGGCGGAATTGCTTTCTGTTCCGCTGTTTTGATTGCAGGATGCCAGGGCCGATACGACCAGACCGGCTGCGAGAAGGGCTGTGAGAATTCGTTTTGCTTTCATCGTGATTTCCTCCTTAAATTGAACATAAAAATGATAAATCGTTGCCTCATCATCCGTACCATCATACGCTTATCATGGTCTGATATCCGAAAATGATGAAATCTGCTGCGGCTTTTTTAAAGCGTGGCTTTTTTAAAGCCTGTTGATAGACATATCATACTGGATAAAAATTCAATTGTAAATATTCATTTTTTATTTACATTTGTCGTTCGATTTTTCCAAATGATCATCGTATTTTTACACATTTCTATTCATCGCTGACTTTTTTTGACAAAAAGCACACCATCTTCCTACAGATGATGTGCTTTTTCCAGTCATGATTCATATTTTTGGTTTATCGTTTCACGGTACTGACCAGGCGTACATCCCTCCTGCCGTTTAAAAGCGCGGATAAAGGTAAGGCTGTTATAGTATCCAACCTGTTCCGAGATGGATTTGATGCTGTCATTGGTTTCCGCCATCAGCTGTTTGGCACGGTGAATCCGAATCTCATGGATAAAATCCAGTACGCCGCATCCAGCCTGTTTTTTGAAAAAGCGGGACAGATAGGCCCCATTCATGCCAAATGCTTCCGAAATCATTGCTGCACTGAGATTCGGATCGGCGTAATGTTCTTTTATATAATCCTTGATCTGTTCCGCTTTGCTGGCGGGCGGGATGGGGTTCCGTTCGACGTAATGCCGGGTAATTTCATTCAAAATACTGCTGACCTCTAATCTTAACGCACCAACATTTCTGACCTGAAGCAGATGGCCTGCCGGGTCCAGCTGACTGTAAAAATCATCATTAAACTCCTCCTTCAAATCCTCAAAGGCAACAATCAGCTGATTGATCAGCCCGAAAACCCGGCACTTTGCCAGCGCCAGATTGTTCAAATCGGACGGCAAATACATATCAATCAGCTCGTCAAAACTGCGCATCGCCTGTGTATAGGCGCCTTCCCGAATCAGCGAGGCGAAATAGGCGCATCGTTCCGATAAACGGATTTCATCCGCAATCGGAAGCGGGTCCTTCCCCAGAAAGTCGGTCCAGGTTGTAACGCTGTTGTCGGAATCCGAAATATAAATATATTCCCGAATTTCCGACACCTCTTTATAACCGGCCGCAATGCCCATTGAATCAAAATGAACGGCACTGACTGCACATCCCATCAGCAAATTGAAATGCCTGGCGGTAAGGCCGGCAATTTGCAGGCAGACTTCCCTGATCTGCTGTTCAAATTCTGCCGTCTCCGCATCCGGGTTTTTAGCGATCACCATGATGATCTGATCATCCAGTTCTGTACAATATCCGTGATGGTGTTCATTGACCAGTTCTTCCGAGATATTCTGGATGATGATATAGCGGGCTTCTCCTTCTTCCGAGCCATCGCCGCCTTCTTCAAAAAAGAGCTGGGAATCGTCCCTGATCAGGAAGGAAACGACGATAAATTCTTTGCTGGGGAAATCTATCCCGCCGTTCTGCATCGGTTCAGCTGCCAGCTCCAGACACCCAAACCGGCCCATCAGCAACCGATTTAATACAATTTTGCGCACAGCGGCTTCCCTCCGGCTCAGTTCCCCCTGTGTCTGCTGCATTTCATGCAGCATACGGTCAAAACTGGAAGCCAGAAACTGATATTCATTGGAGTTGGCCTGTCCATCCAGCACCTTCTGTTTGCCGCGGACCAGGCGGATCAGCTGTTCCAACGGCCGGTACTGCCTGCGCGAAAAGAGATAAGCCATTCCGATTCCCAACACGATACTGATCAGAATGCAGGTAATAAACAAAATGCGGCTGCGGTTTGTTTCCTTCTGCAAAAGCGCCAGATTCACCATCATCATATAATGAACCTTTTGTACATTGGACGGGGTCGCCAGCACAAGCGCATTTTCAACATTGATCTGTACCTGTTCGCTGCTTTCCATAATCTTATAAAAATCACTCTCACCGATCGGGAAGTGGCAATCTGCATACGAAACGCCGGAATCCACAACCATCTCCATCTGGCTTTCAAAGGAACCATTCAGAAAATCCATCTGATCCTGAAGCAACGAACAGTTGAGTTTCATGATAATCAGCGCACGGCCGCCGTGCTCCTGGCCTGCGGGAAGTATGCTGTGCATCAGAAAGATCGTGGGTTGCTGGTCCGACTCACCGTAAAACGGAACCAATTCCTGAAAATGATAAGAATCAATTACCCCCGCATATTGATAATAGGTTAAATTATAATTGCAGGAAAAATGTTCTTTGAGCCGTGCAAGGTTATATTGTCCCTGGCTTCCAAGCATATAACTGGAAGACGGGAAATACAGATAAATATTTTCAATCAAAAGGTTGGTCAGCGTATACTTTTGAAAATCAGCCTGGATCTGCTTCATCATCTGATACTGATGGGCCGAAAATGCCGAATCATTATACGCCAGAGATTGTATCCGGTCATCCGCAGCAATCGAGTACATCATATTATGAACCGAATTAAACTCAGCATCCAGCGAAGCCTGCAACTGGTTAAGCGCACCGATATAGACTTCGGTAACTTCGTTCTTAACAATTGAAAACGCATGAATCGAAATCACGACCATCATAATCAGGGGCAGCATTAAAACCAGCAGATACGAAAAAAGCCACTTTTTAAAAGTCGCATTGGTACCGATCATTTTTTTCATGTAAACCAATCCTTTCCCGTTCATCTCCTGGAGGTATTGCAGTCAAAATCCTATTTACTATCGGTCAGGGACGATGCTTATCCGATTTTTTCAGCCACCCAAATACAAATTACCCGCAAGGCTGACTGATCATGCTGTAAAAGAATGATATCGTTAAATAAATAAAAAATTTTCCTTTCAGATGACTTTATTATACCAGATTCGATACCTGTATAAACATCATCATTTTTTGACTTTGCCCAGCACAAAAAAACATTATTCACTTTTTTCCGCATTTGCGGGATGCAGAAAACTACGCTTTTCATTTATACTTTGTTGTGCTATCCTGAAAATAACTTGATAACCTTCCACAAAACAGACTGTTTGAAAGGAGCCATTTATATGTCATTAGTAGAATTCACCTTTGAAAGCCAGTATCTGCAGGGCAATACCATGATCTCTGTTATTCTGCCGGACAAACCTAGAGGAAAAACGCCGGCGCAGTTTTACGGCAGCGGGGAACGGTATAAAGTCCTCCTGTGGCTGCTGCATGGGACCTATGGCAATCACAGCGACTGGCTGAGAAAGAGCAACATTGAATTGTATGCCTGTGAAAGGGATCTGATCGTTGTCATGCCCGACGCACTGAATACCAATTACGCCAACTGGGAGAATTTCAGCCTCGGCTACAACATGTATGATTATCTGACCGAAGAACTGATGCCCCTGATCTACAACTGGTTCCCGGCTTCCAGCAAACGGGAGGACAACTTTATCGCCGGGCTTTCCATGGGCGGCCGCGGAACCTGTGTCTATGCCTTCAACCATCCTGAACGGTTTGCAGCAGCCGCGGTTCTTTCCGCCTGCCCGCGCGACACCGACTGGATCCGGGAGCATGACCAGCGGCTCTGGAAACGGACGGAGGGGTGCATTGAAAACCGCGGCGGATACGAAGCATACCAGGCGTCTTATGAAAACACCTGGCGGGTCCTGGACGAAGCAGTTGCAAAAGGGGTTGACCTTCCCAGGCTGTACTTTGCCTGCGGGATGGACGACCATCTTTGGAAAGTCTACAACTATTTCAAAAAACACGCACAGGAAATCGGCCTGGATGCAACCTTTGAGGAAATTCCCGGCTACAAACATGAATGGCGTTTCTGGGATCTGACGATTCAGAAAGCGCTGGCATTCTTTGGGCTCAATTCTTCCGATAAAGGCAACGCCTTTTGACGGTTAAACCCATTATTCCATATGAAATCAACCCCCAGGAGTTCCACGCCATATAGAACGATTGGGGGTTGATTTTATAGCAGGTTTTGCATACGGCCAGGAAAAACACGGTTAATTTGCCAGAGAGATTTTCAACAAACCCAACAAAGGCAGGGAGCAGAATGGATTTTCGGGAATTGACCTATGTACTGGCGATCGCCAGATATCAGAACATCACCAGGGCTGCCGAGGCTTTGTATATTACCCAACCGACGCTGACCCGGTTTTTACAGACGCTGGAGCATCAAATGGGACAGAAGCTGTTCCGAAAGCTGGGGCACCGTTTTGTCCTGACCTACGCCGGAGAACGGTATGTCGCCAAAGCGACGGAGATACTGAATCTGAAAAAAGAACTTGACCAGGAGATGAGCGACATCATCGAAAAACACCAGGGTGTCTTGAAAATCGCTTTTCCAACCATGCGGGGAGCCTATATGCTCCCATGTACGCTGCCGGTCTTTCATCAGATGTATCCCTGTGTTTCACTGCACGTTTTTGAGGAACGTTCCAGCCAATTGGAGGGGATGCTGCTCAATGGAGACGCCGACCTCGCTTTTTTCAATCTTCCGATCAAAAACCCCAGTATTGACTATGAAGTGATCAAACATGAAGAGATCCTGGTTGTGATGTCCGCCCAGCATCCGCTGGCCAACCAGGGGATTGTCCGTGAAGGGGGTAAGTTCCCCTGGATAGATCTCAACCTGCTGAAAGACGAACCCTTTATCCTGCAAATCCCCGGCCAGCGTACCCGGGAGACGGTCGACCAGCTTTGCAAATCCATGGATTTTACACCCAGGATCAAACTGGAAACCAGCAACATTCCGGCGGCTGTGCAGCTGGCCGGAAAAGGGTACGGCTGCTTTTTTGTCACAGAAACACATCTGTCCCATATCACCCAAACCGAACCCGTCGCCTGTTTTTCCATCGGAAATCCCAGCACCACCGTCGATTTCGTAGCGGCTTTCCGAAAAAACAGTTATCTGTCTTACCACGCGCGCGCATATATTTCCATTGTAAAAAACTTTACCTGAATCCTGGTTATCATCTGCCAGGCGTTGTCTATGCGTTTGTCAACAGCAGTACACCTCCCCTTTCAGCAGCAGGTTTGCGGTCCGGTATCCAAACGTATCCAGAATAACCGGAACCGGCGACTGGTTTTCAAAATCCACCCCGCACTCCAACACACCGCCGGGATGCCCAATCCGTATCTTCTGCGGGTCAAAATCCACAGGCAATACCTGGTTCACCACGCTGCCGGGGATCACCGCAGCAGCAGCTGTGCACATGGCGCCGGTCATCGCATAGCTGGGATGTGGCTTTTGCATCGACATCATCCTTGCGGTCAAATCAATATCCGATCGCCGCACAGTCTGCCCGTCAGCAGACAGATAGTCTTCCGCTTTTGCGACAAATGTCATTTTGGGAATCGAGGGCGACTCCCAGGCGGAATGGCGGTAATCGGCCAGTAAATTCAGCTTTGCCGCCGCCATCCCTCTGATGCGTTCCAAAAGCTCCAGCTTTTCCCGATCAGCATTTAACACATCCGGCAGTTCTTTGCCGGTCAATCCGATATCCGCGGCATTGACAAATACCAGTGGATTGGCCGCATCCACAATGGACACCCTGACACTGCCAAACGCGGGTATTTGCAGCAGATCCGTCACATTCCCCGTAGGCAGCAAACCTTTTCCCAATGTACCGGAGGGGTCCAGAAATTTCATTTTGATCGGGCTGGCCGTTCCAGGGACCCCTGCAATCGCAAAATCGCCGTCATAAACCACCCTGCCGTCTGCTGTATGGACTTCTGACACAATGATTTTACCGGTATTGGTATTGAATATTCTGACGGTTGTCCTGCCATCCCGGGGGGAGACAAGCCCGCACTCGATTGCAAACGGGCCGACGCCGGAAGAAATATTCCCGCAGTTCCCCTTATAGCTCACCAACGGCTTATCCACACTGACCTGCGCAAAAGTGTAGTCAACATCCGCGTCTTCACGGGCAGACTTTTGAATAATCGCAACCTTGCTGGTGACCGACTGGCCTCCCCCCAATCCGTTAATCTGTTTTTTGTCAGGACTTCCCATCAAATGAAGCAGTATATCTGCCCACTGTTGGCGGTCAGCAGGAAGATCTTTCTGCAAAATATACACGCCTTTGCTGGTACCTCCCCGCATGATCGTAACCGGCAGCCTGCTTTGTCTGACTTCTGTTTTTTCCATCGCGATATCCTCCATGATTTTATCCGGTTGTTTCAATTTCAGTATAATTGATAAACAGTTGTTTGTAAAATTCATATTTATCATTTAAAATATAGCATAAATGAATACTAACGATTGTTTGGTTCCAACATACTGCTAAATCGTGATTGAAAGAATAGCCAAAACCCCCAATGTGGTATTAAATCGAAATACCACATTGGGGGTTTACAACTTTATTGGAGATCGGGAAATAGTTCTGGACAAAAGAAGGCAGCTCATCGGCCACAAAGCCATAAAAACGCTCGCTGGTGCTTTCGATATTCTCATACTTCTTATTGTCCACCGAGCAGGTGACCAGCGCGATCCGGTGTTCCTCTGCATAGCGTTCGGCAGAGGTATACCGCAGCCGGTATTTATCGTCGTTTCCGTGGCCATGCAGCAGGTAAATGACCGGGAACGGAGCGGTTACCATGTGGGTGGGATTGGGGTCGCAGGAGCTGACCGACGGGACTGTCACACAGATATTGACAGGATATCCTAGTGCGGTGTTACCCGGGCATTCGCTCAGCAAAGTAGATCACCATCTGGGTGTGAATCATACTCCAGTCCTGCCGCCGACCAGTCCACTTTTTGGTAATATCTGTCATGGCCAGATACAGTATTTTCAGCAGGCTGTCATCGGTTGGAAAGACAGATTTGGACTTGGTCACTTCGCGCAGCTGGTGGTTAAAGCCTTCAATGACGTTGGTGGTATAGATCAGCCGCCGTACCTCCTGAGGATACTTGAAGTAAGTACTCAGATTAGCCCAGTTATCCCGCCAGGACTGGGAAATTTTGGGGTATTTCTTGTCCCGCCGCACTCCAAAAGCGTCCAGGGCATCCAGAGCGGATTGTTCATCCACAGCGGCATAGACCGCCTTTAAATCCGCCGGGGTACAGTCCAGTACATATTATTTACCGATAAGCCTTTAAATTGATTTTTAACCAGGATGAAATAATTTTACTTTATTTTATCAAGAATAAATCAGCT
>DCTE01000121.1 GCA_002329405.1 Ruminococcaceae bacterium UBA1448 | reverse complement strand
TTGATCGCATGGACTGATACAACAGTCTGTTCCATCTTATTCTTTCTCTCCTTCCGCTCAGCTTTGTTTCTCCGAACGGTGCTTGAGCAGTGAGAAGCAGACGTTCAGAATCAGAATGAATACAAACAGGACAACACCCGTCGCAATCAATGCCTGACGGTGCAGGCCGGATGCGTAGCCCATCTCGATAACGATGTTCGCGGTCAGCGTCCGCACGCCGTCAAAGATACTGTCGGGTACACGCGGCTGGTTGCCGGCAATCATGATAACCGCCATCGTCTCACCGATTGCACGTCCGACGCCTAGGACTATGCCTGCCATGATGCCCGACTTTGCTGCCGGGAATACCGCACAGTAGACGCTCCGTTCATGGGTCGCACCCAGCGCAAGGCTCGCTTCATAGTAGCTGTCGGGAACTGCACGCAGTGAAGACTCAGTAACCTCGACAATCGTCGGCAGAATCATCAGCCCCAGCAGAATGGATGCGGTCAGCATCGAGTAGCTGTCACCCTGGAATTTTTCTGCCAGCGGACGGATCATCGGTACGATTACGCACATTCCGAAAAAGCCGTAAACAACCGAAGGAATACCCGCCATCAGCGATACCGCAGGTTTGACGATCCGGTAAATTCCTTTCGGACAGAACCGGGCCAGGAAAACCGCTGTCAGCAGTCCAATCGGCACGCCGATCACCAGTGCGCCGGCGGTAACGTAGATGCTGCCCAGAATCATCGGCAGAATCCCGTAGATGTTGTTGCCCGGTTTCCAGTTGACACCGCTCAAAAACTTGAACAGGCCAATCTCGCCCATTGCCGGGATTCCGTTGGCAAACAGGAAAAAGCAGATCAGCAGTACGGCGATAATCGAAAAACACGCCGCAATCAGGAAAAGCAGCTTCATCGCTTTTTCCAGCAGATGGCCTTTTCCTGTTCCACTCTTGTGATGGGATGGTGCAGCAGCAGACTGCATATTTTTTACACTCCTTTATACGCGTCGGGCACTGGCTGTGGTTCTCACACCTGTTCCCGTTTTATGAATCGTCCCGGATATGCGGAAAGCGACTGCTTATTTACAGCCGCTTTCCTTCCCCGGTTTACACCGTGGGGTTTAATCAGCCGACCAGGCTGCTCCAGTCGGTGGTGTTGCCGACGTATACGTTCATGATCTGGTCAACCGACAGGCTATCAACAGGGCAGTCCAGGTTGACGATGACAGCGATACCGTCTTTTGCAATCTCAGTTGCAGTGACGCCGGTCTCGGTGTCTTTCAGTGCACGGGAAGCCATACCGATGTCGCAGGTGCCTTCCATAGCAGAGGTGACGCCAGTGGTCGAGTCAGAGGTCTGAATCTCTACGGTTGCGCCGGTGTTGATTGCTTCGTAAGCCTCAGCCAGCTTCTCCATGACAGGAGAGACGGAAGAAGAACCTGCTACTGTGATCTTGCCTTCAGCACCATTGGTTTCGAATACGCCGGAGGAAACCGAAATATAGCCTTCATCCGAAATGATTGTCTGGCCGTCATCGCTCATGATGTAGTTGTAAAAGTCCTGTGCGACATCCGAAAGGGTCTCGCCGGTTACGATGTTGAACGGACGGGATACGGTGTAATCGCCGCTGATGATGTTGTCGACAGTTGCGTCAACGCCGTCGATCTGAAGAGCTTTGACCGAATCGTCCAGAGAACCCAGCGAGATGTAACCCATCGAGTAGAGGTCGCCGGCTACGGTGGTCATCATAACTGCGGTGGAGTTGGTGATCTGTGCGTCAACAGTGGTCATATCCATCTTTTCACCGGCATCGTTCTTCTGTTCAATGCCCATCAGCTCGATGAACGCGCCGCGGGTACCGGAACCGTCTTCACGGGAAACAACATTGATCTTGTGGGAAGCATCAAAGTCAGCACCCGTTTCAGCTATGGACTCTTCGGTGGAAGAACCTTCAGAAGAAGAGCTTTCAGTGGAAGAAGTAGAGCTGGTGGAAGAAGCAGAAGTGCTGGAAGTATTAGAGGTACCGCCGCAGGAAGCAAAAGAAACAGCAGCCATTGCAGCACAGATAAAGCCAAGAATCAGTTTTTTCATAGGAGATTTTCCTTTCTTTGCAGGTGCTTTCTGCACCTTGATGTTTTTGTCTTTTCTTTCGTTCGACAGCCATATAATAAAATTCGCGCGTAAACTCTGATAGTTCGGTTCTGTAAATTCTGCGCAAAAGATTTGAAAATACGGGATATTGGTTTATTTGTCTGCTTTTCATAAACGAACTTGCTCTTTTTCATGCTTTTTGACAACATCACTGCAATAAAATAGCCGGGTTTCGCGATTTGCTCGCAAACCCGGCAGTCTCTTTTCACTTTACATTGCGATCATACCAGCCGCTCCGGAAACCCGTCCGGCAGGCAGATATCTTCTTTTGGTATCTTTCCCCAATCAAACAACGGTATCAGCTCCTCCGCCGTCACCGGCCGGTACTCCTCCAGCAGCCCGCAGGCATGCCCAAGCATACCGACTATTTCTTCCGGCCGGTACCTCCTGGATAATGTTTCGATATCCAAATCACCGTCCCGCTTGGACAGCCGCCGTCCGTCCGCTGCTGTCAGAAGCGGAATATGGCCATACCGCGGCGGCGTAAACCCGAAAAGCTCATGCAGCCAGATCTGCCGCGGCGATGACGACAACAAGTCGCTGCCCCGCACCACCTCGGTCACACCCATCAGCCCATCATCCAGCGCCGCCGCCAGCTGATAGGCATATACCCCGTCGGCGCGGCGGATAATAAAATCGCCGCATTCCTCCGACAGGTTTTCGATATACTCCCCATAGTGCAGGTCACAAAAGCTGACTTCCCTGTTTGGTACCTGTACCCGCCATGCCGGAAGACGCACCTTCCTTTTCTTCGCGATCTCCTCTTCACTAAGCCCCCGGCAGGTCCCCTGATAAATAAACCGCCCGTCACTCCGATGGGGAGCTGAGGCGGCATGCAGCTGCGCACGGGAACAGAAACAGGGATAAACCAGCCCCATCTCCCGCAGTTGCTCAAAATATTGGGTATAAATTTCACTTCGGCGGCTCTGACACCATTGATGATCGTCGGCATCAACACCGCCTGCGTCCCAGTCTAGCCCCAGCCAGTGCAGTTCGGCTTCAATATCCCGCATATATTGCCAGCTGCTCCGCTCCGGGTCGAGGTCTTCCACCCGTAAAATTACGCTGCCGCCCTGGCTTCTCGCCGAAAGCCAGGCAATCAGGCAGCTTAAAGCATTCCCCAGGTGCATCCGCCCACTTGGTGTCGGCGCAAACCGCCCGATTACCTGTGACATCTCTTTTTTCGCTCCTTCAAGTCAGACAGCTGGTCATTCCTCAACCGGCTTGATTTCCGGCTGTTCGACAAAAAGAGTCTGGGTCGGATAGGCAAATTCTGCACCAAGATTTTCACACAATTCCATGATTTTGAAGTTCAGTGCTTCTTTTACTTCATTATATTCTGCAAGAGTCGTGCGGTCAATAAAGTAATTTACGGTAATATCCAGCGACGATGCGCCAAACCCCGCAAAGGTCACGACCGGCGGTGTACTGACTGCTTCCTCTTCCTCCAACAGTCTGCGGATACCGCTGAGAACTGCCTGTAAAGTCTCCCGCGAAGTCTGATAAGTCAGGCCTATCGTCATTTCCACCTTGCGTTTATTCATACGCGACCAGTTGATGATCTCCGACTTGGAAATCGACGAGTTCGGTACAATGATTACCGCGTCTTTAAAAGTACGGATTCTGGTCGAACGCAGCGAAATGTCCTCGACTATCCCTTCGACACTCGCCGTCTGTACCCAGTCGCCAACCGCGAAAGGTTTATCTGCCAGAATTACAAGCCCACCAAACAAATTACCTGCTGTGTCCTGTGCCGCCAGTGCAACCGTAAGACCGGTGATCCCAAGACCGGTAATCAGACCGGTAATGTCAAAATCAAATGCATCCAACACCATCACAGCCGCCAGTACGACAATCAATACTTTCACTATATTCGACAGAAAAGTCACAATCGTCTTATCCAGCACCGAGTCCCCGCCTTTGAGCACGGTAATCACAGGTGAAGCAGCTCCCAGCAGTCCCCATGCCAGCATAATGATAACCAGCGACCGGAACGCCGTAGCGACAAATCCCAGAACCGCTGCCATTCCAAACTGCTGCAACAAGATATGCAGCGCAATATATCCGCCGGTAGCCGCCACCAGTACAACCAACGGCCGGGTAAAACCATCAAAAACCTCATCCATATGCGGAATCCGGCAACAGAGCTTTTTCATAAAAGCTAAAAAACAGGCAACAATCTTCCGACGCAGCATAAACAATACGCCAAATATAATCAACGCAATTAGTATCGCGATCACCTGGGGTAAAATCCAGTCGGAAAAACTGATAAAAAAGTCTGCGATTGCATAGGTCAACCGGGTCATCATTCAATCCCTCTTTCTGCCCCCGGACGAGCCGGCAGGCGCATATTTCCTGTTTATTATACCGTGCCTTCTTTATTTTTTCAATACCCTTTTCCAAATATCCCCGTGATTTTCACCTGCATTCCCGGGTATACTCACAAATGTGGGAACCTACCCGATAAAATGGAGGTAACAGTCTATGTCAGAAAAATGCAAATCTGAAAAAAACAAAAAAGATAAAACGCGCTGCGGCTGTAAATCAAAAAAGGCACCCGTCAGTCCGACCGACCCCAACGGCAGCTATACCGGTCGCCCTCTTGACAAACATGAAACCCCTGTTCAGGATGTAGATGATCTCTAACCGTGACAGTTTCCCTGCCTGCCGTCATAATCTGACTGTGGGCAGGGGGTGATGTGTGATTGACAGCGGTTACCTGGTATTGTATAATATAAATAGAATTTTTGGCAATAGATGTAATTTTAGGAAAGGATTGTACATACCATGAATCGTTTTAAAACAAACGCTGCCCGTGTCGCCCTTGCAAAGGAAATCGCGGGCGAAAGCATGATCCTGCTCAAAAACGACGGTCTTCTCCCCCTCTCACCGGGCTCAACCGCCGCTGTCTTTGGTAAAGGACAGATCTCTCTTTATATCGGCGGTTCCGGCTCCGGCGCTTCTTCAGCCAGAAACGCGGCTAAACTGGTGGATACCCTCAAAGCGGATGGATTGAAACTGGTCCCTTCCCTTGAGCAGTTCTATCTTGCCCAGTTTGACCCCGAAAAAGAAGAGCGGGAACGGAAAGAACTGTTTGCAAAATTCGGCAGTCTGGTTGCATCCGGCGCGATTTACGAATGGTTTGGCACCTATACGCCGCCAGAAGAAGAACAGGAAATCCCACCCGAACTGCTTGCGGACGCGGTTCAGGCGACTGATACCGCCATCCTGCTGCTCAGCCGGAGTGCCGGCGGTGAAGAATGCGACCGGCATCTGGAAAATGACTATCTGCTGCTGGACAGCGAAAAACGGCTGATTCAGACGGTCACTTCTTCCTTTAATAATGTCGTTCTGATCATGAACACCGTTGGCGCGGTTGACCTCTCCTGGACGGATGATTACCCTTCCATCCGCTCGATTCTATATGTCCCGTCCCCCGGTGAACAGGGCGCCAATGCGCTGGCGGATATCCTGACCGGGCGGCTGGCCCCTTCCGGCAAGCTGTCTTCCACCATTGTCCGAAGATATGAAGATCACCCTGCTTCGGCTCATTTCAGCTTTGACAAGGCACACCCAGAAAACATCCTCACCTATGCCTCCTACGGCCTTGACGCCACCGCCAACGGCAGTGTGGGTTATCAGATCAGTCCGGTCAGCGTTTATGCCGAAGGAATCTATGCGGGTTACCGGTATTTTGACAGTTATTCGGTTGAGCCACTCTATCCATTCGGGTTCGGGCTGTCCTATACCACCTTCGAGATCAGCGGACTGGATACCGCAGTTGAAGGCAAAAATCTTGTCGTAACCGCAACCGTCACCAATACCGGTCGTTTCACCGGNNCCGCCCCTGCCGGAAAACTGGACCAGCCCTACCAGCAGCTGAAAGGTTATGCAAAAACTGCGGCTCTGGCCCCGGGTCAATCCGAAACGGTAAAGGTGGTTATTCCGACCTGGCTGCTCGCCTCTTACGATGAGTCGGCCGCCCGCTATATCCTGGAAGCGGGTGAATATATCGTCCGCGCTGGTAATTCCTCCCGGAATACCCATGTCGCCGGCAAACTGACCGTTATTGAGGAAATAACCGCTGCCCAGTACACCAATATCCTTCCCATTCTCCCCGAAAACCGCAAGAAACTTTCTTTCTGTCACGGGGAAAAAGCGGTACATATCGGCTATCCGGGCGAAACAGAGGAAATCGCGACGGCAAAAGCTGTCCCACTCTCCGCCGAAAATCTCCCGCTGTTCACCGAAAATCTTCGGGAAATGCCTGCGCTGCACACAATCGAACATGCTGACCTCAAAGACGCCAGGGAACACAGGGTTTCGCTCTATGATTTTGTCAACCAGATGACCGATGACGAACTCGCCGCCTTGTGCGTCGGCTATGGTCCCGGGCTTCCCTTCGGAGCCGGACGCGGCACGCCTGCAACCATCCAGGGCCCTGATGGCAATGACCTGACCACCGGCGACCATCCCAAAGGCAATCCCGGCTATATCAACCCTGCAATCCAGAAGCTGGGCATCCACTCCGCCTGGTACAAAGACGGCCCGGCCGGCGTCGGAATGGTCTCCTGGCCGACCGGAACGGCTGTCGCCTGTACCTTTAACGCTGATCTGGCTTATGCTTTTGGCGAAGCCGCCGGTGCTGAAGCAGATGAAATGCAGGTCGACTCCTGGCTGGCACCTGCTGCCAACATCCAACGTGCGCTGCTGGGTGGGCGTAATTTCGAATATTTTTCGGAAGACCCGATCGTCAGCGGGATCTGCGGCAGGGCGATCGTCTGCGGGTGTGAGGAAAACAACCGTGCAACCTGCTGTCCCAAACACTTTGCGCTGAATGAACAGGAGACCTATCGCCGCGGCAAGACCATCCACAGTATCGACGCGGTCAACTCGATCGTCGAAGAACGCGCCGCACGGGAAATCTATCTGCGGCCATTTGAAATGATCGTCCGCGGAAGCCATGTCCGCACCTTTATGTCTTCCTTCAACCGGATCAATGGTACTTTCGCAGGCGGCAGCTATGACCTGTGCACCCGTCTGCTTCGCGGTGAATGGGGATTTGAAGGGGTTGTCGTCACCGACTGGGGCGATATGGACATCGTGCTCGACGGCGGCGATGCGGTCCATGCCGGTAATGACGTCGTGATGCCCGGCGGTCCGCCCGTCATCACCCAGATTCAAAAAGCACTGAAAGAAGGCAGATGTTCCCGTGTGGATATGATCGAGGCAGTCGTCAACCTGATGCGGTTTGTAATGGTTTCCCGCTCCCAGACCGACGCTGAATAATTGGAACAATAAAAAGACGGATAAGAAAAACGGTTCCCTGCCTAAAACAGAGAACCGTTTTTTCTTATCCGAGTGCGACGTCCAGCAGCATCATGATCAGAAAGCCGCCCATTACCGACAGCGTCCCGCAGTCGGCATGAACATCCAGATGTGCCTGTGGAATCAGCTCCTCAACGACGACATACAGCATCGCGCCTGCCGCAAACGCAAGCAAAAATGGCATCAACGGCTCAATCAGCCCATAACAGAGCACGACCAGTATCCCGAACAGCGGCTCGACAATCCCGGAAATGACACCGCGTCCAAAAGCCTTGCATCGGCTCATTCCCTCCTGCCGCATCGGCAGGGAAACAGCCGCGCCTTCGGGAAAATTCTGAATCCCGATACCCATAGCCAGCGCAATCGCACCGGAAAAATCGCCCTCCTGTGCCGCCATCGCAAATGCAAGGCCAACCGCCATCCCTTCCGGGATGTTGTGCAGTGTTACAGCCAAAAACAGCAGCGTCGTTCGTTTCCACCTGGCATTCAATCCTTCCGGTGCGCCGGTATCCGGGTGCAGATGCGGAATCAGCCGGTCCAGCCCCATCAGGAACAGAACGCCTGACGCAAGACCGCTCCCCGCAACCAGCGCAGGCGGCAGAGCACCGCCTTCTGCCCGTTCGATTGCAGGCAGCAGCAGGCTCCATACCGATGCTGCCATCATTACACCAGCCGCGAATCCCAGAAAACCACGCTGTATCCCCATCTTTACCGTCGCACCAAAGAACAGCACTGTCGCTGCCCCCAGTGAGGTCATCATAAATGTAAAGCCGGTACCCCCGGCTGCCCAGAGTAAAGCCTCTATCATAATTGTCACAACCTTTCCCCCTCAGGGTATGCGGGAAAGGCTTATAAGGTTCAGATGGCGGCAGCAGAAAAATGGTTTACATTCCAAGCAGCCGGGCTGCATTCTCACCGGCAATCAGTTCTTTTTCACGATCGGTCAGCGGCAGTGAATCCAGATAGGCCAGTGCATCAGCAGTCGTCGTCCATGGCATATCTGACCCCAGCAGGATATTTTCCACCCCGTTTTTGCGGATAATCCGGGCTGCCTGTTCCGGGTCCAGCCCTTCGCTGACCAGCGCGGTATCCATCATCATTCCTTTGCCAGTCAGCAGCTCCTCCGCTGCGTCCCAATCGTACAGACCGCCCAAATGTCCCAAAATCAGCCGCAGTTTCGGAAAAGCAGCATGAATTTTCAGAATCTGGGCAGGACTTGCATGGGAATGATCAGGGGAAAAAGGGTCAAACCCTGTGTGAATCAAACAGGGAAAATCCAGCTGGGAGATCAGGTCATATACCGGGTACATCCGGTAATCGTCCATCTCTATTCCCTGTTCATCATGGTGCAGTTTAATACCAGGAATACCTGCTTCGTGCAGCCGCTCCAACTCCTCCAGCGAGTCACTCGCCATCCCGTGTACACTGCCAAATGCAAAAGCGTCTGGCAGTGCATTGACTTTGAGCGCAAACTGATTGACATTATACTGATGGCGGGGACGGGTCGCAACGCTCAGCTGAACAAAATAATCTCCGCCCGCTTTATGCACCATCGACCGCAGGCCTTCCAGCGTCCCGTCATATTTCAGATCGATCCCCTGCGTCTTTGGATAGAGCGACGAAGCACTGATCATCGCGTCGAGCGCATGGGCAGCGACTGCGTCAGGAAAACAGTGGGTGTGAAAATCAATAATCATGGATACAACTTCCCTTTCTTTCTCTATATCTTGATTTTCTTTACTATCTGAAAAGGCGGCCCTGTCGGTGAGACAGGGCCGTCCGGGTACACAATCTTATTTGGTGCCGTAGATCCGGTCGCCGCAGTCACCCAGGCCGGGTACAATATAGCCTTCCTCATTCAGGCCCTTATCAATTGTACCGACAAACAGCTGAACATCCGGGTGTGCTTTGGTAAACGCCTCGATACCTTCCGGGCAGGCAATAATGCACAGCTGCTTGATATTCTTGCAGCCGGCCTTCTTCAGAATATTGACCGCACCAATCGCAGAACCGCCTGTCGCCAGCATCGGGTCAAGAACATAAACATCCCGTCGGGCAATGTCGGTCGGCAGCTTGCAATAGTACTGCTCAGGAATCAGCGTCTCCGGGTCGCGGAACATGCCGATATGCCCAACCTTGGCAGCCGGAATCAGTTCGATCATACCTTCCAGCATCCCCATACCTGCGCGGAGAATCGGAACAAAGGCGATCTTGACATTGTTGAGCACTTCACTGTTCGCGGTGCCAATCGGGGTATCAATCGAAACATGTCTGACCGGCAGGTCACGGGTTGCTTCATAGCACATCAGCATTGCAATCTCCGAAACCAGCTCCCGGAATTCTTTCGATGAAGTATTGGAGTCGCGCAGCAGCGAAATTTTATGTTTAATCAGCGGATGATCCATCGTTTTTACGTTTGCCATAATCGTTCAACCTTTCTGGTAGCGTTTATATCTGATCGGTCGGGAGAACCCGTTCAACGGGCGTTTTCCCGGCGTTCGATCTCAGTCAGTTTATCAATTCTCTTCTGGTGGCGTCCCCCTTCGAACGGCGTATCCAAAAACAGATCAACCAGCTCGCAGGCAAGCCCCGCTCCGACAACCCGGCCACCCAGGCAAAGAGCGTTGGCATCGTTGTGCGCACGGGTAAACTTAGCCGAAAAAGCGTCGCTGCAAGCGCAGGCTCGGATACCGTTGACCTTATTGGCCGCCATCGAAATGCCAATGCCGGTCCCACAGAAGAGAAGCGCACGTTCACATTCCCCGCTGACGACCGCATCGCAGGCCGGCAGCGCCATATCCGGGTAATCACAGGATGACTCGTCATAACAGCCAAAATCTTTATACGCAATCCCTCTGCTGTCCAGATGCTTTTTGACCTCCTGTTTGAGGGCAAAACCGCCGTGATCGGATGCAAGTGCTAACAACATGTTCATTACCATTCCTTTCTGTTTTTCCGGTGCCGCTTTTCAGCAAGATACCTTCCCGGTCCGCGCCAGCAGTTCCCGCTCCGCCTGCGGCAGCCGCAGATAGCTGGGGTTCAGTTCGCCCGGTGCAATCATCTGCTCGGTTTCCAGCCGGTGCAGTGCTGCAAAACCGACCGACGCAGCCGATTGCAGCCGCAGTGCAGGCGGTGCCAGCAATACCCGCGTACTCCCCGACAGGGCGCCAAATGCCAGTTCTGCGCCGTCTCCAACCAGCATCACTTCGCCTTCTACCGAAGCGAGTTTTTCTC
>DCTE01000086.1:18880-19091 GCA_002329405.1 Ruminococcaceae bacterium UBA1448 | reverse complement strand
TTAATTCCGACTTCGCGCCATGTGAATGTCTCTGTAACATCATCAGGTTGCAATTCCGCCTTCAAGACAACAGTACTGCCATTTTTTGTGCAAGAACTGATCGGAAGAGAAACTTCCTCTTTCATAAGGCTACTTATCGACTGGGCGGATTCTGACGTGCTTCCAGACCCCAGAAGAATATCAGTAAAAATAATCGTTCCACCAAACGCAG
>DCTE01000086.1:0-18868 GCA_002329405.1 Ruminococcaceae bacterium UBA1448 | reverse complement strand
ATCCTGCATTGGTAATAGATAAAGAAAAATCGGCCATTTAAAATCACCCCTTTATATCTTTGTTTTTGTGATAACATGAAGCACTACACCAAAATACTCCTGTGCTGTCCCAGCAAAAGTACGCAAATAAATTTTTAGACGGATACCTGCGGCTGCAATTCGTTTGAGCAATACTTCTACAACAGATATATTGTCCACCTGTTCAGCGGTCAGATCGGATTCTGTCAGATAGATATTGATTTTAGCAGGAAAGATTTCTTCCAGCTCCACACCGGATGGGTCTACTCCATACAAAGAAGCTGCTGCTCCAATCAGGGTGTCAATATCTCCGCCAGACAAAATTGAGATCATCTTAACCTGTATCATCAGCCGGTAAAAGCTGTCCGAAGCACCATCGCGTTTTACTCCAAAATTCAGGCCGTATCGGTCAAGGACTTCACCTTTTGCATTTTCAAGATTATCCCAAAGCCGAACGCGGTCTGCGTTTTCCCGGATGATTTCCAGCCCATATCCAAAGGTATCAAACAGTTTTCCGATATTGGTTACCGGGTCTTTGTCTTCCAAAGCGTTTTGCATATCCGTACGGACATATGCTCCGGTGAGAAGATCCAGCATTGTATAAAGCATCTGTTTCAAGAGACGATCACCACCTTTTCTATGTCTGTGATCGCCTTTTCCCGGACACCGATGGCAATATTTTCGGTCGAATAACTCTCTGCGCTTTTTCCGATGGATAATTCAAAGTCCAATACTCCAGACACCGTAAGAATAACACCAGGTAACGCCATATAGATGACATTTTCGCCGATTCCAAGGCCGCCGCTTACATCTGATCCGATATAGTTAACCAGTGCCGCTTTGATCTGCTGTTGTCCGTCTTCCGGGAATGCAGACGAAGTGGAAAGGTTTTCAACCTTTATATAAACCGGAACAGCGGTCGGTCGAGAAAAAGAGATGGAATAGGTCTGGCCATTTTTACCGAGGACCTCAATCGACTTGTTTCCATAGGTCTGAATACCGGCAGCTTTCCGCCGGAATATGGATTCAGCAACATCCTGGTCAAGACCGCCATATACTACCGCCTCAACAGAATGAGGAGGTAGCCCCAGGCTGTCGGTCTCATCGGTATCATTTTCATACACAAGTGCTGATGTTACCCCTTCAACATTCTGAAGGATTTCTGCTGCAATAGCATCTGCGTTTACACCGCCGGAGAAGTCTGTTGACAGATAATACCGGTCGCGAAACTCCTCATCTGTTTCACGGCCTCTGCCGCCATCAATCGCCGCAGAGTTGGTCATACCGGTCAATCCAGTGATCGGGTTGGTCGCTTCAAGGCTGCTGGATGCCGGAATATTGTAAATATCGCCAGTCTCGACTGCTTGTACCGGCAACGTTACCTGACCAGTAGAATCAATTATTCCGGTAGTCAGAACTGCATACTGCAAATTAGAAATGGTGTGCACCAAAAATCCGGCCGGAATTCTGGTGCCAACTGTACCGGAAAAGGTAATATATCCCGATGCTTTTTGTGCCGGAAGCAGCTGCAATCCGATTGCCTTCCCCAGATTATAAAGGCTGGTTCCGACAGCAGTATCAACAAAACGGCTGTTATAGACATCTTCCAGGAGGGAAAACAGCAGATTCATTGCCCATGCGAAAATACGAAGGAAGATGCCGAGTGGGGAACGGACGGTCAGATTGGCCTTATCCCCGAACAGTTCCCGTGCCTTATACTCGATTGCATTCAGGCATTCAACATATGTAGGACGCCGGAACCCTTTTTCAGTCAGCCCCCATTCGTTGTTATTCAATTTCTTTCACCTCCGACGTGATATAAGCGCCGCTTTGCAGTAGGCCCTGAAATGCAATATTCAGCCCGCGGCCAGAAAAAGCCGGCTGTACATCTACAATCTGGGAAACCGTCGTCTCCTGGAATATGGCCGACCGTATGATTTCTTCGATTTCATCTTCCGGGAGAGAGGATGCTTTTCGTCCCATGATCTTGTCATAATCGGTTCCATGCGTCTGATCAAAGGGGAATTCCCCTTTGTATACCAGTAAAGTGTTACGTACATTCTGCGCAGAAGTTTCATCATCATAAATCGTTTCCAGTATTTCTTCGTCATCAAATATCAAATCTCTGGTATCAGGGTCCAGTTTGAGGGTCATGTTATCCACAGCTTTTCCTCCTATCAGTTCGGCGTACTTGTCGTACCGTCCGGGCAGGTATGGGTGTGATTTTTCAGGCTGACATTTCCTGCGGTCACATCGCCTGTCACCTTAACGGAACCGGTTACCGTTACATCGCCTTTGATTTCAATACCTGACTTGCTAATGGACAGATATACGCTTCCGGTATCTGTTCCGGCGCAGAGTGTACCGTCAGGCAAGCCAGTGATTGTTTTGCTGTCCACTTTAACACCGCCGATAAAGACCGCGTCATCACCACTATGGAGCCGACCGGTATTAGGGTCAGTCTGGCTGCCGTCTACCAGAGAAGAATCGGTATCCCGGTCAAAATAGAGCAGTACGCCGATATCACCGGCTGAGTAAACCGGACGGACCACAAATCCGCCGCCATAGATCATTGCAACCGGCACGGCAAGAATCTGACTTTTGTCCTGGTACTGATCTCTGTCTGGAACCCGGACCAACGGCTGCACATCAACCGTCATTTTCTCTGTATCCATCTTCACGACAGACACAAGGTCCGCCACACAGATTGCCTGTTTTTGTGCCTGTTCGTCTGCCTGTTCATACCCCTGTACGGTATTTTGTCTGCCCACAGCTTTTCCTCCCTTCCAGACTATAACGCCTGCAATTCAAGTGATGTTTTCCAGTCTCCCTTTGGACTGCCTTTGTGGCTGCCTTTTGCCACAAGATATTTACCATTCAGAGTTTTCGACTGTACCATGATCTGCTCCGCTGCTCCAATGTGGTAGTTCAACAGGCATTCACATGACACAAAGTTTCCGTCCTCATTGAGTTGTTCTTCACTCGCACTGCTTTCAGTTCCGGCAGCAATAACTGTTTCCTGAACCTCGTTGGATGTGAGCAGCAATCCGCTTTCTGGACTGAGCAGCACGCCGTTGTTCTGACCGGTTGACGGGTCATTGATGATGATGACATCATTTTTGATAAGGAATCGGCTTTTACAGTCATCAACCACAATCCGCCTGAGGATTTCCTGAACTTTCCCGTTACAGACAAGTCCGCGGTCATAGGTTTTGTTTACTTTCAGTGACAGTTCTCCGATCTCTATACCGAAGATATTCAGCAGGTCAGATACGATATCCTGCGCGGTACTTCCAGCGGAATAGGTCTTGTATACCTTTTTGGACAGCCAGGCTTCCATCGCCGCTGTGGCGGTGATGGTGGTGATCCAGTCCGCTTTTGAATGCTCGTGCTTGCAGGAAGACAACCTTCCGACAAACAGCACCCCTATATCGTCACGATATCCTGCATTCAGAATCACAACATCATCCCGCCTAATTGCCTTTCGGGTAGCTTCGGAAAGGTTGTACACCTTAAATGTTGCAGTTTGCAACGTATCGGAATCCTCAAACGGAACCTCGAATTCAAAATACAGATCATCCATGCTGTACCTTTTAGAGCCAATCTGAATAGATGCCTGACGCATCCAAAAATTCATGCTGATTCCTCCCGATCATACAAATACAGCCTGACCTGTTTTCCGAAATTATCGAAGGTGATTTCAGAAATATCATCGCCGGTCAGACATACCGGAATAATAACAGGTCGGGGAAAACGCTCATCTTCGATTGAACCGAACAAAGGTCGTCCATAGCGGAGAATATCTCCATAGGCAAGGACTTCTCCNNCCGTAAAAAACTGCCCGACGTCATTCCAGCGGAAAGTGAAGGTATACGTTTTGTCATCCAGTTTTACCGAAAAGGTATACGGGATTTTCCCAGTATCAACTTCTATGTATTCAACTGATTGTCCAAGGTCAATGAGCTGCAATTTCGATCACCTCCCTGTACCGGAGTTGGCAGGTGTTTTGGATTGAACAGAGGAAACACTCTTTGAATTAAATGTTGCAACGTACTGGGCATACGCCGAAGAGGAGATTGCCTGATAAGCAGTGGTCGTAAGGCCGTCAGACTTGGTAGCGGAAGTCTGATATTTTTTGGTACCGGAAGAATTTCCGTTTCCAGACGACTTTTGAGCAGCAGCCGCGTCCTGCTGGCTCATCAGTGGCTCACTTCCCATTGCAACATATTCTGCGGACGCAAAGGTGATCTGCTTGAATGTCAACGAAAAAGACGCGCCGTCTTTATTCCCTGCAGAGAGCTTTGTCGAGAAAGTCTGTATCACCAGATTTTCCCGCCGAATACGTCCGGTATATGAACAGATATCTCCACTTTTCCAGATACGTTCCAGCTGTTCGATTGCTGCCATCCCGCCAACTACAATACCACTGGCAGAAAAGTTCTGAGGCGAACAAAAGACATGGTCCTGAATATTACTGCCGCCTTCAACCGGATTATCGGTAATGGTGCTGCTGCGGCTGACTGATTCTTCTGTAATCGTACCAGAATCCGGCTCAAATCGAACCGTACCGTTTTTTTCGCTGGATATGATGTACAAACTCTGCCACCCCCTGTTAAGCATAGCCGCGCTGCATGGCGCGTCTGCTGTACTCTTTTTCCTGTGCTTCCCGATAAAGATCTTCAAACAAAGCCTTCAGCTGTTCTTTGATCTGCACCGCGCTGTCCGCTCCATTTCCTCCGCTGACGTAAATCTGGATATTGGGAGACAGAATGGTTGGCGTGCTGGTCTGGTTGACCGTGCTGTTTGTATAGCTTTGCATAAGTCTGTCCGTCTGGTCAGCCGGAATGATCGTGCTGCCGGACGGCAGTACCGCAAGTTCTCCTCCTTGCTCATTCATCCAGGTAAGACCTCCCTGGAAGTTGTCTGTACCTCCCGCATTGTGTGGAATACTCGAACCGATATTGATGCTGGCGGCGCTGCTTGCACTTTTGGCTGCGGATTCAATCCGCTGGAATGCAGATACAATGCGGCTGCTTCCGGCATCTGCATCTGATTCCATCTGATTCCAGGCATCAGCAGAGCTGTCAGCCATCGCTGCAAAGGTATCCTGCGAACTGGTCTGAATCTCAGACAGGTTCTGACCGGAAATTTCTGCCGCAGAACTGGTGCTATCAGCCAGGGCTTTCGTTGTCGTTTCAGCTGCGCCCTGGATTTCCTCACGGTATGCGCCGGTGTCCAATGTCAGAGCAGAACCAGCGGAAGCTGCACTGTCCAGACCGTCAATTGCTCCCGACAGGTTTCCGATTTCTTCAGAACTTTCCTTTGCTCCGCCGAACAGCCCGCTGAAAAATCCTACGACGGTCCCTGCGCCATCAGCCAGCCAGCCGATCACGTCTCCCAATACACTGCCGATCACCTGTAATGCGTCCCCGATCACGGTCAGTACAGGCGAAATCAGTTCCAATATGGGGGAAATAACGCCTAATAGCTGCGCGATTGGAGGCAGCAAGGTTGATGCCAACGATTCAATCACCGGCATCATCGGTTCCAAAATAGATTCAGTAATGACTGTAAGGATATCGACCAGCGGCGGCAATACCGTTTCTGCTACCATTCCGATAATATTGGCAAGCGGAGGCAGTACCGTTCCGGCAAGGTCGGCTATGACCGGCAACAGCGGAGACACGGCCTGAAAGAGTGTTCCGACAACTGACGTAAGGGTCGGAATCAGATTTGTTCCGAGTTCAATCAATCCGGGTGCTGCGCTTTGAAATCCTTCACCAAGAATTTCAACAAACCCCATCAGCATTGGTTCTATCGTTGGCCAGCTGTCCAGGATGATTCCGAACAGAGATTCAAGAGTTGGGGCGAAAGTCGTTCCTGCATCCGCCATGAATTCTGTCCAGATACCAGACATGGACTTCATGCTGTTGGTCAGTCCATCGGTCGAATTAAGTGCCGCCCCCTGAATTTTAGTAGTATTTTCCAGCAGTACATTGGTTCGGACCATAGCAGCTGTCGCTGCATCCCATTCCTCGACTTCACCCTTGATACCGAGTGCAAGCGCAGTGTTTTTCAGGGTAGCATCGTCAATATGTACGCCGTATTCTTCCAGTGCTGCATTGTTTCCGCTGATAAAATCCTGCACAACGCCGAGTGCCTCGGTATCATCCATCGCAAAGGCATTTCCAAAGTCATACGCAAGCGATGTTGTGATTTTGGACAGCTCCGCTGCCTGGTCACCGGTAACGCCCAGTTCGCTGTACAGGGCTTTATTGGACACCATAAACGACTGAATTTCCGCCGTACTCCGATGGACGGAATCGGCGTAATTGTCCACCCACACAGCGGCGTCTGTTCCAGCAAAGGATGCGTCAAACTTTCTCCCGGAATTCTCCGCCACTTTGGTGACTTCCATTGCAGCAGAAGCAAACTCCTTGAGCATATCAATTCCGGCTTGAATCGCTTCAAATCCGATAAAAGCACCGATTGCGTCTTTGATACTGTCTTTGATCTGAGAGCCGGCAGAATCGCCTTCGTCTCCCATATCGTCCAGATCATGCCGCGCTCTGTCTGCCTTGTCGCCAAGGTCTTCTGCGTCATCCCCGGCAGATAGCAGCGCGTCTCCCAGCTTGTCCTTAATGGTCGATATCGGATGCCTGAGGGCTGTTCCGATATCAGATGCGCCCTTCTTAACTGTTTTGAGGAAATCAGACGCCTTTTTTCCGGTATACCCGAAAGCTCCCTCAAATCCAGCCTGTATGCTTTTTGCTGTGGACTGACCGGATTTAAGAGCCGTTCCCATCGACTGGGAAATTGCACCGCCAAGGCTTTTAGCCTCCGAACCGATCTGCCTGAAATTTATTTTTACTTCGTCCGCACCTTCCACAGCCGGACGGAAAGAGGTTCCAAGATCGGAAGCGGCATCTTCTGCCTGTTTTGCACCGCTCTTGATATCTTCCAGATTGTCTTTGACCTTTTCCAGATCATCAATCGTTTTGTCAAGCCCAAAATCGAGCTTGAATGTCAGTTCCCGGCTGTCTGGCATCTTCTCACCACCTTATGCCCATAACAAAAGGCAGCAAGACTATTCCTGCCGCCTCGGTTTCCATTCTTCATGCCAAAGGATAAACGCTGCTACCGCCTCGCGGTATTCAGCCAGATCCATTCCCTTCAGTTCGGTATAAGACAGTCCTTGTCCGCTGAAGATTATGAACCAGAAGTCTTTGTTTCTGCGTGCCCGGTGTTCTGCTGCCTGCGGGCTGTCTTCATCCCCTAAGAAAGGATTCGATTTCCTTAATCAACAGTTCCGGCGTGCGGACATCATCCCGTGCATCGAAATAACTCATGCCATCGTTGCGGATTTCGGAAGGGGTGACGACGCAGTTCTTGAACATGGTATCAAGGTACTTTACCGTGTTTCGCTTGCCTCCGGTCATACCGCAGTCATCGTTTACTCCAAAATACCAGGTAGGAGATACGCTCTGGAGAGTAAATTCCTGTCCGTTTACTGTTACTTTTTTCTGCTTAGCCATAAATTTTCGATAACCCCTTTCAGATAATGATTTTGGTTTTGGCTTCCACATAATCAGCGAATAACCATGTCGGGAACATAGATGTTGACGGTAACTGTTCCGGTCTGTTTCTGCCGGGAGATATCCGGCATTTTGGTGATCCGGCAGTTATCCTGATTGAGCGTAAAGGAATCCGCGTCATTGGCGTCCGAAATGGATACATTGACAGCTTTCCTTTTCGCTTCCAGCTCCCGCAGATAGGGAAGGCTGGAAGATGTGGACATCAGTGTAAGTGCAATTGTTCCGCCATTATTGGCGTTTTCGGAGTAAGCCGTGTCGCCTTGAGCGCCGACTGTTGGTGTGACAGAATCCTCTGCTTTGCTCAGGGTTACAACACCATCACTGGCGTATCCGGTAATGATTCTGCCCGAAACAATCACCGTCACCTTTTTGGGGTCATAGGATGCAATTTCCATCTAAAATTTCCTCCCTTCTCAGCTTTCCAGTGTCGCACGCAGCGTACCAGTCACCTTGACCGAATGAACCGCGCCTTCCAGCTGCGCTTCCCAAACGATGTCCGGCATCTGTCTTGCTCTGGCCTGTTCGTCTGTGGCCTCAATCCTTTTGGGAACAGTGACGCTGTATACGCCGTTGCCAGACTCGGGATCGGCGGCAATAATACCAAGATCGACCGCTCGGTTGAGCGTCTGATATACGCCGGATGCAATCAGAGCGAATCCGGCATCGGTATACGGGATTTTGGCATTCTCGAGGAAAATGCTGTAGAGCTGCTCCCGCATATACTGAGCGATATAGTCGGCACCCATCTGGACATCGATGAACTCGCCATCGGTGCAAACTCCATTTTTGACGTATTCCTTTTTGTACTCGACTGTCAGGAAGTTTACGTTTGCTTCTTCCAGAGCTTCACGCTCAGCATCCGTCAGCACCGGGACGGAAATTCCGTCCGGGCGCTTAAATTTCCAGGTTACAGATTCANNGGGCCGACGTTGCCAACATAGGCCGCGTCAGGATATTCCTCTGCCTGGTCGCCGTAGATAATCGCCGCACGCCGGTTGGTAACTTCAAGCGATTTATTCTGCGTCCGTCCAAAATAGAGCTTGCGGTGATCCTCTTCACCGGCTCCCAGCTCTGCCTCGGTCGGCTCAGTGGCTTCTGCCCAGGCTGCCAGTGCCTTGACGGCATCATCTCCGTCCTGATCAGTCAGCAGGATGTACCAGTCATCATCTGTCTGGCGATAGGTTTCAATAGCTTCTACAAGTGCCGTCGCCTTCTCGGTTTCATCGGAACCGGTGGGGGCTTCAATCCCCATGATTTTGATTTTGCGGATCAGCGTATCTGCAAGGGTTGTCTTGCCCTGATCAANNCCGCCATAGCAGCAACCTTTTTCCCGGAAAAATCTGTATTGATCGTATCAAGATCGCGATAAACCTTTGCTGCCTGCTCACCTTCAGTGGAGAGCAGCAGGATATCCAGTGCTTCGCTGCCAGCCGGTTTCGCGTCAATATTGACTACGACGATTACATCTTTTGGCATGAATCAAACCTCCTCTTTCTGAATTGTTTTTACAGCATCAATTGTATCGACTTCAAAACTGTCGGTACGGGTGTACCGAAGAATAACATCAAAGCCATACCGTCTGCCCATTTCGTCCGATTCAAGAACATCCCGGTTAGACGAGTTGGCAACATCCACTACGACAAAACCTGCCTTTTCAATAGCAAAAAAGCCGGAATGCAGGAAGAATCCCTGCGCCTTTGCGGAATATTCAGCAGCTTCATCCGCACCGTAGATATATTCCTCTGTGCCGTCATCAGACATGACAAAATGATTAATGCTGCAAACCGTAAATGAAAAAGTTGCCGTCGGCATCTCCCGCCGGTCAACAGATACCATTTCCGGGTCAGCTGCATCACCTAGTGAAATATCTCCCAGCGTGTTTTCTGGGATATAATCCGTCGTCACAGAGTAAACCACAAATGGAAAATCCACCTCCGGCTGAACTTGCGAAGCAAGCAAAACCGGACAATCCAGATAATCCGCAAGTGCCTGAATCAGCCTGTCCCTTTTCTGTACAAAGGTCACCTGCTCACCTTCCTTTTGCACTCGATTTTGTCCGTGTCTCCACCAGATACCGTTTCAGGGGCNNGGATGCTGTTATGTCCAAGCTCCTGCGTCACTGTATAGGTGTTCCCGGTATCCGGGTCGAATACCGAAGCACCTACACGCAGGGCATATCCATTGGTATAGATCTTCTCCGTCAGATCAGTAACCGCGCCGGTTATCTCTCTGACAAGGTCTTTGTCCGATACCGGAAGGATAACACCGTCAAATGCTATCCTTTCCGATTCTCCTGGCTTCCATTGCCCACCGTTTGCCTGGTCATATCCTCCCGTTGCCTGAATATCGTACATCGTGTGCAGCAGCCCCAACGGGATTTTGGGCTGAGACATTTTATAAAGCGACATCAGCCGTCCTCCTCAACTTTAAAGGTGATCGAATTGAAAATGTGGCGTTTCGTTACGACCAGAGGATTGTTTGCCCAGGACGGATACCGTTCTCGCTGGATACTCCCTTTGGGCTTGAAGTTGCTGGCGTCCGACATGTATTCGTGTATTAAATCCACAGCTTTTCCTCCTATCCATTCGGCCGCTTGTTCAGCTGTCATATTCCCGAATATTACGTCTGATACTGCTTTTTTTACGATTTCCGCCAACTGTTTTTTGTTGTGGTCGTATCCTGCCCGAATAAAACTGCGTTCCGGAATTGTAACGCTGGGAAGCAGCAGAAAAAGAATTTTCAGATTATCGCCTTCTTTTCCCTTTCCATTTTCCTGTACACCCAAAAGATATCCAGATTCAGAACGGATAAAAAATAAGTCCGGAAAATCTCTCGGACTTTTATCATAGCTTTCCTTTGCAATGGGGATGCAGAGGTTTTTGGAATGCTGTGGTGTGATGGTGCAGCCATATTCGTGAACTTTTGCAATTGTAAGGATTTCGCTGTCTGCATTACCCGGTATTCCAATTTTGATACGCATCGACCGGAGCTTTTTCAGCTCGGTCAAAATCCGTTCCAGTTCAGGGATTGCCGTATCTGTAACTGTCATCTTACCACCTCGTATATCTTCCCAGAGTTTCCAGCCAGCTGTCCCGCGGCTCTTTGTCGAAGGTCCAGGACACGTCAGAAATCGAAAAGGCTGACAAGCCTTGCGCTCCATTCTGGATGATGGAATATTCCTGCTCGGCGATTGCCCAGACAATGCCCATCAGGTCTGCCGGAAGGTCAGACGGCTGGTCTGGTGTTGCGTCTTTGGGCAGAATATACCCGGCTGTATATCTGACCTCAAGATACCGGCGGGATGCTGTGTAATCGTATGCAAGGCCCCCAACATAGCCGCGAAACGGCCAGCCTTCATCACGGTACAGCACCCCGATCTCTCCGGTAGATGTAAAATCGTAGCTGTCGGGCTGTATGTCAATACCATCAATAGTATCCCGTACATATCCGACGCTGCGGATGGGATATTGCCGCAGAACAAGTTCCTGTGCTCCGGGTCCCGCATACCGTTCGGTATATTCGGCTTTTCCAAACTTCCGCCCGGTAATGGTTTCAATCCACTGGGAAGCGGCATTGATCATCCGGGTGATGTTGTTACGGAGCGCAAGATCGGCGGTGTCAGGGTCAAATCCGAGCCGCTCAGCTGTTGCCTCAAAAGTCGTCATGGCATTGGGGGCGAGTTGTTCGACCATCTGAGCACCTCCCGTTTTACTCTTTGGGCTTGTCTTCTGACTTGTCCGGCTTATCCTGTTTCGGCGGTTTCTGGGTCTTGTTCTGAGATGCGCCTTTCATAGCTTTATTTTCAGCATAAATCCGTGCCATCAAAAGCCCTCCTCATCATACCGGCATACAGGCAGGGTCACCTAATGCCACCGCATAAGTCGCAGTGGTAGGGCCGGTAACCTTAATCTCGATATACCGTTTGCAGGCCGACAAATCGAGGTCAAAGTTTACCAGTGCAGTTGCAGTAAAGCTGACCTCATCCGGGCCTAACACAAGCTGCGTATCAGTGACTTCTTCATAACTGCCGCTTTCCGTGTCGCAGTGAGTGACAGAGACCTTGGCGGTAGTACCGGCAGTTACAGAGGCAGCCAAAATTGCAGAAAAGAATCCTTCTCTGTCAATCGCAGTTTCAGGGGTATACGGCATGACTTTGACATTTTTCAGCAGTTCACGTTTCATATTGAATCAACCTCCAATCAGATGACCTTGATGTTTTTGACATGCAGGAACGATTCTTTGTGGCGGGCCGCAATATCGGCGTACATCAGCGCACGGGTTGCAGCAAGGTTTTCCTCGAAAGCGTTGTGCTGAATCCCCACATCGTCTGTCCAGGAACCATCCAGCGTGGTATAGGTTTCCAGTCCCAGCTGTTCACCGACCAGCATATCCGCCCAGTTGCCAAAGCACAGCTCGGTCAGTCCGTTGGAATCAGTGGGGATCTGGTTGGACACCTTATAAGGGAAGCCCAGCAGCTTACCGGCAGTCATTTCTTCGCGGTAGATATACGCGCCGGTGGTGGTCTTCATATTCATCAGATAGCCTTCGAGAACCGAGTTGAACGCCCATCCGAGATACTGGTCATCCACATTCTTTGCCAGGACCTTAGACCGGATAAATACAGGGAAGTCGGCGGTAATCTTTCCGTTGGCATCAGCCAGGTCGGTATTGCCGATCGTCTTGGCGTCGATATGCTCGACTTCCTTGTCGAAGAATACGCCCAAAGGCTGGAATTCTCCACCTCTGCCAAACATCCCGCCGTAATCCAGACCGAGCGTCATACGGCGGGTCAGATCGTTGCCGTAAATGAGATCAGCGGAATAATCGGTACTCATCATCAGCTCTCGGGTCATAGGTACGATGGCTTCCAGACGCTTAGCAGACATTTTGATATTGCCAAAAGTCGGCTGGCTCTTAGGAATCTTGCGGGCCTCACCGCCCCAGGTCGCACGGGCGCCGCCGGTCATTTTGGGAATATTCAGGTTGCCATTTGCCATCGGGACCTTCTGCGCACCCAGCTCGAAGATGACAGTTTTTGCGTAGAGCATCTCAACAATCTGATCGAGATAACGTTCAGGGACGAGATAGCCGCCGGATGCAGGATTCGTTGCATTCAGAGCCTTAAACTCTCTTTCCATCTCAGCATCATCGTATTTTCTTTTTGCAAAGTACGCCGCAGCATCCGGGTCATGCCGCCCAAATACATCCAGGCACTTGACCGCTCTGGCAAGCTGGATTACGGGCGGAACAGATTTTGCCTGCCCCCGACCAATCTGGGCAGGACGCTGCATATAAATAGAGCTGTACTTTCTCTGTACAGGTGCGGGATTGGATTTCTTCTGCATATTCGGAATACCTTTCTTTTCCTCAGTTTCGTCTGCCTGTTGGTCTTCTTTTTCCTCGGCAACAGCATCGGCAATCTCAGCAGCCGCCTCGAGAATTTCATCCGCAGTAATTTCGCCCAGTTCTTCACCAGCTTCTTTTCTCGCCTTACGTTTTTCAGCGACAGCCTCCATCGCCTCAGAAATAAGGTCAGCGACTTCACCGGGAATAGCAGTAGCTTCACCAGTATCAGCAGCAGGGTCTTCTTTTTCCTCTGTCTGTTCGGCAAGCGCTTCTTTTACACAGGCCTTAATCATGTCGGTCAGTTCCTCGCCTTCGAGTTTTACCGATTTCTTTTCCTTTTCCATTCGAGTGTCTCCCTTCAGATCATAATTTCATAAAGTTTTGCGGCAGATTTGATTTGATTCTTGTTGCCGTTGGATTTTTCGCCGGTATCCGCATCACCTCCTGCCTCTGATATAATTGCATCCAGCACATCTACNNCCTGCCGCTTTCATAGACCGGCTGGCCTCCTCCAGCGACGCAAGCCTTGACGCGCTGATTTTGCGGCCGGTTTTTATGTCGGTCGCAACAGAATCCACCAGGGATTTATACCCGGTAATGACCGCCTCCGGGTTCATTGCCCAGGTAACGATCGACACCTCCCACAACTTCACTTCCCGCAGATGGCGGATACCGTTCTCGTCGTAGTCAAATACGACCGGGTCATAACCTATGGAAAGTTCACCGAGTACTCCATCCCGGAGCAGGATTTTAACGTCCTTGCCCATCGAGGTGTCGCTGATTTTTCCTTTGATGAAAAGCCCATCTTTTTCATCGCGCAGTTCCAGCGGCTTGCCAACCGGCAGCCAGCAGTCATTGTGCAGAGCAAGAATCTTGATCCGGTCAATACCGTCTTCCAGCGCTTTTTGAAAAGCACCCGGCTCAATGATATCGCCGCCGGAATCAATATTGCCATAGACAGCAGCAAAACCAGAGAAAATTCCCTGTTCATCATCAAAACTGTCGGCTTTAAATTGCAGTGTTTTGCGTTCACTCAAAATGATCACCCCCTTATCGGTCAAAAGTCAGGAAGCAATGGCAATTCACCACTTCCGATGCGTCATTGCATTCAGGGTCGCACGGAAACCGGCATCCATTCGGGAACTTACTGTCGATAGGCACCGAAACATTATTGAGTTTCATATGAGTATCCCGCGCTACCGCCGGGTTGGTAACGTGCCAGGTTTTTGTACCTGCACCTGCCGCACGCATCATGTCAAAATGTCCGGTCATCAGTGAGGCGTTACACTCCTGGGACGCGATGATTTTTGCCCGTGCAGAGCTTGTACCCATCTCCTGCTGAATCTGTTTGGCAATCGTCAGCCTACCGTCTCCATGTTCCAGACCGGCGGATACGATCTGTGCAATGCGATCTTTGGTGGTATCTGTGATATGCTGTACCCGCTGCCCGCCACGAAGTTTGGCAGTGGAAATCAGTTCCGGTCTTTGAATCCCCGGTATACTGTACATCTGAGCAGACATTCCCACACCTTTGTCATAGCTCTCCCGCCACAAAGGTTCGAATATCTTCATCAGTTCTGTTTCTTCCTTTGTCCAGTCAAGCATTCCGTTTACGAACGATGAAAGAATTGTCGCCCGTTCAGCTTCACTCAAAGACAACCAGAGCGCAGAGTTTTTCAGGTCATCCTCATCCTGCAGGTCGGGAAGAACCTTTTGCAGCTGATCCCAGACGGTTTCGTCTGCCTTTTGGCTTCCGAATAAAGCCGCATTGATACGGTCGGTCTGATCTCCAAAATATCGGTTGGTCGCTGTCTCAAAACGTCTGGTCTGCTGACGCTCTGCCATTTCGATTGTTCGCTGTATTGCTTGCAGTCTGTTTGCTTTTTCCGCGGCTGTGCGCCTGTTTAAGGTGTTTTTAGATTCACCCTCATTGGTTATCAAAAAATCCGACATCTCGTCTCCTGCGGGCACTGTGCTTGCAGTATCCATCATTTGAGACACTTCTGCCGGGTTGTCGTCTTCTGAAATGAACATATCACTGAATGTTGTCTTGTAGACGTTGCCTCCGGTCTTAGAAGGAGGTATTCCCAAAAATTCCCTTGCTTCGTCTCTCATCATCAGTCCGGAATTCCAGCCATCCAACGCCTTGGCTTTGTCGAACTCCTGATTTTTGGGAACAATATCATCAAAGTGCCAGACCAAATCACTGCCGAAAAGCGGAATCAGCTGTTGGTTAATAGCGTCTTCACGCTTTTTCAGTTCCGGCATCAGAACATTTTGAGCATATATGTACTGTGCAGCCTCAGCGGTAGCTCGGTTGCTATTCTCTGTGATACCCATAATCTCCCGCGGAACTCCGAAGTGTTCCAGTACGGAATCGCGCAAAAAAATGCGACCGTTCACCATGTCAAGGTCTCTCATGCTTTCGACGAGTTTAGTTACAGTAGCATCACCATTGACAACTGCAACGCTATGACTGTTCAGCATGCCTTTGAACATCTCTTTCCAGTTAGCCAGGAACCTGTCTCGCTGCTCTTTGGTACTATTTGGCATTCCGATTACCAGATTTGGGGTTGCATCGTTATAGAAAAATCGCTTCTGAAATTTAGCAGCATATTCGTCAGTTTCGATCTCATCTGCCAATGGTTCGATCTGCCCAAGTCCACGCTGAAATGGGTCATACGGACACAGTTCCTTCATGACAAACATATCATCGACACTTATATCCATGATTGTCCCGCTCGAAACCTTGACTTTATAAAATGGATATCCAAGGTATGGTGTCATCTGAACCCAGTGAGCAGGCACAGGCCAGAGCTCTGCCGGCATCCCGGAAGAATCCTTTTCGATAATGAAATACCCTTCGCCTTTGAGTTTCAGATAGATTTCCAACAGCTGCCAGATTGCCGCTGCCGTCATTTCATGCAAGGGATTAGGATGCTTCCAGAATTCAAGAAAGGGGTGTTCTTTCAGTTCTTCCTCTGTACCGTCCTGCTTTATCCGAAACAACTTACCCTGAGCAAACGACAGATCAGATGCAATCCGCTGCACAACCGAAAGTCGAGGGCTTCTCTCAAATTCCTTAATCCATTCACCTGTATTCCTGTCGGGGGGATTGGACCATGTGGAGATAAAAGGGCGCCCTCGTGCNNATTTCCGAAAATAAAACCCATATTGTGATTTGCCTCCTGGATTATTAATAGGTCAACGACCAGTCGCTGACAACCGGATTATAAAGAGCAAGCGCGAGTGCATCTCCCATATCAGGGGAGCTGAGCCCGCGCTTTTTCATTGCTTCTTTTTTCTCCAACTCAATCTTGCCGGAACTGTTGACAAAATACTTGCGGTTTGAAAGCTGCGAAATCTGTTTGTCGTCTGGCCATAGTTTCAATTGTTCCGTTCTCAATGCTTCCCGCACCGCGCCCCACATCAGACCTGTACTGTTCTGATAGGAAATCGGGTCACGTTCATTGATTGTACCGCCCTCTCCACCGAAATGACATTCCACAATTTCCAGGTTAGGCGGTCGAAAAAATCCATCCGCTTCAAAAGCCTGGCTAATCTCTGTAATGATTTCACCTTTCAATTCTACCAGACGATCATACACACCAACACCCAACCCGTCACAGTCAATTTTGACAGAAATAGGGACAGATGGGTATTCCATTGCAAGCCGCTTGATCGTCAGTACAGCATTGCCTGTCAATTCCATTGTGTTGTTGTGATGATAAACTTCCGGCCTCAGCTGCAGCTCTCTGTTCAAAACCGCAGAAATTACACTGCTGTCATTGCCGTAGCGTGCAACGTCAATTCCAATATCAATCCGACTGACGGTATCAACCGACTGACAGTCGGCGGTACTTGCCCGTTCGCACCATTCCACCGGGATGAAAGAATCCGGCAAAGCTCTCGGAAATTCCCCAGCCACACGGACGCGGAATACATCGCTGTCCTCTCCATACATTTCGATGATGGTCTGAATAAATTCCCGGTCAACCCTGCCACTGTCCCGTCCATCAATGTGAATTGCTTTGAATCGCTCCCGGTTTTTGTGATGGCTGTCATAAAAGAACCCGTGTATTTTCGTCGGGTTTCCCATCATAACCAGCCGGGCACCTTTGGTAGACAGTGCACCCAGAATCGGTTCAAAAATTTCATCTTTTACGCCAGACGCTTCGTCGATAATGTAAAGGACGTGATCAGCATGAAAGCCCTGAAGGGCATCCGGTTGACTGGCTGTCCGTGCAACTGCAAACCAGCCTTCCGGGTAACCTGATAAATAGATTTTTTCCTTTGTCCAGATAATCGAATGTTCCAGAACCGGATTGTTGCGAATCCATTTTGCCACCTCTGCCCAAAGAATGTCATGCAGCTGATGCTGTGTAGGTGCTGTACAGGGGATTTTCGGAAATGGTCTGGTGCATATGTACCAGATGATTGCCCAGCTGAGAACTGCACTTTTACCAATACCGTGACCACTTCGGACAGATGTCAGCTTATTCCTGGCAATGCTGTTTAAAATCTCCCGCTGCTTTGCATCGGGTACTGCTCCGATGATATCTTCGACAAACTCTACTGGATGATTGTAATAATAATCAATTCCCCGATTCGTCTTGCTCATCATCGTCTATGCCTTCCCTGCTCATTCTCCGGTTGTATGCTTTTTCTATTTCATCTGCAAGACTGCCTGAACCTCCTCCGGTTTCCTCCTTGTCCCGTTTCTTCTGATAAGCGAACCTCTTTTCGTTAAGCTGATGTGCAGGGTTATACCCGGCTGTATCTCTCATAAAGGTCGCAGCCTTAACATTGCCATTTCCGGCCTGCAAAAGCATGGCAACCAGAATCGCAACATTATAGGTCATATCATCCTCCGAGATACCAAGTGAATCCATGGTAGCGCGCATCTTCTTCTGACTTACAGGGACCTGCATATTCAAAAGGAGTTTTGCAACTTCCCGCATATCCCTTTTGCGCCGTCTGGCCTCACCGGATTTTCTGCCACCTTTTGCACCATTTTCTCTCGCTTCGTCGGAGGTTCGGAATTGATGCAGATTCTGTTCATTTGCCAAAAATTCCACCTCCAAAGTCGACTGAAATTACATCAGATTATTGCCCGTCATCATACGGTCATCCCCATTTCTTTTGCCATTCTGAATACGCTTTTGATCGTATCCTGCATATCAAAGTAGCGGTATTCTCCCAACCGACCAAGAACGATATAACCATCCTTTTTTGCCTGTTCACAATATCTTGCCTGCAAAGCAAGATTTCTCTGATCGTTGACTGGATAATACGGTTCTTTTCCGGGTTTCCATTCATCGGGATATTCCCGCGAAATAACTGTTACCGGCTGATTGCCGGGCAGAAAATGCTTATGCTCGATGATTCTTGTAAACGGCTCTTTTCCGGTATAATTCATAACTGCAACCCCCTGAAAGTTTTGGGTGGACAGACAATTATGTTCAAACCGAAGACTTCTCCATTCCAAAGGACCAAAACAATAATCGTACAGTTCGTCAAGCGCTCCTGTATAAACAATCTGCCTGGCATTTATCCTGGCATCCTTAAAGGACACTGAGAGGAAAACATCGCTTTTTTCAAGCATTTTCCCAATCATATGATTATACCCTTTTACCGGAATTCCCTGATATTTCTCACGGAAATAATTGTTGTCAAACGTGAAGCGCAGCGGGATTCTTTTCATAATTTCAGCAGGAAGTTCCCGGCAGGGCTTTCCCCACTGTTTTTCGGTATAATCCTTTATAAAGGTCTGGTAAATATCTCTGCCAACGGTATCAAGTGCCCATTCTTCCAGATTGGCCGGAGTTTCGCACGGCTTTCTCTGTGCGTTTATTTTCTCTTTGGCTTTCTGCGGTGTATCCGTTCCCCACATCTGATAAAAGGTGTTC
>DCTE01000101.1:657-2720 GCA_002329405.1 Ruminococcaceae bacterium UBA1448 | reverse complement strand
CAGCAAAAACAGCTGTAAAATCAGTTTGAGCAGGCAGCCGCGCTTTTTCTTTTTACGGGGCGGGTCGGAATACCCGTCTGTCCGGTGTTTATGATGCTTGTAAAAGCGGGTTTGCTGTTCCATCTCTTCCGGCTCCTGCCCATATCCATCGTCCTGATAACCGTCGTTATAATCGTCATAGCCCTGGGCATAACTGTCATCATACTGGTCGTCATATCCATCGCTATATCCATCGTTATAGTCATTGTCATAACCATAACCCTGATCATAGCGGTCATCATATCCGTCATCGTAGCCGCCATTGTACCCATTGCTGTATCCATCGTCATAATCCTGCTGTTCCCGGTNNGTCCCGGTAGACCTCCCCGGCTTGCGGCGTGCCGAAATCGTCTTCATATTCGACGGTAAAATCCTCGGGAACCCCGTCCGGCTCTCCCGCCGGGCGGTCATTCTTCCATCTCATCCGCATGTCTCCTTTACTTTTGCTTTCAAAAGTATAGCACATCCGATAAGATTGTCAAGAAACTGGCTGTAAATAAAAAAACAAAAGCCGTCCCGCCGGTTGACAGAACAGCTTCTGCTTTTACCATATCAATTAGCTTCTCATCGAAATGCCGATCTCTTCAAGGGCTTTCAATACCTTTTNNGTCGCACTCTTCAACCGTCAGCGTCCGGTCGGGCGCACGCAGCGTCAGCGAGTAAGATACGCTCTTCTTGCCTTCGGGAACCTGATGGCCCTGGTAGACGTCAAACAGCTTGACGCTCTCCAGCACCTTGCCGGCACCCTTTTTGATCGCCGCTTCGATATCCGCGACGGCAACCTCGACACCTGCCAGCAGCGACAGGTCACGCACCGACGCAGGATGGCGCGGCAGCGGCTGGTAGAAGGTGCGCTGGCCTTCCAGTGCGGCATACAGCGTTTCCAGACGGATTTCCGCCAGATATACACGGCCTTCGATGCCGAACTTCTCTGCGGTCAGCGGGTGCATCTCGCCCAGCACGCCGATCTTTTCGCCATTATATACGATCTCGGCCTGACGTCCGGGATGCAGGTAGTTTTCGGAACTCCGGCGGTAGGAAACCTCCATCCGGCAGCGGGCAAACAGCATCTCGACAATCCCTTTCAGCGTGAAAAAGCTCTCCTGCTCTCCATAAAGGCCAAGCGACAGGGCGGGCAGTTCCTCCGGCTGTTCAGTCAGCGGCAGAGATTTCGGGATAAACAGCTTGCCGACTTCGAAGAACCGGCCGGCCGCGTTTTTGCGGGAAATATTGGTCGCAAGAACCGTCGCCATGCTGGACACCAGCTGGGTGCGCATGACCGCGTACTCCTCGCCAAGCGGATTCAGCAGCGAAACGACTTTGCGGCGGCTGTCGTCCTCCGCCAGTCCCAGCTGGTCGCAGGCTTTGGCACTGATGAAGGAATAGGTCGTGATCTCCCGCATCGAAGCCCCAACCAGCAGCTCTTTGATGGTATCGGCCGCGATCCGTTCCGGCAGCTTGCGGCCGCGGATAATCACGCCGTCAATCGGGGTGGATACAATGTGATCGTACCCGTAAATCCGCATGACCTCTTCGGCCAGGTCGGCGCGGCTCTCGACGTCGTCACGGTAGGACGGGACAGTAACCGACAGGCTGTTGCCGTCTTCGCCCAATGTGCAGGCCAGGTTCAGGCTGTTCAGAATCGAAACAACCGTTTCAGTCGGCACTTCAACCCCCAGCAGTGCCAGAATATCCGACACAGTGGTATGGATGACCCGCTGTTCGGGGAGCTGCTCATGGACATCAATGACGCCATCGACGATGTCGCCGCAGTCCAGTTCATTGATCAGCTGCAACGCTCTGTCCATCGCGTAGGTGCAGCCCATAACGTCGGTACCCTTCTCAAACCGGGCACTCGACTCGGTCCGCATACCCAGCGCGCGAGCGGTGCGGCGGATGTTGTCCCGGCGGAATTTCGCCGTTTCAAACAGCAGTTCGGTTGTATCCGGTTCAATCTCGGAATGCAGGCTGCCCATGACACCCGCCAGGCAGGAGGGGCTTTCGGCGTCGGCGATGACCAGCAT
>DCTE01000101.1:275-593 GCA_002329405.1 Ruminococcaceae bacterium UBA1448 | reverse complement strand
GGTGATGTCGACGATGTTGTTGATGCTGCGGACGCCTGCGCTTCTCAGGCATTCCCGCATCCATTCGGGTGACGGACCAATCCGCAGGTTTTTGACGATACGGCCGACATACCGCGGGCAGAGGTCAAAGTCATCAACGCGGATGGAAATATAATCATGGACGTCACCGCCGCTGGTCTTATAGCTGGTGTCGGGGCCGTGGAACTCTTTCCCCAGTACAACCGCAACTTCACGCGCAATGCCGATCACCGAGTTGCAGTCGGGGCGGTTGGACAGAATCGAAAAGTCGATCAGCACATCATTCATCCCCAGCACATT
>DCTE01000101.1:0-269 GCA_002329405.1 Ruminococcaceae bacterium UBA1448 | reverse complement strand
TGTCGGTGCCCGGCTTCCAGTCCCCTTCCAGAATCAGAATGCCGTGGACTTCCGCGCCGGGATAGTCCCCTTCCTTCAGGCAGAGCTCCTCGCCGGAACACATCATGCCGTTGGAGGGCAGGCCGCGCAGTTTGCCCCGTTTGATATGGGCACCGTTCGGGAGATGGGAGTCGTGCAGTGCGCAGGGAACCAGCGCACCTTCAAAAACGTTCTGTGCACCGGTGATGATCTGGACATCCTCTTCCCCGCCGACGTCGATCTGGCAGACC
>DCTE01000193.1 GCA_002329405.1 Ruminococcaceae bacterium UBA1448 | reverse complement strand
TGGGCAGACCTTCCAGTCCGGCTCAACCGGGAACGCACACTGCGGACAGCTCATCCGCAGCTTTGCGCCGCATTTCGGGCAGACAGCATACTCTTTTGTGACCGGTGCTTTGCAGCTGGGGCATTCAAGGTCAGAATAACTGTTCCGCACCAGCAGATAAACGATAAATCCGATCAGTGTCGGCGCGAATACCGCAATAATCGTCCACAAAACCGCGTTCATCCGTCGTCTTTTGGCGTCCCGCCAGACGTATATGCCGATCGACACCGGAATGATCAACATCAGAATCAGCGGAAAAAACAGAATCAGAACTGCTGAGCTGCTACTCATGATGGAAATTCCCTCCTTTTTGTGCGTAAACCACCGCGATGACGCCGCCGCCGGTCATGGACACCAGCTGATAAACAAGGCAGCAGACCGAAAAGATCGGGTAGCGGTTACAGGTCAGTACCTCCAGCAGCAGTGCCACAATCTGAAGCAGTACGCCGCTCACTGCCAGAAGGATGGTCTGGCGTTTTTTACTGCGCTTTTCCAGTTTGTCACGCAGCATGTTTTCATTCAGTACCGGCGGCGGGTACCGGTCAAAATCGTAGATCTGTTTCATGATCGAGTACCTCCTTCAGTAATTTTCGCGCCTTATGAAGCCGGGATTTGACCGTTCCGGACGGCATCCCCAGTACCGCCGACACCGACGTGATGTCCATGTCCCTGAAATAAAAGAGGATTACCGTCAGCCGCAGTTTTTCCGGCAACCGGTCAATCGCCGCGTACAGTGCTGTATAATGTTCCTTCTCCGGTGCGGCCAGTTTTTCCATCGCGGCGTCCTTTTCTTCGTTTGTATGAAACGGGAAAACCGGGCTTCGGATCATCCGGCGCAGGGTACTGCGGTAGGTATTGACACAGATCCTGGTCAGCCATGGTTCAAATTCCCTGGACGGGTCGTACCGGTCATAATACCGGATGACTTTCAGCCATGTTTCCTGGTACAGGTCGTCCGCGTCGGCTTCACTGGCGCAGAGGGTACGGCACAGCCCGTACAGCCTGCCGCCATACTGCCGGATGTAACTGTCTATATTCATCCTCCGCGCCTCCTTTCACCTGTATATACAACGCAGGAGGCAGAAAGGTTCATTTTCATAACAATTTTTTTCAGGCAGCAAATATGCCGCTGACGATCAGCCGGCGGCATTAAAACAGATTTATTTTTTGGGAAACTCCATCTGTTCTTTAAAAAGAAGGGCGAGATGTTCTTCCACATCCTTCTGGATGGTATGTATCGCGATGCTGATGACCAGCAGAATAATCCCGGAAATAAAGCAGGCAACCATTAAGATACAAGCAAATGGGAAATTGATAAAATCATGTTCCAGCATCTCATATCCGCCGGCCTGGCAGCTGAAAAAGGATACGATAAAGCTCAGGATACCAAGACAGATGGTCACGGCTTTTACCTTTTTTGTACGTTCCAATTTATACATCGTTTACCGCCTTTCCGGGAATTACCGGCGCAGGAGTTTGCTGAACAGCACCGAAATTCCCATCGTCGCCGCTCCGATTGCGCAGTATCCGATTCCGTATACCACAAACGCGCCTTCTCCCATCTCAAACACCAGCCAGCAGCCGAGTATGAACAGGATTCCGGTGATCAGCGGGCAGGCCCAGAGTTTTTTCGGATTTCTGCTTGCAAATACACCGCAGATGATGCTGAACAGGGGGTCGATGACAAAAAACAGTACAAAACAGACAAACATCCCTGTCATACCTTTTATAAATGTATAGGTTAGCCATGGAAATACCAGCATCACAATCGCTGTCAGAATTAGCCAGGTGAGGGAATTGTTTTTGATTTTCATTTGGGTCACCTCTGTTTGTCTGACCTTTGCGCGGTCAGTCTTTTGGATAGCCGCACAGCCGGTGCAGCAGAGAAAGGATAGCTTCTTCATTTCCCGGCAGGTCGTAATCTCCGACCAGGCTGCCGGGATAATGGTAGATCATCCCGCGTTTTGCTCCCGTCTGCAATCCGTCCATCAGCGTATCTTCCCCCATTTCGGCAGCGAACCGGGCAAAGGCGCGCATCCGGGGATTTGCAAGCATCCGTTCCCCGCAGGGAAATTCGCTGCATCTACCGCACCCTTTCAGTCCCTTATCCCGGCAGCAATGCAGGATGGTACAGCTTTTTGTCATGCTGCATCCGCCCATCTGGCACCCTTTGCATCCGGGCTGTTCGTCGCACAGGCAGCAGGCAAGCCCACAATAGGAAATCCCAGATTCCCGCCGAAATTCCTCTTCTGCCGGACGCTGAAAAGTTCCGTCCCCGGCAGGGAAAAAGCCATATTTTGGAGCCAGCGCCGTCCATTCATCCGGCATGGACAAGATTGCCTGCGGTCGTCCGATATCCGGCATCAGTTCCAGCAGGCAGATTTTCAATAATTCATCCGCAAAGTTTTCATCCGCTTGCGGCCCGGAGAGCTGAACCGACAGCATAGGACATCCGGCATCCTGAAAGGAAACCGCGAGTTCTCCCCATCTTTCACTGTTATGCAGCAGGGAAAATATCATGTTCTTTTTATCCGCGCCGTCACGGATACGGGTCAGCGTGAGGGAAGGGGTGCGGTAGGTACAGTGGATAACTGTTGTTTGCATAGTGTGATACCTCCGATTTTTGTGCCTTTCAGCGGTTACCGCTGCTCATACCCACCAGTCGGGCGTCAGTTCTCCCAGTTTCACAATCCGTCCGCTTTGGTAGTCCAGCATAATTTCAATTTCACGGTACCCCTCAGGATTCAGCTGCACCATCAGTTCCCGGCAGGCCCCGCAGGGTGCCATCGCTTCGCCCTTGGAAGAAATGGCGATTACCCGGCGGACAGTG
>DCTE01000007.1 GCA_002329405.1 Ruminococcaceae bacterium UBA1448 | reverse complement strand
TACGCAATGTCCAGTTGCAGTGCTGATAGTTTTGGAGAATATCCGCCCGGTTTTGCTGGATCATTTTGAGTGCCGCATCCAGACCGGCGATGGACGGGACCGCTTCTGTCCCAGAACGGAGCCCCTTTTCCTGGCCGCCGCCATATTCCACCGGCAGCAGGCGGATTCCTTTTTTGATATAGAGTCCCCCAATTCCCTTGGGGGCGTACAGTTTATGCCCTGAGAAGGAAAACAGGTCGAGGTCCAATTTGCTGACCGAAAGCGGCAGCTTGGTAAATCCCTGGACGCCGTCCATATGGATCAGAACCTTCGGGAAACGGCGCCGGATAGCCGGAACCACCTTTTCATAGGGAAGAACCGTTCCAAGCTCATTGTTGACCATCATAAAGGTTACCAGTACCGTGTCGTCATCCACTGCGTCTACCAGGTCATGCGGATCAAACTGTCCGTCCGGACGGGGAGCCACCCGTTTGACGGTATAGCCGCGTTTTTCCATCGCAGTGACCGTATCGGCAACCGATGGATGTTCGACCGTCGTGGTTACGATCGTTTTGCCGTCGCGGGGATGTGCTGCCAGTGCCCCCTGAATCGCGAGGTTGTTGGAATCGGTCGCGCCGCCGGTAAAGTAAACACAGCTGTAATCGCATCCCAGCAGGGAAGCGGCTGTCCGTCTGGCAGAGGTGAGGATGTGCTCGGCGTCCAGACCTTTTTTGTGAAGGGAGGACGGGTTTCCATAGTCCTGCGTCATCGCGCGGAGAACCGCCTCAGCCGCAGGCTGGCAGACCTTGGTGGTTGCGCAGTTGTCCAGGTAAATTTCCAAAAAGAAGAACTCCTTTGATTGTTAGTTTCAGTCGGGAACATAAAACCCCAATATGACATCATTATACAACAATTTGCCCTGCTTTTCCATAGCCTGTGAATCAAATTTACGCTTTTTTCGTATTTTGCTTATTGTCTGCCCCTATTTTCAGACAGGATGTTGCCCAGTCACCTTTCGTCTGTTATAATGAAGCCAGATCAAACGAATGGAGGGCAAAACAGATGGATTATCAGCAGATCAATTCCCAGGTGATCGACGGCTGGTGCCGGGATGGCTGGGAATGGGGAAAACCGATTCCCCATGAGGTCTATCAGCATGCACTGGACGGCCAGTGGGGTGTGTATCTGACGCCGACGAAAATCGTCCCGCATGAATGGTTCGGGGAACTTCGCGGGAAAAAGCTGCTGGGACTGGCAAGCGGCGGCGGCCAGCAGATACCGGTATTTGCAGCACTGGGCGCAGTGTGCACCGTATTGGATTATTCGGAGGTCCAGTGTGAAAGTGAGCGGATGGTCGCCGAACGGGAAGGTTATCCGGTTGAGATCATCCGCGGGGATATGACCAAACGGCTGCCGTTTGCGGATGAGAGCTTTGATATTATCTTTCATCCGGTCTCCAATTGTTACATTGAGGAGGTACTGCCGGTTTTTCAGGAGTGCTGGCGGGTACTTAAAAAAGGCGGGATTCTGCTCTGCGGGCTGGACAACGGGATCAATTTTATCGTCGATGAGACGGAGTCGAAGATCGCCCACCGGCTGCCGTACAATCCCCTGAAAGACCCTGTTCTTTACCAGGAGGCGATGGCACGCAATGAAGGCGTCCAGTTCTCCCATACAATGGAGGAGCAGATTGGTTGTCAGTTACAGGCCGGGTTCCGGCTGACCCATCTGTATGAGGATACCNNCGGGGTCGGCAACCTGCATGAACACAATATTCCGAGTTTCGTCGCAACCCGGGCGGTCAAATAATCCCATAAATAATACCGGCCTCCGCCGGGAAGGGTTACCCAAGGTATTCTTCCAGGCAGAGGCCTTTTTTGTGGATTTCTTTTGCGGCTGATTTTCCAACATAACGATAGTGCCAGGGTTCATTGGAGATACCGGTCAGTTCGATTTTGTCTTCGGGATACCGTTTGATAAATCCATATTCATGGGCATGATCGGACAGCCAGTCGTATACCTCATATCCGGCTGAGTTGATACCGTCGGCGTTGATGTCGACTGCCAGACCGGTTTGATGTTCACTGGTGCCGGGGATAGCGACCCAATCTTCGGCCAGTGCGGCAGCGTCGGCATCTGAATAGCCTTCTGCACGATAGCTTGCTGTTTTTTCATCAAGAATCTGCTGCTGTTCTTCAAATGTCCGGTAACCGGAAGCTACAACCGGATAGATCCCTTCTGCACGCATATCGTCAAACATCTGCTGAAGAGCGGGATAGATGCTGGAAGCGACCTTTTCACCGTTGGACAGCTCGGTCAGCTCAACTTGATAATTGTCTGGCAGAGGGTGTTCCCGGTTGACCAGAATGAGCTGCCAGCCGTTTTCTTCTGTTTCCGTACTGTTTAGTTGCGACATGGTTTCGCCCGAGATGGAGGAAAGGATGTCTGATATCATTTCCCGGCCCGGCAATTTTCGCAGTTGCCATCCGGCTGTTACTGCCAGACAGAGCAGTATCGCGGTTGTGACAATTCTGGCGGTTTTTCGTCTTTTTTTGCGTCTGTGCGTCCGTTCCGGCGGAAGTTCTGCATCGTTATGGCCAGTATAAAAAGGCTGCTGTCGAGGATACATATTTTTCTCACGCTTTCCGGGCAAAAGGAATCGCCCTGTTTGGTTATCTTAATTGTACCAGAACAGGGCGAAGGATATTTTCGGGTTTTGCGGCGGAAAGATGACGTTCTCCTGCGGAAATTCATACAATTTTCTGACAATTTTTCGGAAGAACGACCTCAAAGCAAATGCTTTCGTTTTCACTTGCAGCCCGGATGGTCCCGCCATGCAGGGTGACAATTTCCTTTGCGATCGCCAGCCCTAGCCCGGCACCGCCGGTTTTGGAGGAACGGGAAGAATCAATCCGGTAAAATTGTTCAAAAATCCGATTCAGCTTTTCTGGCGGAATGGTTTTGCCTTTATTTTTCAGGTCGATTTCAACCTGTTCTCCCAGGCTGTACATGGACAGGAAGATTTTGCTGTCGGGATAGCTGTAGTTGACTGCGTTTCGGATAAGGTTATCCAGGACCCGTTCGATCTTGTCCGGGTCGCAGAGGATGGAAATGTCCGGCTGGATGACTGCTTCCCATTCCAGACCCTTTTCGGCCAGAACCGGGTTGAATTCAAAGGTAATCTGTTCCAGCATCCGGCTGAAATTGATCCGTTCCGGTTCAAGGGTGAGGGTGGTCAGATTAAAGCGGGTAATGTCAAAAAAGTCGTTGATCAGATCTTCCAGACGCAAAGCCTTGTCCAATGCAATGCCGGTATATCGTGCCCGCAGTTCCGGTGAAATCTGCGGTTCATCCTGCAGCAGGTTCAGATAACCGATGACACTGGTCAGCGGGGTTTTGAGATCGTGTGCCAGATAGACAATCAGATCGTTTTTCCGCTGTTCAGCTTCCCGTGCCGCAAAGGCATTGCGCAGAGCCTGTTCCCGAATCAGATTCATCTCATCCTGGACTGGTTTCATTGCCTTTGGAAGAAGAATTTCCTGTTCATTTGGGACTACAAGCTGTTTGGATGCCTCAATCAGCCGGTCGAGATAGCGGAGCGGGCGGTTGATAAACAGATAGGTGATGAAAAGCCAGATCGCTGCTAAAACACAGGTGAATGTCAGAACAATGTTGTCTTTTATCCAACTGAGCAGCTGGTAGACCGGGTCCCACGGCTGCCAGACAAAACTTTGCGCCACCTGCCACAGCAGCAAAACCAGCAGGCCAAATACAATACCGGCTCCAGAAATTGCCAGCAGGTATTGTACCAGAATCTGGCGGCTGAGCTGACTGCGCCGTGAAGATGGGATTTTGTTGTTATTCAATGGTGTATCCGACCCCCCAGATGGTTTTGATGTATTTTGGACGGCGGGCAGGCTCCTGCATCTTTTCCCGGAGCCGTGCGATGTGCGCCATGACGGTGTTGTTGCTGTCCAGGTATTTTTCTCCCCATACCGCTTCAAACAATTCTTCAGATGATACAGCTTTACCCTGATGGCTGCACAGATACCATAAGATATTGAATTCCGTCGGTGTAACTGTCAGTTCCTTGCCGTTGAGGGTGCATTTGTGCTGACTACGCGAGATGGACAGGCCTCGAATCTGAATCGAGTCATCTTGTGCCGCCATTTTATCCGGCTGGCCTTTTTGGTCATACCGCAGATACCGCCGCAGTTGGGTTTTGATGCGTGCCACCAGTTCCAGTGGGTTGAACGGTTTGGTGATATAATCGTCCGCACCGATCGTCAGGCCGGTGATCTTGTCCATATCTTCGACCCTTGCGGTCAGCATGACAATCGGAAACAGGTATTTTTCCCGTATCTTCCGGCAGAGGGTAAATCCATCCATATCCGGCAGCATGACGTCCAATACCGCAAGGGAAGGCTGCTGCTGCTCAATGTATGCGAGCGCGTCGGTCCCGTTATAGCATGAAAAAACCGTATAGCCTTCATTTTTCAGATAGACTTCTACCAACCCAGCAATTTCCTTTTCGTCGTCGACGACCAGGATTTTTTCATCCATCGGCAATTCTCCCTTCCGGCAGCGTTGAAAGCTGTACACAGTCTGATTATACCATATAAAGATACTGCTTTCAATCGGCGCAGGCTATGCGGTATCAGAGATATAAAAAAGCTGACGCAGACAATTCCGCCACAGCCTGTATCAGCCTGTATCAGTCAAAAATTACGTAGCCGTCTTTTCTGGGTTTGGCCGGTGCTTCCTGTACAGGGTATCCGAGGATACAGTTGCCGATGCCGGCATAATTTTCAGGAACACCCCATTCCTTCATCATTGCCTTGCCTTCTTCGGTCCCAAAGACTTCACGTGCCCGGTGAATCCAGCAGCTTCCCAGTCCAACTGCGTGCGCGGCGTTGAGCAGGTTGCCCATGACCAGGCTCCCATCTTCGACAAAGACGCCGCCGCGGGATGCGTCGGCAAATACAATCAGCAAGGTCGGCGCACCATAAAAGGGATGGCCGTCCGGGTTGCCCATGACCGATGCGTTGAGCCGTTCGATCTGTGCAATCTTATCGGGATTCTGAACGACGACGATAAACGGTTCCTGTGTGCCCATTGCAGTAGGCGCCCAGGTTCCGGCTTCCAACACCGCGCTGAGTTCTTCCGGCTTAATCTGGCCGGGCTGGTAACTGCGGCAGCTGCGGCGGGGTTTGAGGGAATCCAGTACAACATTCGTCATAGAAAACATCCTTCCTGTTCCGAAATCAAGATTGTTAAAGATTGACAAATAAATTATAGCATTGCCAAAATTTTCTGTCAAGCTGGTCTTATTCCGGCAGGTTGGTCAGGGGTTCGTCAATCAGATAGTTGACTGCACCGACCTCTTTTCCGTCGCGGTAGTATACCCGGGGAACCCGTTTCCCGATCAGGCAGAAGAGTTCATAGCTGATGGTATCGGCATATCCTGCCAGTTCGTCAAAGGTAATGCGGTCGTCTCCATCCGTTCCGACAATGGTGACGATGTCTTCTTCCGATACGCCCGGGATATCGGTGACATCCACCATGATCTGGTCCATGCAGACGTTGCCGATCACCCGCGCACGTTTGCCGCGGATGAGGACGCTTGCCTTGCCGCTCATGCAGCGCAGATATCCGTCTGCGTACCCGATCGGTACCGTCGCAATAATCCGGTCCTGGTCCGTCGTATAATGGCGGCCATAGCTGACGGCATTTCCGGCATGCAGCGTCTTGACCATCGTGACGACCGAACGGATGGACAGCAGCGGGTGCAGATCCAGTGCGCAGCCCTTTTTGGTATCGACCGGCATTCCATAGAGGATGATACCCGCCCGGACGTAATCGTACCGGCAGTCCCGTTCGTTTTCAATACCAGCCGAGTTTTGCAGATGGCGGCAGGTGAAATGGATACCCGCCGCTTCCAGCGAAGCGACTGTCCGGTCGAAACGCTGCTGCTGCAAAATAGTATAGGCTTCCCCTTCTGGGGTGATGTCATCTGCCGACGAAAAATGGCTGAAGATTCCGTCAAACTGAAGCCCCGGCAGGCTGGTAACCTTTCGGATTTCTTCGGTGGGGTCCTGATCCTCCCGGACAACAAATCCGATTCGGCCCATGCCGGTATCCAGCTTGATGTGACAGTGGACTGTTACCCCGGCGGCGACAGCCGCACGGCTGAGATCACCGGCATACTGGCTGGAGTAGACGGTCTGGGTAATGCCGTATCCGGCCAGGTCGGCTGCCCGACGGTAGGGGGTCGGTCCGAGAATCAGGATATTCCCTTTGATGCCCTTCCGGCGGAGAGAAAGAGCTTCTTCCAGATTGGAGACTGCGAAAAAGCGGATGCCCAGCTGTTCCAGTTCCCCGGCGATGTATCCATCGCCATGTCCGTAGGCATCTGCCTTGACAACAGCGATAATGCCGGTTTGCCGGGGGATCGCCGAGCGGATGGCTTCGATATTATGCCTGAGGGCGTCAAGGTTGATCTCTGCCCAGGTCCTTTTTAAAAACTCCATCAATACCAGACCTTTCTGTATCAGCATACAGCCCAGCCCAACAGGACAAAAGGCTGTAAAATGTTTTCTTTGTCATAAAGGTACTACCCGAAATTTTTATTCAATGGTATAATAAAATACAGGCAGGGCAGTATGCCTGCTGCCATCTGACAGAAAGGAAGTGAAGCAAATGACCACTGGGTTTGATCAGGCTGACCGGGCACGTTCAGCCTGTTTTACCGGACACAGGCCGTGGATGCTGCACAACTGCCGGTTGGATGACCTCCGGCTTGCGCTGCAAAACGCGATCCAGGAGGCTATCGAAGCCGGTTATATATGGTTTTACTGCGGGATGGCGATGGGAAGCGATATCCTGGCTGGAGAACTGGTCGTATCTATACGGGAACAGTTTCCGTGGATCCGGCTGGTCTGTGTCCGCCCGTTTCCCGGTCAGACGGATAATTGGCCGGAAGAATGGCAGATCCGTTATCAGCGCCTGCTCGACAAGGCAGATCAACAAATTGTGCTGATTCCGTCTGCCGTTTCGGGCGGGTATCTTGTGCGGGATCGCTATATGGTAGACTGCTGTTCACTGCTGATTGGGGTGTACAATGGTTCTCTACGCGGAGGAACGGCGTATACGGTACGTTATGCCCGCAGCCAGGGACTGAAAATCCGGCTGTTGGCACCAGGCGAATATCGCTTTTAACACTATACTATATTTAGCCGCTTTTTGCAAGGAGAAAAAATGTGAAAAACCCGTCTGGATTTCCATTTTTCTTTTACAGATTGTATATCCTGCGGGCCGAAAAGTCCGGGAGAGGCCGGCAGAAAATTCGTCTTTTTCGACAGAATTTGGCGTATCCTTTCTACATTTATGCAGCTTTTTTCTGGCTGTTTTTTGTAGATTTTACAGAATGTACTATCTGGGAAAAAAATACACGTTTTTCACCGTTTCCACAGGGTTATCAACATTCCACCTTCCCATCAACTTCCCCTTTTCCACCAGATGAGACGCAAGAATGAACGGAATATGACAGAAAATCCATAAAACCGGCATCTTTGTCAAAATACGGGCAAAAGTTTTCAACAATTGCCCTGTTGAAAATGTGCATATCTTATTTTGCCCTCTATCCACAAGATATTGTGTCCGGTAACAAAATATGGTTGCAGTTGTCAGCAAACCGGTTTGGAAAAAGTGACGGAAACAAACTGCCTTTTTTGCGGAATTGCGACAAAATCGCAGAAAACAGTAGCGGATTTTGCATAATTGTGATATACTGAATTAGAAACATAAATTATACTGTGCCGGGTGTGCCGGAATCATTCTGAATATCCGAAAAGATGGTTTGTAGCGGTTTTCCCGCTGAAAGGTGTGAAGATTTCGTGTCGTATTCCTCAAAAGGCCGCAAGGTCAGAAGACGTCGTAAAAGTGTCAATGTCCGTAATCTGATTATTCTGATTGGCGGGGCAGTGGTCACAATTGTTTTGTTTGTATTGCTGGTCAGCGGCGCGGTGCGCCTGGTCTCCAAGGGACTGGGAGCGATCTCGGGACTGGGTGATTCCGAAACGGGCAACAGTTCAGCGACCAGTTCGGACGAGCCGTCATCGGAGGAAAGCCAGGAGACGGCGTATACCTGGTCTACCGTCCAGATGGCTGAGGCGGATGAACGGCAGGGAGAGTTGATCCTGGTCAACAGTTCGCATGAATACCGCAGTGAACCGGAAGATCTGCTGATCTTCTATGGGAACAAGACCAACTCTTACGGATTGAAAGAGGCGGAAATGTACGCCAAATCTGCGGTCGTCAAGGCAATGAATAATATGATGGATGCTTTCAAGGCGGCGACCGGCAATTCTTCGGTCCTGCTGACGAGTGCCTACCGGGATGTAAGCCAGCAGCAGGAACTTTATGACAAGGATTTGGCGTCGACCGGATCGTCAACTTCTGATTCGGTTTCCAAAGCGGGATGCAGTGAACATCATACCGGTTACGCCCTCGACCTTTCCTATACCTCTTCGGCTGGCAATAACTATCTTGACGGCACGGGCGATTATGCGTGGCTGGTCGAGAACTGCTACAAGTATGGGTTTATCGTCCGGTATACCGAAGAGAAGTCCAGCATCACCGGTATTATTTCCGAACCGTGGCATTACCGGTATGTCGGTACGGTCCATGCTGAGGCAATCACCAAAGGTGGGTATTGTCTGGAAGAGTATATTGAGATGATCAAGCTCCATGACAGCACCAATCCGTATGAATTTACCTCTGAGTCGGGCAGCAAATATCTGATCTATTATACAGAGGGAGCGGGTGCAACAACCGACGTTCCGGTTATCTCCGGCAAGAGTTATACCATTTCCGGTACCAATGAGGGTGGATTTGTAACAGTCGTTTCTCTGGATGCTCAGAACAGCGCGGTTACCAGCCCGTCGGATGATACATCTGGAAGTGACAGCGGCGAGAGCGGCAGTTCTGCTGATGCAGCGTCAAATGAGTCTGGAAGCTCAGAAAGTTCAGAAGGCTCAGATGCCGTATCCGGCTGAACGATTATAGAATAAGGAAACAAGCGGAGCGGTAGCCGGGGAGCTGCTGCTCCGTTTTTGACAGATTCAAATGAATATAAAATTCCTGTACTGCCGGTTCAGCTGATGTAATCATGCTGATTCACATCAGTGTCTCATTGACATTGGCGATGGATTTGTTTACAATGAATCTGTATTTTTGGCCGGATGTGTGATCTGATTGCAGGTTATCCGGTAAAGATGTGGTATCAACTGGAAAGGATGTGGATGGAATGATGGATGTTGCGGTGATCGGTGCAGGCGTTGTCGGCGCACTGATCGCGCGGGAGCTTTCCCGGTATCAGCTGGATGTCTGTATGCTGGAAAAGGCGGACGACGTCGCAATGGGAACTTCTAAGGCAAATTCAGCAATCGTTCATGCGGGGTTTGACTGCCAGCCGGGCAGCGTGATGGCAAAGATGAATGTCCGCGGGAACGCAATGATGGATCAGCTGGCCCGTGAATTGTCGGTTCCGTTTAAGCGTAACGGGTCGATGGTGCTGGCGTTTGGTGAAGAGGACAATGGTACGCTGCAAACACTGCTCGACCGGGGTATCCAAAACGGTGTGCCGGGCGTTGAGATTGTTTCAGGGGACCGGGCGCGGGAACTGGAACCAAATATCTCCGGGAATGTGACCGCGGCGCTGGTTGCGCCCAGCGGCGGTATCGTCTGCCCGTATGAGCTGACGATTGCGGCGGCAGGCAATGCGATGGACAACGGTGTCCGGTTGTATACCGGCTTTGAGGTCGTATCGGCTGATTTTGCAGACGGGGTCTGGACGCTTGTTTCGGCAGCCGGTGATCAGGTAGAGGCGAGGTATGTCGTCAATGCCGCCGGCTTGTTCAGTGACCGGGTAGCGGTGCTGCTGGGGGATACAGAATATCATCTCTTCCCCCGCCGGGGCGAGTATCTGCTTCTGGACCGTGATCAGGGGCAGATGGTCTCCCATACGATTTTCCAGTGCCCGTCTGCGATGGGAAAAGGCATCCTGGTTACACCGACGGTAGACGGCAATCTGCTGCTTGGGCCGACTTCGGAAAACAGGGAAGACCGGGAGGATACCGAGACGACGGCAGATGGGCTGGCAACTGTCGCAAGACTTGCCGCCAAGTCAGTGCCAGCGGTCAATTTACGGGCGGTCATCACCAGCTTTACCGGCCTGCGTTCCTGCTCGCCGGGACATGATTTTGTTATCGAATCTTCCAAAAACCAGCCTCAGCTGGTTGAGATTACCGGCATTGAATCGCCCGGCCTGTCTTCTGCGCCGGCAATTGCTGAATACGCGGTCAGCCTGCTGAAAGAGATGGGGTTGGCGCTGGATGAAAAAGCGGATTTTAACCCGATCCGCCGCCCGATTCCCCGCTTCCGGGAGATGGACATTGAACAGCGGCGGGCACTGATTCAAGAGGATGCACGGTTTGGACAGATCATCTGCCGCTGTGAGACGGTGACCGAAGGGGAGATTGTCCGGGCGCTGCATCAGAACCCGCCTGCGCATGATCTGGACGGTGTCAAGCGCCGTACCCGTACCGGGATGGGGCGCTGCAACGGCGGCTTCTGTACCCCGCAGGCGGTTGAGATTATCGCGCGGGAACTGGGGATTCCGGTGGAACAGGTGACCAAATGCGGCGGGGATTCCCGGCTGCTGGTCGGGAAAACGAAAGAAGGTGGACAGGATGCGTGAAATCAGCGCGGAGATGGAACGGGAACTGGTGGTGATCGGCGGCGGACCGGCTGGCCTGGCGGCGGCGATTGCGGCAGCGGAAAACGGCGTTGCTGTGGATGACATTCTGATTTTGGAAAGAGAACCCGAGCTGGGCGGTATCCTGCTGCAATGTATCCATAGCGGTTTTGGCCTGCACCGGTTCGGCGAGGAACTGACCGGCCCGGAATATGCCGCACGTTTTTCCAAAAAAGTTGTCGAGATGGGCATTCCTTCGCTGCTGTCGACGATGGTGCTGACGCTGCATCAGATGGAAGATGGATGCAAGGAAATTACCGCTGTCAGTTCGGCACATGGTTTGATTCGGCTGAAAGCGCGTGCGGTTGTGCTGGCGATGGGATGCCGGGAACGCGGAAGGGGAGCACTGAATATCCCCGGGACACGTCCCGCCGGTATCTATACGGCGGGTGCCGCACAGAAGTTTGTCAACATTAAGGGATTCATGCCCGGACGCCGGGTGGTCATCCTCGGCAGCGGCGATATCGGCCTGATTATGGCGCGGCGGATGACGCTGGAAGGTGCAAAGGTTGAGGTTGTGGCTGAGCTGATGCCTTATTCCGGGGGCCTGTCGCGGAATATCCAGCAGTGCCTGCGGGACTTTGACATCCCGCTGCTGCTCTCCCATACGATTACCCGGATTCACGGCAAAGAGCGGGTCACCGGTGTCACCATCTCACAGGTGGATGAAAAACGGCGTCCGATTCCGGGAAGTGAACAGTATTTTGCTTGTGACACCGTGCTGCTCTCCTGCGGGCTGATTCCCGAAAACGAGCTGACCCGTCAGGCAGGGATTCCGCTTGACCCGGTCACCGGCGGCGCAGTGGTCGGGGAGAACCGTGAGACGGAGATGGCGGGCGTATTTGCGGCAGGCAACGTGCTGCATGTCCACGACCTGGTGGACTTTGTGTCGGCCGAAGCGGAGCTTGCAGGGGCTGGCGCGGCACGCTGGCTGGCGGAAGGAGACGGCGAGGAATTTAAACTGCCGATACATCCGCAGGGAATCATCCGTTATGTTGTGCCGCAGACGGTTTCCCTTCCTGCAAAGGAAGATGTCCGTCTCTTTTTCCGGGTCGGCGAGGTGGTCGACAAGGCAGCGGTTATTGTTGAAAATGGCGGCAAGGTCCTTTACAAAGGGATGCGTCCCAGGCTGCTGCCGGGTGAAATGGAGTCGGTGACCATCAAGGCGGCTGCACTGGCCGGAACAGAGGGCGGGCAGCTGACGGTCCGTCTGGAAAAGAGGTGAGCGGGATGAGTGAAACGGTAAAGGAACTGACCTGCATCGTCTGCCCGATGGGATGCACGCTGCGGGTGACGATGGACGGCGGAAAGTTTGTCAGTGTGACCGGCAACAGTTGCCCCCGCGGGGCAAAGTATGCCGAAACAGAGATGACTGCTCCGCGCCGTGTGCTGACCTCGACGGTACGGGTCAACGGCGGGCATCTTCCGCTCTGCCCGGTACGGACAAAAGGGGATATTCCGAAAGAACTGCTGTTTGAGGCGATGCGGCAGCTGGATACCCTTTGCGTACAGGCACCTGTAAAAATCGGCCAGGTGCTGGTAGAAGACCTGTGCGGGACTGGTGTGCCGGTGATCGCGACAAGGGATATTCATTTGGGTTAAACGGTCTTTCGGGGCACTGTCATATTATGGACGGTACCCCGATTTGTTTTGCCGGGGCTGGAAAAGGAGGGCTTTTTCTGGAAAAAGAGGCAATGATGGAGGAAATACCTTCCGGCAGAACAGTGGGACGGCTGTCACTGCTGGATACCTTGCGGGGAGTTACGCTGGTGAGCATGATCCTGTACCATGCGGCATGGGATGCGGTCTACCTGCTTGGGATGCAGTGGGAATGGTACCATGGAACCGGTGCGTTTATCTGGCAGCAGAGCATCTGCTGGACGTTTATTTTGCTGTCGGGCTTCTGTCTGCCGCTGGGGCGGCATCCGATGCGGCGAGGTGCCGAGGTATTTGGTGCCGGGCTGCTGGTGACAGCGGCGACAGTGCTGGTTGTCCCGGAAAACAGAGTGGTATTTGGAGTACTGACGTTGCTCGGAAGCTGTATGATGCTGACGGGCGGGCTGGACAGGCTGCTCAAAATGCTGCCGCCAGGTGCCGGGATAATCGGGAGCGGGCTGATGTTTTTACTGACCCGGTGGGTCAATGACGGCTTTCTGGGCTGGGAAAGTCTGTGGACTTTTCAGCTGCCGGATGGGCTGTATCATGGGTTGGCGATGACCTACTTAGGTTTCCCCGAACCGGGTTTTGTCTCCACCGATTACTTTTCCCTGATCCCCTGGTGTTTTCTGTTTCTGGTTGGATATTATCTTGGACTGTTCTGTCTGCGGACAGGGTTCCATGCCAGGGGATGGAGACTGAGGTTGCCGCTGCTGGACTGGATGGGAAGGCATTCGCTGCTGATCTATCTGCTGCACCAGTCGATCCTCTATATCGCAACGATGGCGGTCGGTGCGATCATCTGAAAGCAGGACAATAAAAAGAGTCTGCATGCACACGAAAAAACGTGTACATACAGACTCTTTGTTTTTGGGTATATCAGCTGTCAGAGGAAAGCCGTGTTTGTGCGCTGTTTATCAGATGCAGGCCAAAGATATAGACCACCGGCAGGTAGATGACCATCGGATACTCATACCGGCAGTAATAGCCGTTGGTCGGCCCGGTTATGAATATCAGCATCTGTACAATCATCGGCATCCCAAAGATAAATCCGAGCAGGCTTTTTCTTCTGAAGCAGTAAAGGATAAACAGAATCGCCATCCAGATATAGGGGGCAGGCTTGTTCAGCAGCGACCATACCGGCATTGAGAAGAAATCTTCCCGCACCATTTCCAGCGTCTCCCGTGCGGTGTCCCAGATCTCCGGGAAATGGTAATCAGAGCCGAACGACTCGTTCAACCCGTCCATCATCTCTTCGCTCCATTCGTAGCTGTAGTTGTTGAACAGCGTGGGGCCGGGGTAAAAATACTGATAATAGTTGTTGATCGTCGCCTGGATATAGACCCCCGGATGACGGAGCAGCATCTCAAACCAGACGCCGAAGTATTCTGCGAGGTCCTCATTGGTCCCATGGTAGGTCGCCTTGACTGCGTCCGACAGGTCGGGGTCATAACTCTCTGCGAGGACATCATAGTCGAGTACCTTGTCGATCACCTGTTTTTCCTCTTCAGTCACATCATCCTCAAAGTATTTGACATACCTTGCGGTCTGCTGGAAGGGAACCGAAAGCATCTCCCGGATAGACCCCGGGGTGACGTCCATCAATGGATAGAGGACCTGATTGAGCATGGCCGACGTAAAGACAGCGAGAGCGATATAACAGGCGGCTTTTTTGCGGAACGGCTTATACAGCAGTCCCAGCAGCAGCGTCAGAACAATCACATAGATGCCGTCATTCCTTGCCATAATCATTCCGAGCACCGCAACACCCATCAGCAGGAAGTCCCTTTTCCTTTTGGGAACACTGTTTTGAATCAGCCGGAAGAAAGCAATATAAAACAGTACAATAAAATCGGCGTACAGGATGTCTTTGGATACCAGAAACAGATAGGCGGAGATGCGCGGGTGGATGATATAATACAGGATAACCCCCAGATATGCCCATCTGTTTGCTTGAATTTCAACCAGCGTCTTGACCCCATAGGCCATCACCGCAAACATCAAAAGCGTCTGGAGCAGGCAGAATAAAAAGGCACCAAAGTTCCAGCTGCCGATCATCCCGCCAAGGCTGAGGCAGGCCCCTAAAAACAGGGTGTGCATGACCGGATGATGGTTGGACAGACCAGTGGTGTGGAAGACCGACTGGGCGATCTGGGTCGCTGAATCCCCCATGAAAATTCCAGGATAGGAAAAGATGATGTAGGGGATATTGAGGATCAGCAAAGTCAGAAAGACCGTTCGGAAGGGGTACCGAATGATCAGCCCGGCATAGCGGCCGGCAATCGAACCCAACCGTGCGATATACCGATTGTCCCGCAGTTTATGTTGCCCGGTTCCCGGTTTGCTCAAAAAGCTGCCGGTATCCAGAAAACGGAAAAACAGCGAAATGCCGGCATAAAACAGGAGATACCAGAAAATCCCGCGGATCAGCCCGCTGATCAGGTGGCTGACGCTTCCAAAAACCCGCGCCCAGCTGTTTGATTCATAAAATGACTGCCCCAGAATCATGAAAACCGCGAATAAAATGGCGGCTGCATGACACCAGATTTTTCCCGAGTGTTTCCGGGAAGTTTTTTCCATTTTCCCTTTTTTAAAGGTTAACATGACTGCCTCCTTCTGCACTCAGTCATCCCGCCGGTGCAGGAGACTGAGCAGCGACAGCCGGAATTCGAACTCCCGCCGTTCCTTTTGCTTGATCGAATCCAGAATCATGCCGCTGAAGAAGGAGAGAAGGGCAGCCAGTGTGATAAACCCGCATCCGTNNGAAGCGGTCGACCTGGCCGGTACGGCAGAAGGGAATCCAGACAAATGGGATAAACAGACCGACTGAAATCAAAAACAGAATCAGCGCAATGACCGAGAAAAACTCAAACGGCCGGTAATTTTTAAACAGGTTTAAAATTGTGCGGAGTACCTTCAATCCGTCGCTGACGGTGTTCAGCTTGGATTCGCTTCCTTCCGGGCGGTCACGGTATTCGATGATGACGTTGTCCAGTGCCATNNTGAAATAGCGTGGATGGTCATTTCCGTCTCGATCTCAAATCCGCGTGACAGAACCGGGAAGGTTTTGACAAACCGGTAGCTGAATGCCCGGTAGCCGGTCATGATATCTTTGATATTGCTCTGGAAGATATGGTTGATGCAGAACCGGACCAGCGAGTTGCCGAAATTGTGAAACGGCCGTTTGTTCTCCTGAAAGTAGGTGGAGGAGAGCCGGTCGCCGACAACCATATCCACTTTTCTGTTCAGCACCTTCTCGACCATCTCCGGCGCAAATTCGGCCGGATAGGTATCATCCCCGTCNNCTGAAACATCCTGCGCACGACATTTCCTTTGCCCTGCTGGTATTCATAGCAGACGGTTGCACCCGCCTCCCGGGCGAGTTTGTCGGTGCCGTCAGAGGAATTATTGTCATAAACATAGATGGTCGCGTCGGGAAGTACTCTCCTGAAATCCTGTACAACCTTTTCGACCGTTTTGGCTTCGTTATAACAGGGAATCAATACCGCGATTTTATCCATTTTGGAGACTCCTTTTGTGTATGATTATTCTGTATCCAGATCCAAACAAACTGCTTGTCCAATCGGCAGAAGGTCTTTAGTTCCGCAGAATTTTTGCGGAATTTCCGGC
>DCTE01000068.1 GCA_002329405.1 Ruminococcaceae bacterium UBA1448 | reverse complement strand
ACAGCCTGAAAATGATAAACTCATGAACAGTGCCAGACATACGGCAGTTAATCTTCTTTTCACAGCAGCTACCTCCTTTCGTTTTCCACTTTTGTCTGTACAAATCGGGGAAAAGTTACTCAGCAACAACCATCGTCTGATTGCCGGTGTCGATATAGAAATATTCTATCTCGGTATAGGTCGGGATATCCTCTTCATTAAACAGGTCGTAGGGCATCCAGATAGCACAGCTAAAGCTGTAATCGTCAAACCAGACCACCATCGTATAATCCGTCTGCCCCGGTCCATTCCAGCGTTTAGTAAAATAAACACCCGGATAGAGTTCGCTTTCCTGCAGATGATAGAGCTGGATAAACCGTGTACTCAGCTGTTCATTTTCTGTGGCAACTGTATCCCGGTTAAAACGGTATTCGTTCTGACGTTGCATAAGCTCATACTCAGCCGAAGCTCCCGGTTCACCCAATTCAAAATGTGTAACAGACTCACGGTACTCCAAAAACTCCTGCGATAAATAGGAATATGTAAGGAAAGGATAGTGACCGACTGATTTATTACCCGGAGACAGCGTGATCTCTTCCAGCATATATCCCTCCGGAACATAAGACGGTCTTGCAAAAATATCTGGATTAGTTTCGGAATACACAGCGACATCATAGTTTTGAGCATTCTGTTCATTCAGAAATTCGACCAGTTCACTTTCTGAGGAAAAGGTCGGCAGGGCAGCACATGCGCTGCTGTCGTTTACAACCTCCTGCTCAGAACATCCGGGAAAAGTTAGGCTCATCACCAGTGCCAGACAAACGGCAGTTGATCTTCTTTTCACAGCAAATTCCCCCTTCACTTTCCACTTTTATCTGAACAAATCGGGGAAAAGTTACTCAGCCAGAACCATCGTCTGATTGCCGGTGTCGATATAAAAATATTCTACCTCGGTATAGGTCGGGATATCCTCTTCATTAAACAGGTCGTAGGGCATCCAGATGGAACACATGAAGCTGTAATCGTCAAACCAGACCACCATCGTATAATCCGTCTGTCCCGGTCCATTCCAACGTTTGGTAAAATAAACACCCGGATAGAGTTCGCTTTCCTGCAGATGATAGAGCTGGATAAGCCGTGTACTCAGCTGTTCATTTTCTTTAGCAGCTGTACCCCGTCTAAAACGGTATTCGTTCTGACGTTGCAGAAGCTCATACTCAGCCGAAGCTCCCGGTTCACCCAATTCAAAATGTGTAACAGACTCCCGGTACTCTAAAAACTCCTGCGATAAATAGGAATATGTAAGGAAAGGGTAGTGTCCAACTGATTTATTACCCGGAGACAGCGTAATCTCTTCCAGTGTATACCCATCCGGTATATAACCCGGCTTCGCAAACATATCCGGGCTGGAATCAGAATATACAGCGACATCATAGTTTTGGGTATTCTGCTCGTTCAGAAATTCGGTCAGTTCACTTTCTGAGGAAAAGGTTGGCAGGGCGGTCAGCTTGCTTTCATCAGAGCTGCTGTTTTTTTCAGTTCCCCCAACAGAACAGCCTGAAAATGATAAACTCATAAACAGTGCCAGACATACGGCAGTTAATCTTCTTTTCACAGTAGCTGCCTCCTTTCGTTTTCCACTTTTGTCTGTACAAATCGGAATATATTTTTTTAATCCACATCACCATTATGCAAATCATTGGACTGGTAAAGATCAAAAACCGCACCGGATGGGTATACATCCGATTCACCATTCAAAACCCGCTCAAAAGCATCGTCTGTCTGCTCTCGCAGATGAGAAACGCTTTCTCCCTCCAGCAGGTCATACTCTGATACCATTGCAAACGGAAATATTTCATCGCCAGGAGGATTCAAAATAAAAATGCTGTATTCACCATCTACCGGGACGTAATAATTTTCTTCGTCATACATAAGGTAGACAACTGCTTTGTCATACTGGTGCAGCACTGCATCGGTTCCATGAAAGTAAATCCGAATGTCATTATTTACCGGCTCACCGTACCACACATCTTCCAATTCAGCATTATAATGACAAAACGTCCACGGCACTCCCTCCGGCGTAGTAACTTCATCTATCACTTGGTCGGAAGTTATCTCCACCTGCGCCACTAAATCTGCCATACCCGTATTGGTATCCATACCAGGATTATATAATCGGCTCAGGTTTTGATTGATAAACATTTCCGGGCGATCGTCAGCAGTATAAGTGTGTCTTTCTTTTTCGGAACAGGAAGACAACAATAACAGACAGAGACCTGAAATCAAAATAATCTGTATCTTCATAACATTTTCTTCTCAAAAACATAAAATTCATTTTGTCATTGATCTTTACTGCAAGCATCATTATTTTCACACAATTTTATTTTTTTCAGCAGCCAGCAAAATCCGCCGGATATTCCCATCCAGCAATTGACCAAGCCGTCGGATGATCTGCTCCGGGTCATCTTTCATGCCATGGGCCATCCAGTCCATCATCATCCCGATCAGCGCTTTACGGTAAAACATCGAAACCAGCCGGACATCCTTATCATCGGGAGTCAGCCCTGCTGCCTGATCACGGACATAACGGTCAAGTACCTCACCGACCACACGGTTCAGGTATTTTTCCAGAAACCTTCGTCCATCCGACTGAAAAATATGATAGACCGCCCGGCGGTTCTGCAAGGCAAAATGTGCCGAAGCAATCACCCCTTCCGGCCAGCTGCTGTCGGTAAAATCGACCTGCAATGCCTGCTCGGTTTCATCCAGCAAAACCCGTTCCAGAAGAGCATAAATATCCTGATAATAATAATAAAAAGTATTCCGGCTGACATTGCATTCACTGACGACATCCCGAACGGTAATTTTATCCAGCGGCTTCTGATTCAAAACGCGGATAAAAGCGGACTGGATAATCTGTTGTGTATCCCGCGGCACCTTTTTTCACTCCTGTCTGACGCTTATTTTTCTCTATTATCATTATATCATATTCCTGTTGCCCGCGTAAACAGATTTTTCCTTTAATTTACAGTTATCTGACAAAAATTGCACCAGCAAGCTGTTATAATAGCAAACAGGGAGCCCGTATTTTTCTCAGATGCGGCGGCGCCGCCCAAAAAGGAGGAGTATCATGTTGCCCTGTCAGAACCAATGCCCATATTTCCATCCCGACTGCCACAAGACCTGCGCCCGCTGGGCAGAACGTCAAAACCGCCAGCGGGAAGAAAACCGCAAGCGGAAAGATTACCTTCGGATACATAATCAGCTCGCTTCCGAGCAGCTTCGCCAGTTACAGGGGCTGATGCCCGCACGGTGCCGTTACCGATAATCATAACGAAAAACAGCTTCCCGCTGCGGCCGTAACGGCCAGGCAGGAAGCTGTTCTTTTATGTACCGCTATTTATTTCGCACGCGCGTACTTTTCAAACCAGTTTGTGATTTCCGTCAGACGGCGGACCCTGTGCTGGGGCTTGCCGGAACGGGACAGCTCATGGTTTTCGCCATGGAACAGGCACAGGCGGGTCGGGACACCCTGTGCAGCCAGGCTGGTATACATCTGCAAGCCTTCCGCCAGCGGGCAGCGGTAGTCCTCATCCGAATGGATAAACAGCGTAGGCGTCTTGACATTGCCGGCATACCGCATCGGCGAATGTTCCCACATCTTATCCGGCGTATTGATCGGGTCTGCGTCGCACTGGTCCTTTGCAAACTCGACACCGATATCCGATACCCCGTAAAAGCTCAGCCAGTTGGCAATCGAACGCTGGGAGGCAGCACAGACAAAACGGTCGGTATGGCCGATAATCCAGTTGGTCATAAAGCCGCCGTAGCTGCCGCCGGTTTCACAGACTTTTGTCCGGTCAATCTGGGGATAGGCTGCCAGCACCGCGTCGGTGAAATCCATCAAGTTTTTATAGTCGGTCTCGCCGTAATGGCCGCGGATATCCATAAACTTGTTATCCCGTCCGTCGCTGCCCATCGGGTTGCAGTAGAAGACAAAGTAACCCATGTTCGCCCAGACCTGCATCTCATGATAGAATACCGGGCCGTAAACCGTCTTGGGGCCGCCGTGGATGTCCAGCACCGCCGGATAGCTCTTATTGGGGTCATAGTCTTTGGGCAGCAGCACCCATCCGCCGATTGTCCAGCCTTCACTCTCAACGCTGATCGGCTGCGGGACAGCGACATATTTCCCTTCCAGCGCTGCATCGTTGAAATGGCTGACCTGTGTAACCTCGCCGGTCTTGAGGTCTGCTTCATACAGTTCCTGGAGACGGGTGTCATACATCGCAACCATCAATGCCTTGCCGCCCTGTTCGGGAATATCAAATTCGTCAATTGAACCGTCTTTTACAACGACCGGAACCGAATTTCCGTCCATCGACAGCGCGTACAGATGAGAGTTGCCTTCACGGGTAGTCAGATGATACAGGATATCGCCGTTTGCTCTCATCTCCTGTCCGCCGCCATACCGGCAGTCGCTGCCGACGCTGCTGTACATGCTGTACTCTTCCTCGCGGATAACCGTCAGCTCACCTGTTTCGGTGTCCACCTGATAGACCCACTCGTTTTCATTGAGCCCGTGGCGTTTGCCCTCGGTCCCCAGCATCAGCAGCCGTCCGTTGACATTGATCAGCTCATGCGCGTAAAAACCGGTATATTCCCGAATCGTCCTGACCGCACCTGTTGGGACGTCCAGCGCGTACAAAAGGCTGTGGTTGCGAATTGCGTGCGCCTCAAAGGCATCGCCGAAGAAATAAACGGTATCGCCGATCACCTCAAAGCTGTCGGTCTGGAACAGCGAATCGGTCACCCGTTTGCAGCTGCCATCTGCCGTATCATATACAAACAGTGCCCGGCGCAGTTTGTTGGTAACGCCGCGGCCGTTGCCCCAGAAGGGGATTTCGTCAAAGACTTCATAGTCCTTTTCCTTTTTGCGCGCCTCGTCCGCCTCGGTCCGCTCTTCTGCCGTCATGCCGTAATACTCCGGGCATCCGGCGTCAATCTTCCCCATGACCAGCCATTTTCCATTCCCCAGGCTGCGCAGATCCTGCGCGGCAAAAGGAAGGGTAAAGGCTAAAACCGCTTCGCCGCCAGTCACATCCAGACGGTAAAAGCTGGTAAACTGTTCGCCCGCCTTCTGCCGTTTTTCTTCCGCTGCCGAACGGACCGCCGGGAACAGGATATGGGTCTCATCTTCCCAGAAAAACTGCCCCTCTTTGCCGATACCGGTCAGCTGGCGGAGCTGTCCATCGTACATCCAGAGCCTGCTTTCATAGCAGTTTTCTTCTTCGTTGCTGTTTGATACGACAAACGCTGCCCGTTTGCCATCCGGCGCATACCGCACGGCCGAAAGGAACCGGTAATTTAAAAAGTCCTTCAGTTTCAGCTGTTCCATCTGATATTCCTTCTTTCAAAATCGGATAAATAGTCCAGCCGGTAAAGTTCTGCCAGCAGGACACCGGTTTTATTTTACAACATTTTCTACAAAATGTACAGTGCATTTGGCATAAAAAGATGTTTATTTTTCTTTTTCGAGCAGCCGCTTATAGGAAAAGTCGATGCCAAACGCCCCCAGTGGCGCTGTAATGATAATCGCCAGCACCGCCACCGACAGCACAATATTCCCGCAGGACAGCCCCATTGCCAGTGGCACCGAACCGATTGCCGCCTGTACCGTCGCTTTCGGCAGGTAGGCAATCACGCAAAACAGCCGTTCCCGCAGATTTAGCTTTGTCCCCAGCATGCACAGTGTAACCCCGACCGACCGGAAGATCAGTGCAAGCAGAATCAATACCACCGCTGCCGGTCCCGCTACCAGCGTATACCGGATATCGACCGCTGCACCGACCAGTACAAACAGGATGACCTCTGCTGCCAGCCAGAGTTTGCCGAACTTTTCCGACAGCCGTTTGGAGACAAATTCGGTGCTGGTTGCTTTCAGCACCGCCGCCATGCTCACCACCGCCAACAAACCCGATACCGGCAAAATCCCATCCAGCCATTCCTCCACTGATACCAGCAGGAAAGACAACCCAAGCAGAACAATTACCTTCATACTGTTGCGGACGCAGTGCCGGTGGGCATACGCCGTCTCAAAAAAACGACCGGTCAGCCATCCGACCCCTGCTCCCAGCAAAAGCCCTGAAACGATCGAAACCGGAATTCCGATAAAACCGCCAATGCCGACGCTGCCGCCCTGTGCCATCCCGGCAAAGGTGGTGAACAGCACAATGACAAAGATATCGTCACAGGACGCCCCCGCCATAATCATCTGCGGGATGCTCTTTCCGGTCCCGTACCTGCTTTCCATCAGCTGCACCATCCGCGGGACGACAACTGCCGGTGAAACCGCCGCCAGTACAGCCCCCATCACGGCCGCTTCAACCACGCTCAGTCCCAGCAGCGCCGGCCCCAGCAGTACAAAACCCAGTATCTCAAAGGAAGCCGGTACAAACGACATCATGACCGCCGGCCGCCCCACCTTTTTCAGGTCGGCGATATTCAGCGACAGCCCGGCTTTGAGCAGAATAATGATCAGTGCCATTTTACGCAGATCCGCCGATACCGACAGGATCGACGGGTCCAGCAGATTCAGCACCGACGGCCCAAGCAGAATCCCAACCGCCAGCATCCCGATAATCCGGGGTATTTTCAGCTGCTGGCAGATACCGGCCATCGCCAGCCCAGCAAGAAAGATGTACGCGAGTGATGTCAGCATAAAAAATCCTCCCAATGTCGCAAAAGCCTCTAAAAAGCGCAAAAAAGGCTGACAACTCCTGCGACGTAAAATCACAGAAGTCATCAGCCTGTCTAAGGCGGTTCGGGTTTCCCCGGGGAGCACTTCATTCCCCGTTTGAGCAACAGTATACTCCAAAATGAACCTGCTGTCAATCAATTTTTACGGCAGCATATACCCGGCACTCAGATTTTACCGGCTGCCAATCATAAACGATTGGAAAAATATTGAATGAGTAATAAAAATAACGAATATTTTTGCAACTTTTTTTCTGAAGAGGGCATCCTGACTATTGACAAAATACAACAATGATGTTAATATTACTTCTGATATTATCAGTGATAAGGAGAATCTTGTTCAATCACTTTTATGATTAAAAGCGATGATACAAAAAACCTGAACTGATACGATATTTAAGGAGGAGTCCAAATGAAAAAGATTCTTGCCGCCATGCTCTCCGGCATCCTCGCATTGAGTGCCCTGTCAGGCTGCGGCACCTACACAACCGACGAAACTTCCAGTTCCGCCAGCACCGACAGCTCTGCTTCGGCAAATTCTTCGGACACAGCTGGGAAAACCACATCGGGCGAAGGTACCACATTTACCTTTATCGGCGGCAACCCTGTCACGCTGAACCCCATCCTGTCCCAGAGCACCGATGACGGCAATACCTTCTATCTGCTTCAGTCGGGCCTGTTCCGGTACTACCGCGATGAGGTATACAACGAGATCTGCGATGAATATACCGTTTCGGACGACGGTCTGGTCTACAACTTCCACCTGCGGGAAGCCAACTGGTCGGACGGCACCCCGATCACCGCTGAACAGTTCGCTTATTCCATCCAGTGCATGCTCAATCCGAACATGGGTTCTCCCTCTGCTTCGACTTATGAAAACATTGTCGGCGCGGTTGCATACAATACCGGCGAAGGCAGCTGGGAGGATGTCGGCGTCAAGGTTATCGATGACCAAAACCTTGAGATCACGCTGATCAAACCGGATGATATCTTTATTCTGACGCTGGCAACCTCGGGCGTTTATCCGCTCCAGCAGGATTTTGTCGAAGAACAGGGCGAAAAACTTGGTTCTTCGGTCGATACAATGCAGTATTCCGGTCCTTATACCCTGACCGAATGGAACCTCGATTCCTCGCTGACCTTCACCAAAAACCCGGAATACTGGAATGCGGACGAATCCTTCCCGGTTGAGACGGTCGTTCTGCTGAAAGTTGACGACGCGAATACCACCTATTCAATGTTCGAAAGCGGGGAAGTCGACGCGCTGGCTGGTGTACCCTCTCAGTACCAGGATATGCTGGCGGATTACTCCACCACCCAGTCGGGCGGCGATGGTCTGATGTACCTCTGGTTCAACGCTGGTGCGGAGGAGACCGAGGGCGACCGCGTCATGGCCAATGACAATTTCCGTCTGGCTTTGAACTACGCGCTCGACCGCAGCTCGATTATGGCGGCAGTCAACCCGATGATGCAGCCTTATTCCCGCCTGATGATCCCGGTATACGCAGGGCTCAACGGCGGCAGCTATGTCGACGAATATCCGATCGAATGCCCGCCCCTGGAAGGCGATGTTGAAAAGGCACAGGAATATCTCGACCTTGCTCTGGAAGAACTGGGATACACTTCTGTGGAAGAACTCCCCACCATGAACTTTGTCACATGGGACGCCGACAGACAGAAGCTGATGTGCGAAGCGATCATCGACCAGTGGAAACAGAACCTGGGCATCACTTCGGTTCAGCTGGACCAGTACCCGATCGGTACCGCAATCGGCATGTATATGTCCAATGATTACGACATCTTCGCAATCAGCCTGTCCGCTTCCCTCTCGCTGGAAAACTCGCTCAAGAACTACGTTACCGGCGGTGACTACAACAATGGCATCTGGGACTGCCCCGAATATGACGAGCTGGTCGCCCAGATCGAAAATGAAACGGATGACGCAACCCGTTTTGAACTCATCCAGCAGGCTGAGCAGCTGCTTGTCACCGGCAGCAGCATTGTCCCGTTCTATGCGCTGACCACCACCTACGCGGTGCAGGATTATGTCGAAGGCTTCTATATGCCCACCTTCGGCTCCGGTTTCCAGATCAACGAGCTGAAAATCAACAAATAATTCCGGGACCGTCTGCCAGGGCAGTACGATTCTGGCCATTCAAACTGTGTATGATGGCAAGCGCCTGCCGCAGTGGCGGGTGCTTGCCTCTTTTTATTCTCATCTGTCATAATGGAAAGGGCTGAACCTCTTATGGTGAAATACATCCTCCGACGGCTGGTGATCTCACTGCTGACCATCTGGGTCATTGCGACAGCCAGCTTTTTCCTGCTCCGGCTGCTGCCGGGCAACCCGTTTACCAGCACCCAGGTCCTTCCGGCCGACGTTGTCGATCAGCTGATGGACTACTACGGGCTGAACCGCCCGCTGATGGAGCAGTACGCGACATTTATGTGGAACCTGCTGCACTTCAACTTCGGCTATTCCCTCAAATACGCCGGGCAGTCGGTCAACGGCATTATCGCCGATACCTTCCCGGTCTCTGCCCAGCTGGGGATGCAGGCATACTTCCTGTCGCTGCCGCTGGGTATCCTGTTTGGCATCATCGCCGCCCACAAGCGGGGCAAACCGCTGGACTACCTGCTGGTCGGCTTTGCGGTACTGGGGGTATCGGTACCGGTCTTTATTATCGCATCGCTTTTGCAGTATGTCTTTGCAATCCAGCTGAAATTGTTCCCGGTCGCGCAGTGGAAGAGCTTTGCCTACACCATCCTGCCGACGCTGACGCTGAGTTTTGGCAGCATCGCCGGACGGACACGGACGATGCGGACGCTAATGCTGGAAGTTATTTCAGAAGACTATGTCAAGACTGCGAAGGCCAAGGGGCTTTCCTCCCCGCTGATCATCTGGTGTCATCAGATCCGCAACGCCATTATCCCGCTGATTCCCAACCTCGGCATGGAGATTGTCAGCATCCTGATGGGCTCGTTTGTCGTCGAACAGATCTTTGCAATCCCCGGAATCGGCGCACATTTTGTCAAATCGGTCACCAGCCTTGATTATACGATGACGCTGGGGCTGACGGTATTCTTTGGTATTTTTGTCGTCGGGGCAAACTTCATCTTTGACCTGATCTACGGTCTGGTCGATCCCCGTATTCGTGTTGTAAAGTGAGGTGCATGAAGGATGAATCAAAACGTTTCCTCTGCCAGCCTGACGGCGGCAGACTTTGCCCCCCTCCCCAAGGAAAACCAGCCGGATGCAATCGTCCGTCCCAGCGTCAGTTACTGGGCCGACGTTTTCCGCCGGATCCGGCAGGACAAGGTCGCGGTATGCAGTCTGGTGGTCATCGGCATCATCGTCCTGATGGCGATTTTTGCGCCGATCTTCTCCCCCTACAACTACGAAACCAACAACTTGCAGGCTATCAACCTCGCCCCCAACAGCGAACACTGGTTCGGTACCGACCAGCTGGGAAGGGATCTCTGGACAAGGGTCTGGATCGGCGCCCGTATCTCACTGCTGATCGGTCTGGGCGGCGCAATTGCACCGCAGATTGTCGGCATCTTTCTGGGCGGTATCTCCGGCTACTNNAGCTACTTTGGCGGCTGGGTTGATATGCTGATCATGCGGATCATCGACGTCGGCATCTGCATCCCGGAACTGGTTTATATCACACTGATGATGCTGTTCCTCGGTTCAGGCCCTGTGGCGATTATCATTACCATTGCGGTCGTCGGATGGATGGGTGCCGCGCGGTTTGTGCGCGGACGGGTTTTGCAGTTTAAAAACCGTGAGTTTGTACTGGCAGCCAAAGCACAGGGAGCTTCCCCGATGCGGCAGATCTTCCGGTACATCCTGCCCAACATCCTTGGCCAGCAGGTCGTCAGCATCACAGCCGCAATCCCCGGCGCGATCTTTACCGAAGCATATCTCAGCTTCATCGGCCTGGGCATCAAGTCGCCGATGACCTCCTGGGGCCAGCTGGCGCAGACCGGTTCCAGCCTTTACCGGCTGTACCCCTATCAGCTGTTTATCCCGGGCGTCCTGATCAGTGTCACGATCCTGGCCTTCTATCTGTTCGGCAACAGCCTGCGCGACGCACTCGACCCCCACCTCCGCGACTGATCAGAAAGGCAGGTAGTTTGTGATGAATCAACCAATTCTGGAGATCAAAAATCTTGCCGTCTCCTTTGATACCTATGCCGGCGAAGTCCAGGCAGTCCGTGGGGTCAGCTTCTCCCTCCAGCCGGGCGAAACACTGGCGATTGTCGGCGAATCAGGATGCGGCAAAAGCGTCAGCATGCAGACCATCATGGGTCTGCTCCCCTCTCCCCCTTCCCGCATCAAATCGGGTGAAATCCTCTATCAGGGGGTTGATCTTGTCAAAAAGACCGATAAGGAGATGGAGGCCTACCGCGGCAAAGAGTTTTCGATGGTCTTTCAGGACTCGATGACCAGCCTGAACCCGACCATGCGGGTCGGACGCCAGATCTGCGAGGGCATCATCAAGCACCAGCATGTCAGCCGGGCTGAAGCGAAAAAGATTGCGATAGACATGCTCCGCAAGGTCGGACTGCCCAACCCCGAAAAATGCTACCGCCGCTATCCCCATACCATGTCGGGCGGTATGCGTCAGCGGGTTATGATTGCGATGGCACTCTGCTGCAATCCGAAGATTCTGTTCGCCGACGAACCGACAACCGCGCTGGATGTGACGATGCAGGCCCAGATTCTCGACCTGATGAATGATTTGAAGCACAATACCGGTACTGCCATCGTGCTGGTCACCCACGACCTCGGGGTTGTAGCCCAGATGGCGGACCGGATCTCGGTCATGTATGCCGGCAAGATCGTC
>DCTE01000119.1:2027-3021 GCA_002329405.1 Ruminococcaceae bacterium UBA1448 | reverse complement strand
CCCTCTTTGACTGTCCGGTGGACAGTCAAAGACATCAAAAGCCTACAGCAACACAGTGCAGTAACCTACGGATTATTTGCTTTCAGTTTGCGATAGCCAACCGCACAAATCCAGAAGAAAATACTATAATATACAAAGACAGGCGACCGATTGATACCGGCCGCCCGGGGTTGCATTCCTATAAAGATACCGATTATGCTCTCCGACAACAAAGCAAAAACTTTCAGCCGCGACCACTCAGTTGACGTTTCGCTTAACCGAGCCTGTCGGAACGCAAGCGAACGACGCGAACTGTCCGCCCGGACACCGGGCTTAGATGCGTTCAGCGACCAGATCGCCCATTTCGGAGCAGGAGACTTTTGTTTTGCCTTCGCTCATGATATCGGTGGTACGGTAACCAGCGTCGAGGACGTCGTTGACAGCTTTTTCGACCGCGTCGGCTTCAGCGGGCATATCGAACGAATACCGCATCATCATAGCAGCCGACAGGATCGTGCCGATCGGGTTTGCGATGTTCATTCCTGCGATATCGGGTGCAGAACCGTGAATCGGCTCATACATACCTCTTGTGCCGTCGCCGAGGGATGCCGAAGCCATCATGCCGATGGAGCCGGTGATCATCGACGATTCGTCCGACAAAATATCACCAAACAGATTCTCGGTCACAACCGTGTCAAACTGGGAAGGATTGCGGACCAGCTGCATTGCTGTATTGTCGACCAGAATGTCCTGATAGTTGATATCGGGGTTCTGCTCAGCCAGCTTGTGCATCGTCTTTCTCCACAGACGGGAGGAGTCGAGGACATTTGCCTTGTCAACCGAATGGAGCTTGCCGCCGCGTTTGCGTGCAGTTTCGAAAGCGACTCTGCCGACCCGTTCGATCTCATGTTCGGCATAGGTCATATCGTCATGCGCGACCAGTTCACCGTTTTCCTCGACGGTCTTGTGTTCGCCAAAGTAAGCACCGCCGATCAGCTCACGGACCATCATCAGG
>DCTE01000119.1:0-1963 GCA_002329405.1 Ruminococcaceae bacterium UBA1448 | reverse complement strand
GGCGCAGGTTGGCGTACAGACCCATTGCCGAGCGGATAGAGAGCAGAGCCGCCTCAGGCCGGATCTCTTTTGCAACGCCGTCCCATTTGGGGCCGCCGACCGCACCGAGCAGAACCGAGTCACAGTTCAGACACTTGTCGAGTGCTTCCTCAGTCAGGCTGCGGCCGTAAGCGTCAATCGAGCAGCCGCCCGCGAGGATGTCCTGGTAATGGAAGGTATGGCCGAATTTTTCGGCGACCTTGTCCATAACCTTGATTGCTTCATTGACGATTTCCGGGCCGATGCCGTCNNGGAAGGTGTGGCCGAACTTCTCGCCGACTTTATCGAGCACCTTCATGGCCTCGGTCACGATCTCCGGGCCGATGCCGTCGCCGCGGATAACGGTGATCGTTTTTTCCATGATGGATGTCATTCCTTTCGATTGGGTTCTATTATATAGGAAGAAAGTCAGGATTCCCCGGCAGGTTCCCCGAACAGCCGGTCAAAGATTGCCCGTCCTGCACCGGTGCGGAAGATATTGTTTCGCGCCTGCCTTTTTGCTTCTGCCGAAGCCTGTCCCTCATCGAGGTTGACCAGAAAGTCGGCTTCAACCAGAATCCGATAGTCCATTCCGACAATATCGGTATAGGTATGGTGATGGGCGATCAGCCAGCAGACCCGGTCGATCAGCTCCCGGTCAAACCCAAGTGCCGTCAGCATTTTTTCAGCGGCAGGCGGCCCCTCGACCTGCTGATGCTCACCGCTGCAATTGCCGTACTTTTCCAGCGACAGCCTGATACCGATATCATGCGTCAGTGCAGCGGCCGTCAGCACCGTCATTCGTTTTTCGTCCAGCCCTTCCATTTCAGCGATTGTCCGGGCATAGGCGGTAACCTTGAGAAGGTGGTTGATGCGGTGGGGGAAACCCGACTCATAGTCAATCATCTTCATCGTCAGCAGGGTGAGTTTGTCCATAACCAGCGGGTCCTTTCCGATATGACAGGATGGGGGAGACCAGCCGGAAAGTCCCCCATGCAACTTATTCCTTAATTATAACCTTTTCGGACAGATTTGTCTACAATTTATCTGCATTTTTATCCGAAAAACGCAGGAAATTTGCATTTTTCTTTCATCTTCCGATTATTATTCAGCCTGTGCCCGGTTGATTGCCGAGAAGAGGGCCTGAATCGAAGCACCGATGATGTCGTCGGCAACGCCTGCGCCCCAGGAGACCTTGCCATCCGGCAGGGTGATACCGACATAGGAGACAGCCTGCGAAGACGAACCTTCCTGCAAAGCGTGCTCCGAGTAGGTCAGATTGGAGAACTGGATGCCGAGCTGGGACTTGATCGCGTTGGAAACCGCGTCGAGACGGCCGTTGCCTTTAGCGGTGAGTTCCTTTTCTTCCCCGTTTACCTTGACCGTGACAACGGTGTGGATGTTGGGGGTGCGGGTGAAGTGGTAGTCGATCAGCTCAAGAGGGGTATTGACGTTGATAAACTGGTCGTGGAAAGCGGCGAGCACCTCTTCGGGCGCAAGCTCCTTGTGCAGATGGTCGGAAACGCTCTTGATCGCATAGCCGACTACTTCCTTCATCTTGGGCGGCAGCACATAGCCGTAGTTCTGTTCCAGCAGATAGCCGATACCGCCTTTTCCCGACTGGGAGTTGATGCGGATGACGTCGGTTTCGTACTCGCGCCCCACATCGTGGGGGTCGATAGGCAGATAGGGAACCGTCCACTCATACAGCCCTTTCTCCTCACGCCACTTCATGCCTTTGGCAATGTCGTCCTGATGGCTGCCGGAGAAAGCTGCAAACACCAGCGCACCTGCATAGGGGGTGCGATCATACACATGCAGGTGGGTGACTTTTTCATACTCATCCACAATGGACGGCATGCTGGAAAAGTCCAGCTGGGGGTCGACACCATGGCTGTACATGTTCATCGCCACGGTAATAATGTCCACATTGCCGGTGCGCTCG
>DCTE01000195.1:2663-7377 GCA_002329405.1 Ruminococcaceae bacterium UBA1448 | reverse complement strand
GCCCGGTATACAGGCAGTCGGCGATTCCTTTGTCGATCTCCCAGCCCATTTCCCGCAGCAGCTCCCGTACGATTTCACAGCAGGAAGCGCTGTCCGCCTCGAGGTAGAGTGCCTGTGCGAACTGTTTGTGGGTCGGATGGTGGTCGACCGACAGTTCGACCGGGGGCAGGGAAGCGAGCAGCTTTTCCGTTTCCGGCCCCAGCAGTGCGGGGTCGGCGACGTCGACCGAGATGACATGCAGCGGGACGAAATCCTCCTGTTCCGGTATCAAATATCCGAATTTTTCCGGGATTGGGTCGTTGCAGAAGACGCGGGCCTTTTTTCCCTGGTTGAGAAAGGCGCGGCAGAGGGCAAACCCGCTTCCCAGCGTATCCCCGTCCGGGTTACGGTGGCAGAGGATCAGTACCCTGTCAAGGGCGGCGAGCATCTGAGCGGCCTGATTTCGTGTCAGCATGGCAGTTCCTCCTTAGGTTTCTTCAGGGGCATTGTCCTGTTGTTCCTCATCCGGTTCAGATTCCGTCCGCTGGTCGGCGATCTTATGCAGGATCTCATTGATATGGGCACTGTAGGCGATCGAGTTGTCGGCGACGAAATGCAGTTCCGGGCATTTGCGCAGATGCAGCCTGGAACCGATCTCCCGCCGGAGGAAGCCGCTTGCCGACGCAAGCCCCTTGCAGGTCTCGCGGGTAGCGTCCTCGCCCTCGATTGCACTGACATTGACCTTGCAGTGGGAGCCGTCGGGGGAGACCTCACAGCGGAGGATGCTGGTCATCGGGGAGATACGGGGGTCTTTGAGTTCCCGCAGCAGAGCGGAAAGTTCGCGCTTGATATCTTCATTCAGCCGTCCGATACGGTAGTTGGCCATCGAAAAGACTCCTTTCATTGGAAGTAAAAGAGGGGGCAGCCAGGTTTAGCACCTCTCTGCCCCACAGGTTGCTCGGATGGATTATTCCTCGCGGTACTCTTCCATCTTGAAGGCCTCGAAGATATCGCCTTCCTTGATATCGGAGAATTTGACCAGCGAGATGCCGCATTCGTAGCCTTCTGCGACCTCTTTGGCGTCATTCTTGAACCGCTTGAGGGAGTCGATCTGGTCTTCCGAAATGACGATACCATCGCGGACGACACGGATCTGGGCGTCACGGGCGACCTTGCCGGAGAGGACATAGGCACCTGCGACGGTACCGACGTTGGAGATCTTGTAGACCTGGCGGACCTCAGCGCGGCCGAGTTCGACTTCGCGGATCTTGGGTGCCAGCATACCTTTCATTGCATCCTTGACGTCGTCGATTGCGTCGTAGATAATCCGGTACATTCTCATCTCGACCTCGTTGGCCTCTGCGGCAGCTTTTGCGACAGGGTCGGGGCGGACATTAAAGCCGATGATGATAGCGCCGGAAGCGTTGGCGAGCATGACGTCCGATTTGCTGACCGCGCCGACACCGGCGTGGATGACCTTGACCTTGACTTCGTCGGTCGACAGCTTTTCGAGCGACTGTTTGACCGCCTCAGCAGAGCCCTGGACGTCGGCCTTGACGACGATATCCAGTTCTTTTCTTTCGCCCTCGGCGATCTGGCTGAACAGGGTATCCAGCGTAACCTTCTTGGCCGCGCCCCACTGTTCTTCCTTCTGTTCCTGGCGTCTCTGTTCGACCAGTTCACGGGCCAGCCGTTCATTCTCAACCGCGTTGAAGATGTCGCCGGCAGCGGGGACTTCTGCCATACCGGTGATCTCGACCGGGACGGAGGGGCCTGCTTCCGATACGGTCTGCCCCTTGTCATTCAGCATCTGGCGGACACGGCCGACGGAGGTACCAGCGATGATGATGTCGCCGGTGCGGAGGGTACCGTTCTGTACCAGCAGGGTTGCGACAGGGCCGCGGCCCTTGTCGAGTCTGGCCTCGATGACAGCACCTTTTGCGAGACGGTTGGGGTTAGCCTTGAGTTCCTGTACCTCAGCGACCAGCAGGATATTTTCCAGCAGGTCGTCGATTCCCTGACCGGTCAGTGCCGAGACGGGGACACAGATGATATCGCCGCCCCATTCTTCCGGGACAAGGCCGTATTCAGTCAATTCCTGCTTAACTCTTTCCGGGTCAGCATGGGGTTTATCCATCTTGTTGATGGCGACGATGATCTGGACATTTGCAGCCTTGGCGTGGTTGATCGCCTCGACTGTCTGGGGCATGATGCCGTCGTCAGCGGCAACGACCAGGACCGCGATATCGGTGACCGCAGCACCTCTTGCACGCATGGCGGTGAAGGCCTCATGGCCGGGTGTATCCAGGAAGGTGATCTTGTTGCCGTTGACATCGACCTGATAAGCACCGATTGCCTGGGTGATGCCGCCCGCCTCACCGGCGGTGACATGGGTGTGACGGATACGGTCGAGGATAGAGGTTTTGCCGTGGTCAACGTGACCCATAACGACGACGACCGGGCAGCGGGGGAGGAGGTCTTCTTCGTTGTCGGTCTCATCATGGATCAGCTGTTCCTCGATGGTGACAACGACTTCCTTTTCGACTTTAGCGCCCATTTCCATTGCGACGAGGGCGGCTGTATCGAAGTCGATAACCTCATGCTGAGCGGCCATAACCCCCATCATCATCAGCTTTTTGATGACCTCGGTGACGGTCGCTTTCAGTCTGGAAGCGAGTTCCGAGACGGTGATCTCATCGGGAATCATGACTTTCAGCTGCTGCTTACGGGCGCGTTCCAGGGCAAGACGCTGGAGCTTTTCAGCTTCGGTTTCTTTTTTCTGGCCGCCGAATTTACCCTTTTTCTGCTGCTGGGATTTCTGTTTCAGCTTCTGTTTTTTCTGCTGGGAGTCGCCTCTGCGGACCGCCTTTTCAGGGGCGATATCCTCATAGTGCTCATTGTATTTATCGAGGTTGACGTCCGAAGTCTTGGTATCAACGTGACGGACAGTACGTTCCTTTTCGACCGGTTCAGCAGGTGCCGCAGGTGTGGCGGGCTGAGCAGGGCGGTTATTGGCTGCGGGACGCGCAGGGCCATTCTGGCCGGGGCGCTGACGGTTGTCATTGTTTCTGTTAAAGCCGCCGCGGTCATTGCGGGGTCCGCGGTCATTGCCTCCGTTGCGGGAGCGGTTGTCACGGCCGCCATCCCGGCTGCCGTCGCGGTTTGCATGGGAATCGGAAGCGGGTTTGCGGTCACCGGGAGCGGGGCGGCGGTTATTGTTATTGTTATGTTCAGATGCGTTCTTGCGCATTTCTGTCTTTTCAGGTTTATCTGCCACTTTTTCAACGACCTTTTCTTCAGAGTGGGACGGCTGGGCCGGCTGCTGTTCGGCAGCGGGCTGTGTGTCCTGTTTTACAGTATTTTCATGAACATCAGGGCTCTTTTCCGGCTGTTGTTCAACCACAGGAGCCTGACTGGGCTCAGCGACTTCAGGGGTCTGGACAGCTTCGGATTTCTGAATCGGTTCAGTTGGCTGTACAGACTCGGAAATCTGTTCAGCAGCCACAGGCTGTTCGGTTTTTTGGACCGGTTGAGCAGCCTGAACCATTTCCATCTGCTGGGTATTTTCCATTGCCTGAACCTTTTCAGCAGTTTCAGCCACAGCACCCTGCCCGGGCTGTTCCGTTGGCTGAGGCCGATCAGCGGCGGGCTGTTTAGCAGCGGCANNACGCAGCCTTGGACGCTTTCAGCTTTTCGGAAACCTTTTCCGCGGCCTTGTTGAGAGCAGCCTTTGCCTTTTCGGTAGCGGAGGGTTTTTCAGGGCGGGGAGCGGGAACTTCATCCCGGCTGGCGAAATAGCTGTCAAAACTTGCAACCTGGTGGCTAGAGGTATAATGTTCGAATACGACATTGACTTCCTGTTCCGTCAGGACTGCGCCGGTTTTTTTCGGCTCGGTGCCGAAGTGTTCAGCCAGCATCCCGGCGACTTCTTTGGCGGAGACGCCGAGGTCTTTTGCGATATCGTTGATTTTATATTTTTTAACCGTCATAATACCTTGCCTTTCTGATCTGGCCGGGTTTTCCGGCAGAAGATCGGTAGAAATTCAACTCAATGGTTTTATATCGACGGCTGCTGGTGGGAAAAGAGGGGAAGCATGGCGAAAGGGCGATTGTCAGTCGGCCGACGCCGCTGCCTGCTGTAAAGAGCGGGCGAGTCCCTCGTCGGTGACGGCGAGGACGCCGGTCAGTTTGCCGATTGTAGAGCGGAGCTGGGACTGTGTTCTGTCCAGTGCCAGATAAGGGATCTGATACTTGTCAGCGAGGAAGACGACTTCCTTGCTGGTCTTTTCCGAGAGGTCGGAGGCCGTCATCAGCAAGCTGACCTTGCCGGCCCTGACCGCCTCTCTGACGGTATCGAATCCAAAGGCGAGCCTGCCAGCCCGCATACACAGGCCGAGAGTAGAATAAAACCGCTCACCCATTGTCCTGCATCTCCTTTTCCATCGCGTCATACAGCTCGTCGGGGATTTTGCAGTCAAGGCTTCTTTCGATCCGGCGGGACTTGCGTGCCTNNCATAAGCACCGCGTCCCGACTTCCGTCCGGTCAGATCGAGGGAAATTTCGCCGTCACTGGAGCGGACGACCCGGACCAGTTCTTTTTTGGGCTTCATTTCACCGCAGCCGGTGCACATCCTCAGTGGAATCTTTTTCATACATCCAGTTCCTCAGCTGCGTTGTCCTCAGCAGGAACTTCTTCCGCGAGGAGCTGTTCATTTTCGTCGGCAGCTTCCAGCTG
>DCTE01000195.1:0-2649 GCA_002329405.1 Ruminococcaceae bacterium UBA1448 | reverse complement strand
GAGCTTGGCGGCGAGGCGGGCGTTCTGGCCCTTGTTGCCGATTGCGAGGGAGAGCTGGTTGTCAGGGACGATTACGCGGCAGGCCTTTTCGGTGCCGGGCAGGATCTGTACCTCGGTGACAGCCGCAGGGGAGAGGGCTTCCTTGATAAAGGTTGCGTCGTCGTCGGAGTAGCGGACGATGTCGATTTTCTCGCCGTGGAGCTCTTCGACGATGGAAGCGATACGGCTGCCTTTGGGGCCGATACATGCGCCGATCGGGTCGACGTCGGGGTTTTTGCTGATAACGGCGATCTTGGTACGGGAGCCGGCCTCACGGGAGATAGCGCGGACCTCGACGGTACCGTCGTAGATTTCGGGTACTTCCAGCTCGAACAGTCTCTTGACGAGGTCCTTGTGGGTACGGGAGATCTTGAGGGAGCAGCGCTTGTCGAGGTTGACGACATCGACGACATAGACCTTGATCCGGTCGCCCTCATGGAGGTCGTCGCCCGGCAGCTGGTCATTTTTAAACAGCAAGAATTCGTTGTGGTCGATTTCGACGGTGACATTGCCGGTGGTCGGTTCCACCTTCTGAACGACAGCGGTGACGATTTCGCAGACCTTTTCCTGGAACTGTTCCATCATCTGGCTGCGTTCTGCCTCGCGGATACCCTGACGGATGACATGCTTTGCAGTCTGTGCAGCGATGCGGCCAAATTTCTTGGTATCCAGGTGCATGACACAGGGGAATCCGACTTTGGCAGCAGGGTCATAAGCGAGTGCCTCATCCAGCAGGATCTCAGTCTCCGGTACCTCGACGATATCGACGACCATCTTGGTGATGGAGACGCTGAACCGACCGTTTTCGGGGTCGATGACGACGGCGACGTTGTCGGCGACCTCATAGTCCTTTTTGACGGCGATGATAATTGCGTTGGTGATCTTTTCGACCAGATAGTCAACTTTAATGCCTTTTTCTCTTTCCAGCAGCTGTAATGCGTCGAAGAATTCGGTGTTCATTTTTCTCTAACCATTCCTTTCATCAATCTGTCAGCGTGAGCAGTTTCGGGAGCAGCGATTATGCCCCGTAGTTTTTGGAGAAGACAATTTCATCCTTGCGCCGGACAAAGCGGAGTTCCGAGAGGGTAAAGACGTGGTCTGTACCGTCCTTGTCGGTGCAGGTGATGGTTTTGCCGCCGTACTCCTTAAGAGTCATGACCGGTTCTTTTTCTCCGTCCATAGCGGTGAAGAGGCCGATGGTGACCTGCATGCCGATTGAGGAGGTAAAGTGGAAATCACGCACCAGCTCACGGTCATAGCCAGCCGACCAGACTTCCAGCACATAGCTTTGGTCGATCGGGTCAGCCTCGTCCAATTTGGGGTCAAGGGCGCGGGAGACTGCCTCGCAGGCGTCCATATCGACGCCGCCTTCCCGGTCGATGATAATTCTGAGCGACCAGGTCGCGCCTTCTTTCAGGAAGAGGACGTCCCACAGTGTCAGTCCGAGGGAATCGGTGATCGGCTGTGTAAGCTCCCAGACAGTTTTGATAATCTGATTTTTGTTCATCTGACAATCCTTTCCGGGAGAATCCTCCCCAGACAAACAAAAGGACCGGGACGTTTTTCGTTCCCAGCCTTTCTTTTACAATATTTACTTTATTTATAATATACCACACCTGCCGGAAAAATGCAAGCCCTTTCCCGGCAAAAAAAGCCTTTTTCAGAAAAAAAGAGGCAGTTTTCCAGACAAAACTGTTTTTTAGCGTCCGAATATGACGGCATGGCATGCAAACAGCTGGTAAACAGAAAAGGGGACAGAGCATTTGCACCCTGTCCCCAGCATTTATCAGATTGTGGTAATGTCGACCATTTCGATATCGTTGATGCCTCTGTTCATAGCCAGGCAGTCGGCGACCGCGTTTGCGGTATCCATGCAGGAGAGACAGCAGATCGAGCGTTCGACTGCTTTTCTTCTGATCTGGACCGAGTCAAGCGACGGCTGGCGGCCGTGGGTCGAGGTCGAGATGACGTATGCGATCTTGCCGGAATCCAGCAGGGTGAGGACGTTGTTGTCGGGGTCTTCACCGATCTTCTTAACGACGCTGGCCGGAATCATATTGCGGTTCAGTTTCGCGGCGGTACCGGCAGTCGCGTAGATTTCAAACCCGAGGGACGCGAACTTGTCGGCGACGTCGAGGACCTCTTCCTTGTCGGCATTTCTGACCGAGATCAGCACGCCGCCTTCCTTTTTCAGCTCATTGCCGGAAGCGAGCAGGCCCTTAATCAGCGCGTCGTTGAGGTTTTTGGCGATACCCAGGACCTCGCCGGTCGACTTCATCTCCGGGCCCATCATCGTATCGACGTTGTTGAGTTTTGCAAAGCTGAAGACCGGGACCTTGACCGCGATATAGCCAGCTTCTTTGTACAAACCGGTGCCATAACCCAGGTCGATCAGTTTTGCGCCCATCGCGATATCGGTTGCCAGCTGGACCATCGGGACGCCGGTGACCTTGGAGATATAGGGGACGGTACGGGAGGAGCGGGGGTTAACCTCAATGACATAGACCTCGTGGTTGTAGACAACATACTGTACGTTGATCATACCCTTGACCTTCAGCTCTCTTGCAAACCGTGCGGTGTATTCAATGATGGTCTGACGGATATGGCGGG
>DCTE01000102.1:8490-8863 GCA_002329405.1 Ruminococcaceae bacterium UBA1448 | reverse complement strand
CATCCCGATCTCATCCCCGTAATACAGCGACGGGAAACCGGGCAGCGTATACTGGAGCACCGCGGCCAGTTTCAGCTTCTGCACCCCATTCTGATACTCTTCGGGGGTCATCTTGTATTCCGGGCGGTCCTGGGCGGGCACCTCATGTTCGACCCCCAGTGCCGTCAGCGCACGGACCGAGTCATGGGTGGACAGCGGCGTCATCAGCGTCGCAATCGAAGGCCAGGGATAATGGTCAAGAATCGTCATGACCGCGGTATAAAAGGCGTCGGCGTCCCCCGAACGGACAAACGACAAAATCGCGTTGCACCAGGGGTAATTCATGACGCTGTCCAGCTCCTCCCCCTGCAAATAAGGGCGGCGGACATCATAG
>DCTE01000102.1:0-8434 GCA_002329405.1 Ruminococcaceae bacterium UBA1448 | reverse complement strand
GCAGTTCATCGGCGACATCCAGCCGCCAGCCAAACGCGCCGCACTTCATCCAGTGACGGAGCACCCCTTCATCCCCGCAGATATATTCCAGGTAGTTCGGGTCGGTTTCGTTGACATTCGGAAGGGTCGGAAATCCCCACCAGCAATCATATCCGGTACCTGAATCGGTGAAATTGTACCAGCTGTAATAGGGAGAATCACTCGATTCCCAGGCACCGACACCGGCATAATGGCCATTCTTGTCAAAATAGATGGAGTCCGAGCCGGTATGAGAGAAGACACCGTCCAGAATAATACGGATTCCCATTTCCCCGGCCTCTTTACATAGCCGTTTGAAATCTTCCTCGGTCCCCAGATAAGGGTCAACCGACATATAGTTGGCAGTATTGTACCGATGGTTGCTGGCCGATTCAAAGATCGGGTTCAGATAGATGATGCTGACCCCCAGCTCCCGCAAATAAGGGAGCTTCTGCCGGATTCCTTCCAGGTCGCCGCCAAAAAAGTCGGTTGCCTCATAGTTGGGCAGGTCAAAGGTGAACAGCGGGCATTCATCCCAGTTTTTGTGAATAATCCGGGGAGAGAGGGTCTGCGGCAGCGGTTCGCTGCTTCCCCGCAGAAAACGGTCAGGGAAAATCTGATACATAATGCCGCCCTGCAAAAACTCAGGGGTATGGTAATCGCTCCGGTAAACCAGCAGCTGCCATTCCGGCAGGAAATCCCCGGTCACGGCACGGGCGTTTTTGCCCCTGCCAACATACAGAATACCCTTTTGGGTCTCGACTTCAAATCGGTAAAAATAAAGCCCGGCCTCTTCGATGGTAAATTTGACCTCGTAGGTCGTAGAATGAAAAGAAGAGGAGACCTGGGAAAAAAGAATCTTGCGCTGAGACTCCGGGTCGGTCACATTACTGTAAAACTTTTCCTCGGTGACGGTCATGTCGCTGAGGCCATCCTTCCGCAGGATAATATACATCCGCTGCGGACGAACAGACTTTATAACCGATACCCGCAGGGTAATTTCAGTCCCGGTACTGACCGCGCCAAACGGCCGTTTACAGGCAAGATCCCAGGCATCGAAACGAATTGTCACATCCAAAAGAGGACATCCTTTCCATACGGCAAAACTGCCGTTTTTTATATATAAAGAACAGCGCACAGCAGCTGCTCATACAACTCCATCAAATATATTACACCACTTATATTATATCAGCAATCCGGCGGTCTGTATACANNCAATAAAAATTTTTCCTGACCGCCAGTCCATTTGCTGCCAAAACCGGGTTACAGCCGGTACAGTTCCCGGAACTTGCCATCCAGATAGTCGCACAGATACCCGGCCTGAAGCTCCTCACCGGTCATCATCTTCAGCAGCTGGCCGTCGGTATAAATCTGCCCATGCCGATACCAGTGTTCCGCCAGCCACTGGCGGACCGGCGCAAAATTCCCTTCCCGCAGCAGCTGGTCAAACTCCGGCAGTTCCCGGCGAAGCCGGGCGGCAATCTGGGCACTGTAAAGATTGCCCAGCGTATACGACTGGAAATATCCGAACATCCCGGCCGGCCAGTGCATATCCTGTGCCCAGCCCTCTGCGGGTTTTTCCGGGAGCACGCCGAGGTATTCCTGCGAAAGGGCGTTCCAGGCTTCGTCCAGGTCCTCAACGGTCAGGCTGCCGTCAAACAGCTGTTTTTCCAGTTCAAACCGCATCATAATGTGCAGGTTGTAACTCAGTTCATCCGCATAGATTCTCACAGGGCCGGGGTTGACCTGATTGACCGCCCGCCAGAACATCTCCGGTGTCACACCGTCCAGCCCGGCTTCCCGGATAAACACCGGTGCCGCAAATTCCCAAAACGGCAGGCTCCGCCCGACAATGTTTTCCCAGAAACGGGAGCTGCTCTCGTGCATCGCGCCATGGCTGCCCGAACCGGCCAGCATATCGATCAGGCTTTCGTCCACGTTCATCTCATACATCCCGTGTCCGCCCTCGTGCATCGCCGAGATGGTCCCCTGCAACAGGTTGTTTTCATAAAAATGATTGGTAAACCGGACGTCCCACCGGTTGACGCCATAGGTGCAGGGATGTTCCCCGCTGCCCATAATGCCATACCGTGAACTGTATCCGACCTTTTCCAGCAGCTGCCAGGCAATCCGCCGCTGCACCGCTTCCGGGCAGCCGGCAGAGACAAACGATACATCTGGGCGGTGGCCGGACGCGGCAACCTCTCTGAGCAGCGGAACCGTCCGTCTGCGGATTTCATCAAACAGGATGGTCAGCTTTTCAACCGTCATTCCCGCGTCAGTCCCGTCAATGATCGGGTCAAGCGGATGGGCAGGCGCAGCAAGGCCCCGGGCCTGCTGGCGGCAGGCGGCCGCCTCCTTTTGCAGGCTGATAATCCGGGCCAGGTTCTTTTTGAGTTCACCGTATTCCCCGCTGTGTTTGCAGTGAATCCACATCTGTTCAGTCGTCCCGGTCAGTGCCGACAATTCGGTGAGCAGCGTTTCCGGCACGCCTGTTACCCCGTCAATCCGGCGGCGGTACAGACGCAGTTCCCCTTTGAGGCGATCATCCAGCCGGGACAGATTTTCCGGTTCAGACAGAAAATCGACTGTTTCCAGCGTCTGCGGGCTGAGCAGAATCCTGCGGGACTCGCTGCGGATAAATGCCAATAATTTTCCTCTTCTCGCAGCAGCTCCGGCAGGGGCTGTAGCGGTCATATCATACTGTGCGATACTTCCCATCTCACCGTATTTTTTCAGCCGGGCTGAAATTTCCAGCAGCCGACGGGTATATTCAGCCAGTTTGTCCATGATATTCCTTCCTTTCCGATTGCGCAAAGCCCCATCTGACGCCTCAACAGGACAGAAAAAGCCATTAATCTGTTTAAAGGATACCATATTTTAACAGCAATGTCAAAAATCTTTCTTTTGGCCCGAGGATGGTCAAATACTGTTTTTATTCAATATTTTTTCCGTTTTGGGGCGGTTATTTAACCAGTCTGCCCCTCTTCTGTCCTGTATATGAAGCGAATACCGGTGGTGTTCTTCCACAAACAGCCATTTATCTGGCCATTCCAACCAGTATTTGTTAATAATGACAATTTATTGCCAAATCATTTGGTATAAATTCCGAAATTCATCTGTTGTATTTTCCTCTAAGTAGACAGATTTTACAAAAGGTTGTATAATAAAGAAGTTCCATAATTAAGTTTCTCCGGCTTGAATCAGAAGCCGGAGCCGCTGGACAATGGATTTCGGCGGACGTCATCGGCCACAGAAAGAAGGGAAGACGCCGGCAGCGATGCCGGCAATCGCAATGGCAGCATTATCCAGTAACCGTCTACGAACCGTTCTCGACCGTCTCCCGGAGGGCGATCCGCAGTTGCTTTCAGGTGACCTGAAGGTATCCAAGCACCTGCCGGAAGGCGTCGCATCCCGGGAGCTTTATTCCGACATCATCCGCATCGCCTGGCCCAGCTTTGTTGAGCTGATCCTGACACAGCTGGCCTCGATGGTCGACCTGATGATGGTCGGTTCCATCGGCGGCGAGGCAAATCCGTCGCTCGGTGCACAGGCACTGACTGCGGTCGGACTGACAACACACCCAAAGTTTTTGCTGATGACCGCCTTTATGGCGATGAACACAGGCGTCACCGCGCTGGTCGCACGATACAAAGGGATCGGCGACCGGGAAAAAGCCAACCTTGTCGTAAGACAGGGGCTGATGTTCACCTTCTTTACTACGCTGATCCTGTCGGTATTGGGGGTTATCTTTGCCCGTCCGATGGTCATTTTCATGGGTTCGACCGAAGAACATGTCACCGTCTGGGCCACCCAGTACCTGCAAATCCAGATGGCTGGATTCATGACGATGGCACTGACAAGTACCATTACAGCATCACTGCGCGGTGTCGGCGATTCCCGCTCCAGCATGTTCTACAATCTGATTGCCAACATCGTCAACGTCTTTTTCAACTGGCTGCTGATCTACGGCAACTGGGGCTTCCCGGAAATGGATGTCGCGGGTGCTTCGCTGGCAACAGTCATCGGCCAGGTCGTCGCCTTTATCATCGCCCTTTACCTGATCCTGCGCGGCAATGGGTTCCTCCAGCTGGAGCTGCGGCGGGGCTTCATGCCCGACCGCGCGACGCTGACCGATATGCTGGGCATCGGCGTCCCGGCAATGATTGAACAGCTGCTGATGCGCGCCGGCATGATCATCTTCTCCAAGACGGTCGCGACGCTGGGCACCACCGCCTATGCAACCCATCAGGTCTGCATGAACATCCAGGCCCTCTCCTTCATGACCGGTCAGGCGTTCGCGGTTTCGGCAACCACCCTGATGGGACAGTCGCTGGGCAAACGGCGGCCGGATATGGCGCAGGCCTACTGCTCCCGTACCCGCCGTATCGGTATGATCTGTGCGGTCGTACTGGCACTGGTCTTTGTCTTCTTTGGCGGGACGCTGGTCGGGCTGTACAACAAGGACCCCGAAATTATCCGGGTCGGCGCACAGATTCTGCTGATCGTCGCCGTTTTGCAGCCGCTCCAGACCTCCCAGTTTATCATCGCGGGCGGCCTGCGGGGTGCCGGTGACACACGGGCAACGGCTGTCATCACCTTTATCACCGTTTTGCTGGTGCGTCCGGTTGTAGCAATTGTGCTGATCAATGGCATCAAGATCGGGCTGTACGGTGCATGGATCGCGATGGCCTGTGACCAGCTGCTCCGTTCGACGCTGGTGCTGATGCGCTATCAGAGCGGCAAATGGAAAAACATCCGCCTCAAGAGCGACGCTGCCGCCCAGACAGTTACCGCTGAACAGCGTCAGCCTGAATCTGAAAAACAGGCTGAACCGGAAATCTGATTTTTAACATTTTATCGTGCATGAAATGAAAAACTGCCTGTCCGGCATTGGTCAAACCAGCAGCCGGGACAGGCAGTTTTTGTTATGAACGGGTTTGTTTATTGAGACGGATATCCGGGTGCGGCAGTACTACATCGGCAAACTGGCAGCAAACACTCTGCCGTCCTCAACTGTCCACCGGACAGTTGAGGAGGGAAACCGGTCAAAAACCAGTCAGCGCCGTGCCGGCCCACGTAGTCCCAACTGGATAAGAAAACCGAAACCTGACCCACTCGCTCGATTTTTATGGATGAAAGGGGCATCGAACCCCCTTCATCCATAGAGGACGCCCTTGCTATAGCGTCCAGCAAATCCCTTCGGGAATTGCACGCNNACGCCCAATGCCTGCGGGCATTGGACTACCCCTTGCTGAGCTAATTTTGGGATAAGAGATTTCGCCATCTGCGGATGACGACCAGGACTCTGTCCTGGACCTGCGATTTTTTAAAAAAATCGAGTAAAACTTTTTTGTCATGACCGCCCCCACATTGTGCAAAACTTTGGAGCTCGCTCTGCGCTCGCGTGAACAGACGGACAGTGTGCGTACAGGCACTGCATCAGAGGATCGGGATGCCGGCTTTTTTACACTGCTCCAGGGTTTCGCTGTCCCAGACCGAGGACTGCACTTCGCCGATGTGAGCACTGCCCAGCAGCAGCATGCACAGCCGCGACTGCCCGATACCGCCGCCGATTGTATACGGCAGCTCGCCTGCCAGCAGAGCGCGATGGAAGGGAAGTGCACGCCGGTCGTCGCATCCGGCAATCGTCAGCTGCCGGTCGAGGCTCTCCGGGCTGACCCGAATGCCCATTGACGATACTTCAAATCCGCATCCCAGCGTCTCATTCCAGAACAGGATATCTCCGTTCAGGCTCCAGTCGTCATAGTCGGGAGCGCGTCCGTCGTGCGGCTTGCCGCTTCTGAGTGCGCCGCCAATCTGCATCAGGAAGACTGTCCCCAGCTCACGAGTAATCACGTTTTCACGTTCCTTTGGGGTCAGATCAGGGTAGCGGTCCTCCAGCTGCTGGGTGGTGATGAAGGTGACGTCTTCTTTAAGGGGAGCATGTGTGCTCAGCTGGGGGAAGATTGCCCACAGCGTCTTCTGGGTTGCGCAGATTGCGTGCACGATGCTGCGCACTGTCCGGCAGAGGTATTCGGGTGTGCGTTCTCCTTTGGTGATGACCTTTTCCCAGTCCCACTGGTCGACGTAGATGGAGTGGAGGTTGTCCATCTCCTCATCACGGCGGATCGCGTTCATGTCGGTGTACAGCCCTTCGCCCACAGGAAAGCCGTACTTGTGCAGCGCCACCCGCTTCCATTTGGCGAGGGACTGCACGATCTGCACGTCGCCCCCCGTTTCGCGGACTTCAAAATCCACCGGGCGCTCCACGCCGTTCAGATCGTCATTCAGCCCGGTCTGCGGCTCGACAAAAAGCGGCGCCGACACCCGCTTGAGGTTCAGGGCCCTGCACAGGCCGTCTTCAAACCTCCTTTTCAGTATTCCGATGGCGGTTTGGGTTTCATAGATCGACAGAACCGGCGCGTACCCTTTTGGTACCACGAGATCGCTCACGGGGCGTTCCCCTCCTTGCTCTGCGGCCGAGGGACGGCGGGCCTCCCCGGTTCCGCGCCTCAGCGGTTTTCCGCAGTAGCATACCATACGGGCCGTTCCGCTGTCTACCTTTGCGTCTCGGCGCCGATCCCCGCGCGGACCATATCGCGGCGGCGGCGTCCATCCGCATTTGAGGAATTACTTTTTCGTACGGCCCTGAACGTCCATCATTTTCTTTCCCATTCTCCCCCTGGTATCGGGCGGCGCGCCTTCGGCCATTCCATCCCCGCTGCCTGGACGTCTTTTTCCGGCTTATCCCTTCAGCGCCAGCGCCACCTTGCACTGGCGGACAATCTCCTCGGCGGTCAAGCCGTATGCCTGCATCAGCTGAAGGGCGTCGCCCGAACGGCCAAAGGTGTCCCGCGCGCCGACGCGCACCACCGGGACCGGGAACCGCTCCGCCACGACCTCCGCCACCGCGCCGCCCAGGCCGCCCAGCACGTTGTGCTCCTCGGCGGTGACGATGGCCCCCGTTTCGCGGGCCGCGTCCAGAATCGTCTTCTCATCCAGGGGCTTGACGGTATGGATGTTGACAACGCGCGCGCGGATGCCCTCGGCCCCGAGTGCGTCCGCCGCCCGCAGCGCCTCCTGCACCATGATGCCGGTCGCGGCGATCGTCACATCGTTTCCGCCGCGGAGCGTTACCGCCCTGCCGATTTCAAACCTGTAGCCTTCAAAGTCTGAAACCGGGGCGACCGCCAGGCGCCCGAGCCGAAGATAGACGGGGCCCGCGTACTCCGAAACCGCCCGGACGGCCTGGCGGGTCTCCTCGCCGTCCGCGGGGCAGATGACCGTCATCCCCGGAATGGAACGCATCAGCGCCAGATCCTCGAGGCACTGGTGGGTGGCGCCATCCTCGCCCACGGTAAGCCCCGCGTGGGTGCCGACGATTTTGACGTTCAGGCGGGGGTAGCACACGGTGTTGCGGATGAAGATGCCCTGGGCCTGCGCGTCGATGGGGCTTTTGATCTTGACTGGCACGCCATCAATCAGAATCTCGCCCGAGTCCGGCGCGTAGATGCCGTTGAGAATCTTGACGAGGGTTGATTTTCCCGCGCCGTTCTCGCCGCAGATGACGTGCACCTTGCCGGCGCGCACCTTCAGGCTGATGTCGTCAAGTGCCTTGACGCCGGGAAACGACTTGCTGATGTGCCGGAATTCCAGCTTATCGGCTTCGTTCATCTTACCTCCCGCACTCTCCTTTCGTCGCTCATGCCGGGACAGACTAAAACTTGATGACCGCCTTCACCATATCGGCCGCCTTTTCCACGGAGGTGCGGAAGGCCAGATCGCTCTCGTCGAAGGTGAATTCGTCGCTGACGATCTGTCGGACGTCGATGGCGCCGCTGGAGATCGCCGCAATCGCCTTGGGGTAGAGGTTCCGGTAGCGGAACACCGACTGAATCTCCAGTTCCTTCATCATAATCTGCTGAAAGTTGAACGCCACGGTCGCCTCCGGGCTCATGCCCACCAGCACGATGGTGCCGCCGCGGCGGGTCAGGAAGGGCGTCTGGGCGATGGTATGCGGGGAGCCCGCGGTTTCCAGCACGATGTCCGCGCCGTCGCCGTCAAACAGCGCCTTGACGCGCGCCTCGACATCCTCGGAGGACGCGTCGATGACTTCGGTCGCGCCCAGCCGCCGGGCCACCTCCAGGCGCTTTGGGTACAGATCGACCGCCACAATCTTTGACGCGCCGCGGGCCTTCGCCGCCATCAGCGTCACCAGGCCGATGCAGCCGCAGCCCAGAACGATAATCCCGTCGCCCAGCGATACGCCGCCCTGCTGGGTAGCGTAAAGGCCCACCGCCAGCGGTTCCACCAGCGCGCCCTCCATGGAAGACACGTTGTCCGGAAGCTTAAAGCACATGTCCGTCGGGTGCACCACGTACTCCTGCAGCGCGCCGTTGGTCGGCGGGGCCGC
>DCTE01000046.1:12205-34200 GCA_002329405.1 Ruminococcaceae bacterium UBA1448 | reverse complement strand
GCAGAATCCTGCGCAGGATTCTGCTGCTGACCCGGGTCAAGGGAGACAGCTTCGATAAAGTATCGCGGGCGGTCCTTGACTTCCTCATAGATTTTCCCGATATATTCGCCGGTCAGTCCCAGCCCGCAGAGAACCAGCCCGCATGCCAGCCAGATCGAAAAGAGGATGGCAGCGGTTCCGGTCAGCGCACCGGTCACCAGCTGGATAATCAGCAGCACCAGCCCTGCTGCCAAACTGCCGCCGGTGATCAGCAGTCCGAGTCCGATCAGCATGGATACCGGCCGCAGTGAAAAGGAGGTAATGCCGTCCCATGCGAGCGCCAGCATCTTTTTGAGGGGGTATTTGCTTTCTCCGGCGAACCGTTCGGTGCGGGCATAGGTGACAGTCGAGGTTTTATAGCCGATCTGCGGGACAATGCCCCGCAAAAACAGGTTGACTTCCCGATAGGAAGAGAGGGCTTCCAGTGCCCGCGCGCTCATTAGCCGGTAATCGGCATGGTTGAAGACCAGGTCGACCCCCATCTTCTGCATGACATGATAATATCCTTCGGCGGTGAACCGCTTGAAAAAGGTGTCAGTATCGCGGGAGGAGCGGACACCGTAGACAATATCGCTTCCGGCGACAAAATCGGCGACCATTCCATCAATTGCGTTGATATCATCCTGAAGGTCGGCGTCGATCGAGATTGCACAGTCGCACAGCTCCCGTGCCGTCATCAGCCCGGCCAGCACTGCGTTTTGATGGCCGCGGTTGCGGGACAGTTTGACTCCGGCAAACAATGGGTCAGCATGGGTCAGCGTTTCAATCATCTCCCAGGTCCGGTCCCGGCTGCCGTCATTGACAAACAGAATCCGGCTGCGGGGAGAGATTTTTTTGTCAGCGATCAGGGCGCGGAGTTTGGCACGCATCCGTTTGGCCGTTTCGGGGAGGACTTCTTCTTCATTATAACAGGGGACTACCACATACAGCACCGGGCAGTCACGGTTTTGTTTGATCAGATCCATTGATTGGTCAGCGTCCTTTCTTTCAGATGGTATCGTCCTCAGACGGAGACTCCTTTTTCCGGTGCAGAGTACGGGGACGGGTGCGCAGATGGTTGGCTTCCGAAAGGATGGTACGGATATAAGCGCCTTCCAGCGGGATTTCTTCAATTTTGCATCTGAGTGCGCCATGACGGTTGCGGCGTACAAACAGCAGTGCCGAACGGGGGCTGAACCGCCGTACCAGCCACAGATAGATTCCCCAAAGGCCAAATGCCCCCAGTGTGATCAGGAAACCAGCCGTCAGACCGGGCGTCCGATAATCAAACCGGATTTCGCTTGTCCCAGCCGGGACCCGTACCGCCATCATTCCGCCGCTGACATTTTCGATTTCGACAGGCTCACCATTGACTGTCGCGCTCCACCCTGAATCCCACGGGACTGAGAAGAAGACCAGCCGGTCCCTGTTATCGGTAAAGGATGCGGTAAAGCCGGTTTTGTCCCGGATAAAGCTGTCACAGCTGTTGTCCCGCAGCCGGTTTGCAGCCTGGGAGAGCTGTTCTTCGGTGGTCGGGATGGGGAGCGCGTCGGGCAGCTGGAAGAGGATGTCGCTGTATTTTTCAATCTGCTCGTCCGAAAGGTAGACACCGTTGAGCAGCAGGCAATCGACGTCGTCGCCCGCCTGTTCGATATCCTCATCGGTCAGGTAAAAACTATAGGCAAATCCCATCGGGACATAGTTGTCGTTGGTGTAGATATCCAGATCGTTTTCGGTTGTCAGATAGGTATGGCCGGGGATGTCCTCGTATTTTTCCTCATTGACATAGGTCAGCAGGTATTTGCAGGAGGTCAGGATCCGCAGCCCGGAATAGGAGATGTCCGGCCGGGAAGCGACATTCCGCTCGATTCCCAGCAGGTCATAGAAGGTGAAGATCGACCCGGAAACAACCGAATGGAACGACTGGATGGTCGGGATTTTCCAGTACATCGGGAAGTTGTCCATACAGCGGTTGTCACCGGAATTGTACATGTCAATCCGATAAACGTCGTCTGTATCGGCGGCGATCGTTTCAAAGCTGCCGTTTAACCCCATATCCATGACCCGGTGTACAGTAGTCGCGTTGCCTTTTCCGATTGCCAGCATTACGATGGAGGTGGTACAGATCAGCAGTGCCAGACAGCCGGTGGCCGGACGAATCATCCGACGCCTGGGCATCCGCACCAGCAGGGTGACCATCAACAGTCCCGCCAGTACGATTGCCAGATACGCGACAAACCGCTCAGGATATTCCATCAGCTGGCCAAAGACAATTTCGCCGTCTTCGCCGTTTTTGGGGAAGACCGCAATGACCGAAAAGCCGAGAACCGCCAGCAATGTCCAGCGAATGCCGCTGCGCAGTGTATCCGGTTCGGCCTGCTCCAGTGCCTGGACGGTCGCGGCCGCCATCAGCAGCAGCGGCATATAGAACCATCTGGCGTAATAAGCTGAGTTGAACAGCGAGAAGGCACTGTTCAGAATCGGAATCAGCGCGATGAAAAGTGAGATCAGCAGCAGTTTTTTGAGCCAGTCTTTCTTTTTCATCTTGAACCAGGCGATTACCCCGACTGTTGAGAACATCGGCAGATAGAGGGATACACTTGACCATTTGGCGTTGGAGTCGGGGAACATATTCGGATAGGCGGGCACGTCCGGCGGGAAGAAGAGGCTGGCCAGAATCAGCCCGTATCGCTGTTCGTTGCCATAAAACAGCCCGCTCCAGCCCAGCAGCCAGTTGTCCAGCCGTGGATTGGACAGCACCATCAGGATCGACGGCAGCAGCAGGCAGCCCGCCATCAGCAGCCCGATGACCGCCTCCACTCCCAGCAGCAGGAATTTTTTGACTGTGANNCTGTGACCCGGTATTCCTTTCGGGTAAAAGCACAGACGGTGAAATAAAGAACCGCAAAAATGACCTCGCCGAAAAAGAAATAATAATTGACCACCGCCAGCAGCCCGACCGCCAGCGCAAAGGTCCCGCGCCGTTCTTCAATGAAGAATTCTTCCATCGCGATCAGCAGCAGCGGGAAAAAGGCGATGACCTCATGAAAATGGTTAAAGAAGATGTTGTAAATGCTGTAGCCGGAAAAGGCGTACATCAGCCCGCCCAGCATCGCATACCCCGGGTTTTTGACAAACCGTTTGAGATAGCCGAATGAGGTGACGGCCGCTGTCGCCAGCTTGAGCATCATCAGGGGCGCCAGCAGATAGGGAACTGCTTCGCTCGGGAACGGAATCGTCAGCCAGAAAAACGGGCTGCCCATCAGATAAAAGGCGTATGAACCGATAAAGTTGGAGCCAAGATCGGTGTACCAGTTCCATCCGGTTTCCCCCGAACGAATCATGTCATGGCACATCTGATAAAATGGAATCTGCTGGACATTATAATCTCCGTAATAGACAAACATCCCGCTGTCCATAATCAAAAAGGGCAGGTAAATGATAAATCCCAGTGCCAGTGCCAGCAGGAATACCCGGACATATTGCCGTACAGCTGATTCCTGTCGGATACCGGCAGACTGGAAGGTATAGCCTGCTGACCCGGCGGGTCGCGGGTCGGTTGATTGATGCTTCACGGTAAACCTCCTAAAAACCGCCGGAGAGGTAGTTCCGGCTGATTTTACATACATTTCCAGTATAGCACAATTACTGTTAAATGCAAATGAAGCGTTGGTAAATTTATAGTGGTGGTTTTATAAAGTCTGCGGGGATGGGTTGCGGCAGGATGGCCGTTCTGTTATAATATAAGAATATATCGGAATGGAGGTGTGATGGATGGAGGGCGGAGTTACCCGGTGGATGCAGCTGCTGATCTCGTTGGCGGTGCTGGTGATATGGTGCGGCGCGGTGGCACTGGTGCTGCTGTTTACCCAGCCGTTTACCGCACTGCGCGGCTGGCTGCTGGCGGGAAGTTCTCTGGCGGCAGCGGCAGGAGCCGTATATGCCGGTTTTTTCTGGCGGAGCTGCCATTTTACGCTGACTGATCAATATATTGAATACCGGAGCGGTATTCTGTATCAGATCAATCGCCGGATCCGTCTTTCTTCCATTATGGCAGTGACTGTGGTAAAATGCCCCTTTCCGAAGCCGGAGATTGCCAGCTTGCTGGTTTCGGCGATGGGAGGAAGTATGCTGCTGCCGCTGCTGGATAAAAAGGACGCGGAAAAGCTGCTTGCATTGCTGCTCCCGTCTGAGAATACGGAAAATGCAGAAAAAACAGAAGGGATGGATGATGCCGGGAATGTTGTCTGAACGGAAAGAGTATTCCCGTCAGCACCCAATTGCAATCATTGATGGCTTTAAGCGGTATATTGCGCTGCTGCTGCTTCCGCTGGTCCGTTCGCTTATGCTGTTTACCGGTGACCCGTACAGCTGGCTGAGGGGTGTTTGGCTGGACGTGCTGGTGCTTCTGGCCATTGTTGCGGCAGGCGTTGTACGATGGATGTTTACCGGCCTGCGGATTGGTGAAGACCGGGTGGAAAGCTGTTCAGGATTGCTGCTGCCCAAAAAAAGAATTATTTTATTGGGCAATATTTCATCGGTATCGGTTGAGCATACCTGGTATTTTAAGCCGCTGCGTGCGGTGCGGGTGCGGATTGAGACTGACGCCGGCAATAAGCACACCCCGGATGTTCGGCTTCTTCTGCGCAGGAAGGATGCAGAAAATCTGTGCAGCCGTTTTTCCGGCCAGCTGGATGGTGGTCCGGTCATGGTCAGGAGGTATGGGCCACGGGGATGGTATGTTGGGATATTGTCCTTGATCACCTCTGACTCGATCGGCGGCGCGCTCTTTGCTGCGACGCTGATCTCCCAAAGCGGCAAGCTGCTGGGTCAGGAGGCCGAAGACCGGCTGATCACTTCGCTGACACGGATTATGCGGCTGGTTGCCTTCTGGCTGCCACCGGTCGCGGCAGTGATTGCAGGGGTGCTGTTGGGTGGATGGCTGATCGACTTTGCACTCAATCTAATCCGTCACCTCGGGTTCCAGGCGGTCAGACGGGGCGGGGAACTGTATATCCGCTGCGGGATCGTGACGGTCAGAGAATACCTGCTTTCAGCTGGCAGGGTCAATTTTTTGCAGCTGCGCCAGAGTATCCTGACAAAAATTTTCGGCTATTACGCCGGGATGGTCAGCTGCACGGGATACGGCAAGGAAAAGAATGAACAATCAGTCCTCCTCCCTGCGGTCGGACGGGATGACCTGCGCAGGAGCCTGTCGCTGATCCTTCCCGAACTGCGCCCGGCACCCAACCGCTGGCGTCCGCCGCTGCGGACGCTGTGGCGGACAGTATGGCCGGATATTTTGCTGTGCGGGCTTCTGCTGATCGGATGGCGGGCGGCATGGCGGTGGCTGCCGAGCATCTGGGAACTGGTGGTGTTTGTCGGGGGAATGATGGTTTTGCCTGCCGGATGGCATCTGGTGGTCAGGCTGTGGTCCTTTTTCCACAATGGTGTCGGGCAGCGGCAGAATACCTTTACCTTCCGGGCAACCAGAGGCTATCGGCTGATTACCGTTGTCTGCCGCGCTGACAAGATCGCAAAGGTCACCGTGACACGCAGTATCTTTCAGCGGAATAGCCGGTGCGCCGACCTGATTGTTGCGCTGCGGTCGGAAAAACACAGCTNNTTCTGTCGGCGTTTGAAAAGGCTGCTGCTGCGGTGGATCTGCTGCCGGAAGAGGCACTTTCAGACGATTTTGGTTGAATTATTCTTTTTTTTCATGGAAAAAGAATAGCCCGTTTTTAAAAAACTGTTGCAAAATCTTTGAAAAGACGGTATAATAATGATATCAATGGGATTGGTATACCCTGTTGTACCTGGTTTCATTTATAACTGACTGTGGAGGGGCATTGATGGAGTTTACACATTACAGCGTGCTGCTCCGGGAATGCCTGGAAGGTCTCCGCATCCGCCCGGACGGCAGATATGTCGACGGGACGGCGGGCGGTGCCGGCCACAGCAGGGAAATTGCCGCACGGCTGACCGGCGGCAGGCTTTATGCACTCGACCAGGACCCGGACGCAGTACAGGTTGCGGCCGGGCGTCTGGCAGAATTCCCGCAGGCGGAGGTCATTCAGACCAACTTCTGCCGGATGAAAGAAGTACTGGAGGCCCGTCAGGCGCTTCCGGTCGATGGGGTCCTTTTGGATCTGGGAGTGTCGTCCTGGCAGTTGGACAACCCGTCCCGCGGATTCTCCTATCGGGAAGATGCACCGCTGGACATGCGGATGTCCCAGACTGGGACAACGGCGGCTGATCTGCTTGCCAGCCTGCCGGAATGGGAAATCGCAAGAATTTTATGGGAATATGGGGAAGAACGGTACGCCCGTTCGATCGCCCGTAACATCGTCCGGGCCAGGGAAAAGGCCCCGGTCGAAACAACATTGCAGCTGGTTGAGATCGTCAAGGCGTCGATGCCGGCGGCTGCCAAAAGGGACAAGAATCCCTGTAAGCGCACCTTTCAGGCACTGCGGATCGCAGTCAATTCCGAGCTGGACGTGCTGTCCCAGGGGATTGACGCCGCGTTTGACTGCCTTTCGGAGGGCGGCAGGCTGGTGATCATCACCTTCCATTCGCTGGAGGACCGGATGGTCAAGCAGAAGTTTGCCCAGCTTGCGACGGGCTGTATCTGCCCGCCGGAATTCCCGGTATGCGTCTGCGGACGGACGCCGGCGGCGATGCTGGTCAATAAAAAGCCGATCCTGCCCAGCAGCAGTGAGCTGGCCGAAAACCACCGTTCAGCCAGTGCCAAGCTGCGGATATTGGAGAAGATCCATGCCCGCAATGACTAATTCCTCAAAGGAGTAATGCTTCCATGCAAAGCAATCTCGCATCAAAAAGAGACTATAATTTTGAACAGTTTTCAGGACCTTCACATGCGCCGGCGATTGAACGGCTGCCCAAACGGGAACGAGTCGTCCATCCGGCACGGATTCTGTCGTCGGCGCTGGTCATCCTCGCGATTGTATTTGCCGCCCTGTACGGACGGGTGCAGATCGCCCAGCTGAATGTCGGTATCAATGAGGCAACCGATTACCTGTCCGAATTGACCAGTGAAAAGGTCAGGATGGAGGCGGAACTGGACGGCCAGATGTCGCTGGCTCGGGTCGAGGAAATCGCGACCGAAGAGCTGGGAATGGTCAAACCTGACAACTCACAGGTCACATATCTGAAGGTTGAGCAGGAAAATGTGATCCAGACTCCGGAAAAGAGCAAGACACTGGTAGATATTCTGGTGGAGTTTCTGGAAGGATTGGGCATTGACATCTGATACATATTCGCGGCTATAACTGAATAGGAAATAATAGGAGGTTGAGATGGTTTATCTTAACCTTCTGTTCATATATAGGCATTTTTCGTAAATGTTTACAGATGTTTTGCACTGTGTCTATTTTTTGCTGAACAGACAGTAAGCCGGTACGAAAACTGCCTGTAATCATATGCGCTGCCTGTGCACCCGTTATACTTGGGAGGGTTTTATGTTTCGCTTTTTCAAAAGACTGGATAAATTTACGTCGATGCAACGGCTGGTTTTTGTAGTTTGCCCGGTTATGACGATTATTCTGGTGTGGGTGGTCGCCAACCTGTTCAACTGGTCGATTGTCCGTGGGGAGGAGATGGAAGGACGTGCTGCCCGCCAGCAGCTGTCGGATATGACCATCACAGCCAATCGCGGTACCATCTATGATACCAATATGAATGTGCTTGCCCAGAGCGCGACCGCCTGGAATATCATCATCGACCCGAATACGATTGATGAGAATATTCCTGAAAAGGATGCGGAAGGCAATCTGATCGACAAAGAAGGGGACCTGGAACGGTTCGCGACCCGTCTGGCGGAAGTCCTGGGCAAGGATGTCGACTATATCCTCGAACAGATGTCCTATACCACCAAAAACTACCGCAAGGTTGCCGATCGTGTGGATAAAAACACCGTCACAGCCTTGCAGGAAATGCTGTCGGAATACGGCTATGTCGGCGTTTCGACGGAGGTTTCCACCAAACGCTATTACCCCTATTCCACCCTTGCGTCCAGCGTCATTGGTTTTTGTAATAGTGAAAATACCGGTGTATACGGGCTGGAAGCACAGTACAATAGTGTATTATCAGGCGTAAATGGCCGGGTTATCACCGCGAAGGACGCACTCGGCGACAATCTGCCGACGACCTATGAGAAGACCTTTGACGCGGTAGACGGTTATTCCATCGTTACGACAATTGACACGGTTATCCAGCAGTATATCGAAAAGGAACTGCAAAGTGCGGTCGATCAGTACCAGCCGGAAGGCGGCGCGCTGATCATGGTTATGGATACCAATACCGGCGCAATCCTTGGCATGGCTGATTATCCGCATTATGACTGCAACGACCCGTATACGCTGACCTACCAGTATACCCTCGATCAGATCGAAGAGCTGGAAACCGAAGATGAGAAGACAGAGGCCCGGCAGGAGGCCCGCGAGGCTCAGTGGCAGAATAAGGCAATCACCGATACCTATGAGCCCGGTTCCGTTTTCAAGGTTGTTACCGCATCCGCTGCACTGGAGGAGGGGACTGCGAGTCTCGCTTCTACCTACTACTGCAACGGTGTCGTCAACTTCCAGGACGGAAGTTCCACCCTGTCTATCCACTGCCACAACCGTACCGGACATGGCGCCGAAACCTTTACCCAGGCACTGGTCAACTCCTGCAACCCTGCATTCATGCAGATCGGCCTTGACCTTGGACAGGAACGGTTTTTTGAATACTACCAGGCGTTCGGCCTGAGCGAAAAGACCGGTATTGACCTGCCGGCTGAGAGAATTGGCGTTTATTACGACGATACGATGAACAACATCTCGCTGGCGTCCTGTTCGTTTGGCCAGTCCAACACGATGACCCCTTTGCAGATGCTGACGGCAGCCGTTGCGGCAATCAATGGCGGTAACCTGTTGGTCCCCCGTGTTGTTGACCGGATTATCGACTCTGACGGCAATACCGTTCAGGAATTCGGCACGACTGTCAAACGGCAGGTGATTTCGGAAGAAAACTCCGCCATCATGCGGGATGCGCTGGAACAGGTTGTTTCGGCAAACGGCGGTACCAATGCCTATGTTAAAGGCTACAGCATCGGCGGCAAGTCCGGTACCGCACAGATCCTTTCCAACAAGGTGGAAGAAGGCGAAGAGGAAATGTACGTCTTCTCCTACTTCGTTTTTGCACCGGCGGACGATCCGCAGGTCGCGGCAATTGTTCTGATTGACAGTCCGACGCAGGGCGACACCTCTTATGCAAATACTGTCGTCGGACCTCTCGCTTCCAGTATCATGCAGGATATTCTGCCGTATCTCGGCGTGACCACTACCTTCACTGAGGAGGAACTGGAAAATCAGGATGTATCGGTTCCGAACAATCTGGTCGGTCTGGATGTCGCGACCGCAAAATCCAAACTTTCGTCTCAGGGATTGGATGCTTATGTCATTGGGAATGGTGATTCGGTCGTCGATGTCTTCCCGGATGAGAGCAGCCGTGTGCCGAACGAGTCGACCATCGTACTGTATACCGAGAGCGGAGATATTTCGATGGTGACAATGCCGAACGTCATCGGGCTGTCGCCGACACAGGCAAGCCAGACGCTGGGCAATTACGGTCTTAACGTCCGGGTAACTGGCGGTGCTGCCAACAATGCCAAAGCAAAGGTCGTTTCGCAGGAATATGAGGCGGGAGATTCGCTTGCACGGGGAACCGTTGTTGAGATTGAATGCGTTGTTTCGGGTGAGGACGGTGCCTGATCAGAGGCCGGAGTATCCGGCGGCTTTGGATAAGATGGTTTAGAAAGGAAGAAACAGGATGCTGCTTTCAGAAATTTTGAACGGAATAGATTGCTCAGATGGGCTGTCACTCGGGGAAAAGCCCGGATTTGACTGTGAGATTACCACAATTACCTGCGATTCAAGACAGGCGGGGAAAGGAAGTCTCTTTGTCTGTATCCGGGGCGGCAATGTCGACGGGCATACCTTTGCGGCTGCTGCGCTGGAAAAAGGCGCAGCCTGTATCGTTACCGAGCGTAAACTGGGGCTGGAACGGGAGATTACCGTCAGCGATACCCATGATTTTTACGGCCGGGCGGCATCCGCCTTTTTCGGGCATCCTGCCCGTGCGCTGAAACTCGCGGGCGTCACCGGGACCAAGGGTAAGACGACTGTCACCAATCTGATGAAGCGGATTCTGACCGACGCCGGCAATATGGTCGGCCTGATCGGCACAATCCAGAACGAGATCGGCGAAAAGGCCATCCATGCGGAAAATACCACCCCCGAGGCGATGGAACTGGAATCCCTTTATGCACAGATGCGGGATGCCGGGTGCGGATACTGTGTGATGGAAGTTTCCTCCCACGCGCTGGAGCAGCAGCGGATTGGCGACAGCTGGTATCAGACCGCTGTATTTACCAACCTTTCCCATGAACATCTGGATTATCACGGGGATATGGAAAGCTATTTTGCCGCCAAGAAAAAGCTGTTTGCACGCTGTGACAGCGCGGTCATTGGAATCGACGACCCACATGGGCGGACATTGCTGGAACAGCTGCCCGGGATCGCAGGCAGGGAAATCCCGGTACTGACCTTTTCAGCGGAAAAAGAGGCGGATCTTTGGGCAAAGGATATCGTCTGCCACCCGGAAAGCGTGCAGTTTGTACTGGTATATAAAGGAAAAGATTATCCGGTGGATTTTGCGATGCCGGGGCTGTTTTCGGTCCGCAACGCGCTGGCGGCAGCAGGTGCCTGTCTCCAGCTGGGGCTTGGGATTGAACAGATCGTCCGTTCGCTTGGCCAAGTGACCGGCGTCAAGGGCCGGATTGAAATTATCCCGACTGGACGGGACTTTACCGTCATTACCGACTATGCCCATGCGCCTGACCCGCTGGAAAACGTCCTCTCATCGCTGAAAGAGACGGTCAGGGGGCGGCTGGTCTGCCTGTTCGGATGCGGTGGTGACCGTGACCGCACCAAGCGTCCGCTGATGGCGGCTGCTGCTGCAAAATACGCGGATTTTGTCATCGTGACATCGGATAATCCCCGCACGGAGGACCCGCAGGCGATTATCGACGAGATTTTGCCGGGGCTGGAAGGGTTTGATACCCCTCATGTGACGATTGTCAACCGGAAAGAAGCAATCTATTACGCGATCGCCAACGCCCAGCCGGGAGATACCATTGTCCTGGCCGGTAAAGGGCATGAGGATTATCAGATTATCGGACATGAGAAACTCCATTTTGACGAACGGGAGGTCGTGGCAGAAGCGCTGGCAGAAATGAAAGCGCGATAAGCCCGCATGATGGACGGAAAATGCGGCGATACTGCTGAAAAGGGGCAAGGATATGCAAAAAATGAATCTTGACTGGATCGTAAAGGCAGCGGATGCCCGCTGGGTCGTAAAACCGGAAAAAGAGATGGAGGTCAGCTGGATTGCGTCTGACCTTGCCGAGGTGCGCCCTGGCTGTCTCTATCTGGAACTGATGCCGGATTCAGCTGCTGAGGCAGTAGCGAAGGGAGCGGCTGCGGTGATCTCCGACCATCCATGTGATGGGCTGGGTGTCCCCTGCGCTGTTTCGGACGGAGCACCTTACGATACCCTTTGCAGGATCGCGTCGTGGTACCGCCGTCAGTTCCACACCCGGATTATCACCATTGCAGGCGCAGACGGCAAGACAACCGTTCGCGAGATGCTCTACCGCATCCTGTCGGAAGAACAGAAGACCAGCCGCACCCGTTGGGAACTGACCGGCGATCTCGGTGTGCCGGAGACGCTGCTGGGACTGGATGCCGACGACCGATGCGCAGTGGTCGAGATGGGATTTACGACACCGGGCAGCTTTGAACGGCTGGGAAAGATCTGCCGTCCGTCGGCGGCAATCATCACCGGTATCGGCAGCGCGCACCTTGGGTCGTTCGGCAACAGGGAGACGATTTTGAAAGAACGGATGTCGCTGACCCGCGCGATGAGCAGCAATGACCCGGTAATCCTCTGCGCCGATGATCCGATGCTGTACAATCTGGCGGGTGACGTTTCGGGGGATGTGCTGTACTATGGAATTGAAACCCCTTGCGATGTCAATGGAAAAATTATTCGCAGTGAACGGGACGCGACTGTAATGGATGTCAGCTGTTACGGAAAGACGACCCGTATCCGGCTGCAAATGCCGGGGATTGGGAATTGCTATAATGCGCTGGCTGCTTTTGCGGCGGCAGTGCTGATGGGGGTACCCGAGACAACGATTCAGCGGGGATTGGAACGGTTCCGTCCGCTGCCCGGGCGGCTCAGCCTGATGACGACCTCGATGGGGGTCACAATCATCGACGACAGCTGGACTTCAACGCCCGAATCGGTGCGGGAAGCGGCGGATTATTTCGCTAAATTTGACGGGAAACGCAAGATCGCGGTTCTGGGCGAGATGGAAGACCTCGGCAATGCCGCCGCGTCCGCCCATCGTGCAGCCGGGCGCAGGATCGCCCAGGCTGGCGCAGATATTATTCTTGTCTGCGGAGAGCATGCCGCTGAGGTGGCCGAAGGGGCTGCTCCTTATTCCCGTACCCGGGTGCAGGTTTTCCAGTCGTCGGAGGAGATCGCGCAGTATCTGCGCACCGACCGGCGCAATGGGGATGTGCTGCTGTTCAAGGGCGGAAGAAAATCGCGTCTGGAAACGGTTATCCGGTATGTCTATCATGACCGGGACCTCCGCCGGGCGGAGGCAAACGGCTGAGGCAGAAAGGAAGGGTTGTCTTGACTGCAATGGCGGCGGCGGTGGCCGCATTTATGATCACGGCTGTCGCGGGCAAACCGCTGGCCGGATGGCTGGACAAAAAAGGGCTGTCGCGGACGGAATTTGAAAAACACGGAGAAGGATTCAGCCCGGGACTCCGGGCTGTGCCGGAGTTTGGCGGGCTGCTTTTTCTGCTTGCGATGATTCCGGTCGGAATACTGGTTTTGGCGGCGGTTTTGCTGCTGGGGACGGATGAGGCTTTCTCTATTCGGACAGAGGCCGGAAAGATGCTGGCGGTGGTGGTCTGTACCGCATTGATCGGCGCAGTCGGGCTGATGGACGACTGGAGAAGGGCGAAACGGCTGGGAGCGATGCCGCCTCTGCTGCGGCTGGTGATGGTGTTTGTCATCAGCTTCGCGTTCCTGGTCGGGGTGCGGCTGTCGGGTGACCGGTCGAGTATCCTGATGCTGCCGTTTGCGGGCGGTCAGCTGGATGCAGGGCAGGGCTGGACGGTGATCATGCTGGTGATGCTGATTGGCGCGGCTCTGGGCGGCGAACGGATGCAGGCAGCCAGCGGCCAGAGTGCAAGCGTTTCGCTTGTCTGTGCGCTTGGATGCGGCGGGGTGTTTGCGGTATTTTCCCGGATGGGGGCCTGTTCACTGGCATTTGCCGGAGCAGGGGCACTGCTGGGAATGATGCTGTCGGTATTTCCTCCCGAACGGATGCGGGAAGGAAGCGGCGGCGCGATGGCTGGCAGCGTGCTGCCGGTGATGGCAGCAATTGCAGGCGGCGCACCTCNNCCTCTTTTTATCCTTCCGGCAATGCTCCCCTTTCTTTTTGAAGGAATCTATGCTATGATAAATGTTGCCTTACAGGCGGCCGGACGCCAAACCAGCAGTCCGAGCCTGGGTGACTGGCTGATTAAACGCGGTTTGAGCGGGAAAATGGTGACGGGTATCTGTGCCCTTTTGTCACTTGCCGGCTCAATCGCAGCAGTCGTGGGCGGATATCTTTATCTGTGATGCCAGGCGCTGTCCCGGGGCGGGCAGCTGCCCAATATGCTTGATGATGTAAAGGAGTGACTGGATGACCCCAACCAGAACCGGCCATGATGTAAATTCCGGCCGCAATACCAGGGCCCGCCGGGATTCCGCGGCCCGCAAAAATACGGCTGTCCGTCAGGCGTCTGCCCGTACAGCTGCTGGACGGACGTCGGGAAAGAATACCCGCCGGAACAATTCGATGCGTTCCCAGATCGCAAAGAAACCGGCGCGTGTGAAGAAAAACAAACTTGGAAGGATTGATATTTCCTTCTTCTTCCTGGTTGTTACGCTTGTTACGATCGGGCTGATCATGGTCTTTTCGGCAAGCTATGCGACTTCCCTTAACGAAACAAACTCTGGTCTGACGCTGGTTAAAAAACAGTGTCTGTTTGTCGGAATGGGACTGGTTGCGATGTATCTGCTGTCCTATATTCCCTACCAGCTGTACCTGCGGCTATATAAGGTGATCTATTTCGTTTGTCTGGGACTGACNNTTTTAAGGACGCTGGTAACGCGAGTACCAGTGGCGCCAGACGTTGGATTAAACTGGGACCGCTGGGTACCTTCCAGCCATCTGAGCTGATGAAGTTTGGACTGATCATCGTATTCGCGGCCCTGATCTCGATTAACTACCGGCAGATGAATACCTGGAAAAAGGGTATCCAACCGTTTTTTCTCTACCTGATTCCGGTTCTAGGCGTTATTGCGCTGCAGCGGCATATGTCTTGTATTATACTGATGATCCTGATTTGCGGCGTGATGATGTTTGTCGCCGGTTCCAAGATCTATTACCTGGCGGGGCTGATTCCGGTCGGCCTGATCGGTCTGGTGATCCTGCAATTGATGGGATTCAGCTATATCAGCACCCGTATCGACAGCTGGCTGGACCCGTTCAGCGATATCTCGAACAGTACCTGGCAGGTTGTTCAGTCGATCTATGCAATCGGCAGCGGCGGCCTGTTCGGAGTCGGGCTGGGCAATTCCACCCAGAAGTTTTTGTGGGTTTCCGAGCCGCAGAACGACTTTATCTTTGCGATTGTCTGCGAAGAACTGGGGCTGGTGGGTGCGCTGGCGATCATTTTGCTGTTTATCCTGTTTGTGGCCAGCGGTTTTTCCATTGCAATGCGGGCACCGGATAAATTCAGTTCGATGGTCGTCATCGGCGTTGTCTTCCAGTTCGGCATCCAGGCACTGCTCAATATCGCGGTTGTCTCCAATGCAATGCCGACGACCGGTATCCCGCTGCCCTTCTTCTCGGCGGGCGGAAGTGCGACACTGATGCAGCTGGCGCAGATCGGAGTTGTGCTGAATATCTCGCGTTCCTGCCGGCCTGCAATCTCCCGCAAAAAGGACCCGGCGACGGGCGACGGCGATAAAGAGAAGCCTGAAATCAAGATTATCAGTTCCAGAGAGCTGTAACGGCTTCTGGTGAAAGGATGTTAGCGATGAGAATACTTCTGGCGGGCGGCGGCACCGGCGGGCATATCAACCCGGCGGTCGCCATCGCGGGTGAACTGGCGAAAATCTATCCTGGCGCGGAGTTTTTGTTTGCGGCGGTTCCGGGCAATATGGAGGACACGATGATCCCCAAACAGGGGTATCCGGTCGCCCACATCCATGTCGCTGGATTTTACCGCAGTTTTTTGCCGTGGGATATCGCGCACAATATCAAGGCTGCCGTCTGGCTGGCGGGGTCGGGGCATCGCGCTGAACAGATTATCAAGGAGTTTCAGCCGGATTTTGCAATCGGTACCGGCGGTTATGTCTCCGGCCCGATCATCCGCAAGGCGGAACAGATGGGGATACCGGTCTTTCTGCATGAACAGAACGCCTATCCCGGCGTGACCACCAAGATGCTTGCCCCCCGCGCCGAGACAGTCTTTCTCGCGTTTGAGGAGGCTAAGGCGCGCATCCCGGACGCAAAGCGGTTCGAGGTGGTCGGCAACCCTGTCCGCCACAGTTTTATCGGTATCGACAAACAGCAGGCCCGGGCAAAGCTGGGGCTGGACGATCATTTTACCATCGTATCGGTCGGCGGCAGTCTCGGCGCGACTGCGATCAACCGAATGGCTGCCGATTTGATGGCATGGCATGCCGAAAAGGGTGAAATCAATCACATTCACGGCTTTGGCAAAAATGGCCGGGAACGTTTCCCCAAGATGCTCAAGGAACGGGGACTTGATTTATGNNTTTATCAAAATATCCCCGTATCCATGCGATGGAATTTATCGACCAGATGCACCTCTATCTTGCCGCTGCCGATCTGGTTATCTCCCGCGCCGGTGCAATCACCATCAGCGAACTGGAGACGGTGGGTGCGCCGTCAATATTGGTGCCGTACCCCTATGCCGCGGAGAATCACCAGTATCACAATGGTATGGTGCTGCAGAATGCCGGTGCCGCGCTGGTCATTGAGGAAAAGGATTATAAACGCGACTGGCTGATCGGCGAGGTTGAAAAGTTTGCTGCCAATCCTCAGCGGGTGCGCAGTTTTTCGGAAAATGCCCGCAGGCTCGCGGTGACCGATACCTGTTCCCGCATCGGTGCGTCGATTCAGGCAACCCTTGCCGAAAAGGGAATCACCGGCTGAGTCAAGGCACATTCTCTCACAGTCCTGCATATAATGAAAAGGATGGCGACTGTGAGAGGAGTTGACTGCGGTGCAGCATAAGGTGCAGCAAAAAATTGAATCTGTCGGAAAAGACATCCTTTCTCTGTCCGAGGATGGACGGGTACCATTTTATCGTTTTGGCCCGGGGCCTTTTGGGTTGCAGGCAACAGGGTATAAGCCGGAAAACCATGAACAGCCGGCTGCTGTTTTGGCAGAGCGGGAACCCTGCGGCAATGGGCTATGTGACATCTGCCGCGCGGTGGGATGTAAACAACGGCAGAAAATCGAGGCGGAATCAGACACTTCCCCCTGCTTTAAAGTAGGCGGGATGCGGAAGATTTCCGGCAGGGTCCGGGTCCATGGCGCAAAAAACAGCGTTTTGCCGATACTGGCAGCCTGCGTCCTCTGTGACAGCCCGGTCCACCTGAAACGGGTCCCGCGGCTGTCGGATACCGGAGTATCACTGCGGATCCTGGACAGCCTGGGGTGTACATCTGCTCTGTCCGGTTCGGAGGCTATAGTCGATGCTTCCGGGTTGTGCGAGACGAGAATCCCTGACCGGCTGGTACGGGAGATGCGTTCGTCGGTCATCTTTCTGGGGTCGGTCGCGGCCAGGGCAGGGGAAGCAAGCCTCTGTCTGCCGGGCGGATGCGAACTGGGGGCAAGGCCGGTTGACCTGCATCTGATGGGGCTTCGGGCACTGGGGATGGAGATACGCGAGCGGGGTGAAAAGCTCTACGCGACCCATCATGGCCTGCGGGGAGCTGAGATTACCCTGCCATTCCCGAGTGTCGGCGCGACAGAAAATATATTGCTGGCGGCGGTCTGTGCTGACGGAAAAACCGTGCTGCGCGGGGCTGCAAGGGAACCGGAGATTGTTGATCTCTGCTCATTTTTGCGCCGGTGCGGTGCGAATATCGTCGGCGAGGGAAGCCCAGTCATTTACATCGAAGGGGTAAAATCCCTGCATGGGACAGAATATACGATCATGCCTGACCGTATTGAGGCAGCGACGCTGCTCGGATGCGCGGCGGTGACCGGCGGAAAGCTGGAGCTGGATGACTGCGCGCCCGAGGCAATTGGCAGTCTGATGGCAGTGATGCGCCGGATGGGATGCAGGCTGGAAATCTTCCGTTCCAGTGTCCGTCTGGTGTCTCCCGGGCGGCTCAATGGCGCAGGGCTGGTTGAGACCGCACCGTTTCCGGGATTTCCGACCGATGCCCAGCCGGTCCTGACCGCGATGGGATGCGCTGCCAATGGCGAAACCCGGGTGCGGGAGACGGTCTTTGAAAGCAGGTTCAAGCATCTGCCCGAACTGATACGGATGGGCGCGGATATCGACATCTGCGGACGCGAGGCGGTCATCCGCGGCGGAAGCCCGCTGCATGGCGCGACGCTGTACGCCCGCGATCTGCGGGGCGGGGCGGCGTTGGTGACGGCGGCACTCACAGCGGAGGGGGAAAGCAGAATTTACGGGCTTTCCCACATCGACCGTGGATACGAGCGGCTGGAAAAGACGCTGGGGCTGCTTGGCGCCGATATCGAGAGAATCAGATAAAACGACAGGTCTGTTGCAAAACGGATATTTTGCAACAGACCCGGGTTTTTTGACAGGCAGGAAAACTCATAAAAACAGCCTGGGAGAGGGGCATAAAACAGGATATGGATAAAAAAATGGAGGACGCCAGTACGGACAGGCGGCAGGAAAATACATCGGGGCATTCTTTTGCGGATGTCAAAAACGCCCAGCAGCGTGCCCGGCAGCAGGAGCGTCAGCAGATTCGCCGCGAACAGCAGATCGGACAGGTTCAGAATGTCCGCAGAAGGCGGCGCCATCGGAATTATATTATTTATTATATCCTGCTGGGGACGATTATGACGATTGTCTGTATCACCCTGTCCCTGACTGTTTTTTTTAACATTGCAAAGCTCAACCCGAGCGGCAGCAGTGTTTATTCATCCGAAGAGATTCTGGCGGCAGTCAATGCCCGCAAAGGGGACAACCTGATCCGGCTCAATGTCGGCAAGCTGGAAAGTCAGGCACTGGAGACGCTAACATCTGCTGAGTCGGTCGAGATCAAACGGCATTTCCCTGACCAGCTGGACATCGTCGTGACGGACGGTGAACCGGTTTTGCAGGTCAGCTTCGGCGGGATGTTTTACCAGTTTACCGAGAGCGGGCGGCTGATCGGGGTGACTGAAACCGCTGCGGTCGACGGGCAGGTGGTTGTCGGGCCGGACCCGACTGGGCTGGAAGTCGGAGAGTACATGTCCCAGCTGGAAACGGAACAGCAGGAGTCGTTTTCGATCTGGCGGACCATCCGGGACGAGCTGTACAACTATTCGATACAGGATATTTCGGCGATGGAGCTGTCTGACCCAATGCAGCTGCGGATCTATTATCAGAACCGGATTGAGATTAACTTCGGAACGCTGACTGATATGGATATCAAGACCGCGACCCTTAAGTCGATTTTGTATGATTCCGGCGCAGTCGGTGTCGATGAAACCGGTGTCATTGATATCACCAATCCTGATCGGGTATACTTTAATAACCAGGCAACCTGTGCGGTACCGGCAGGAGCAGCACAGCCGGGCTGGAACTGGAAGGACCCTTACTCCGAAACACTGGAAGAAAGTCTCTATCAGACCACAGAGGAGGAAACTACGGCGGATGGGGAGACAGCGGACGGCCAAGAAACTGCTGGTACAGAGGACGGTTCAGACGAAACATCCTCTGGTACGGAAAGTTCGGACGGACAAGACTCTTCTGAGGCCTCCGGGGAATCCTACGCAACTTCTGATGGTGTAATGCTGCCTCTGATGCCGGGCCAGCAGACCGGCGGCGGTACTGCCTCTTCGGCTGCAAGTTCGGATACCGCTTCACAGACGTCTTCGGACAGTGCATCCCAGTCCCAGACTTCCAGTGAATCCTCTCAGCAGAGTTCCCAGCCGCAGGTCGGTGTGGCAGGCGGCGGGTTGTCCGGTTCGGGAAGCACTGGAGCCGGTGTCGGAACGGATGCACCAAGCGTACCGGCACCAAGTGTGCCTGGAATTTCAGGGTGATGGTAAATTCATCTGTTTTCGGGGAAATTAAAGGTGATTTGTTAGCAATTCAAGAAAAAATTTGCCGTCGAAGATGAATTTTGCATTTTTTCCCTTGCACTTTTCTGATAAATCTGTTACCATAATAGCTATAACATGGGTTCAGAGCGGACAGGGAAACGGTCGCTCTGACTGTCATGCACCGGCCCTGCGCCGCAGACTGTGCGGTGAGTCGCTTTTCTGGGAAATAAAAGCGTATGGCCCATAAAAGCCGGAAGTCAAATTAGGGAGCGGACTGAGAAAAAGTGGGCTTTTGCTCCGCTCTTTCCATAGGAGGAAATGAACGTGAAATTTACTCTGGAAACCGAAGACGAGAGAACTACAAACATTAAGGTAGTCGGNNAATGCGGTCAACCGCATGGTCGAGGATGGGGTCGAAGGCGTCGAATTTATCGCCGTGAACACCGATAAACAGGTTCTGAATATCTCCAAGGCTGATCTGACCATCCAGATCGGTATTAAGAGTTCGCAGGGTCATGGTGCCGGCGGCAACCCGGAAATGGGTATGAAGGCCGCTGAGGAAAACCGTGAGGAAATCGCTGCTGCATTGCAGGGAACCGACCTGCTGTTTATCACCGCAGGTATGGGCGGCGGAACCGGTACCGGCGCGGCCCCGGTAGTGGCTAAAATTGCGCGGGACCTTGGAATTCTGACTATAGGAATTGTCACAAAACCGTTCCTGTTTGAAGGAAGGCGCCGTATGGAGGCTGCCGAGCGCGGCATTGCAAAACTGCGCGATTGCGTGGACTCGCTTGTCATTATCCCGAATGAACGCCTCAAACAGGTATCGGATACGCGTATAACGCTGGCGAACGCGTTCGCGGAAGCGGACGATGTCCTTCGCCGCGGCGTTCAGAGCATATCGGAACTGATAAATGTGCCGGGTATTGTAAACCTTGACTTCGCGGATGTGACCGCGGTTATGCAGAACGCCGGCTGCGCTCATATGGGTGAAGGCAAGGCGGAAGGCAAGGATAAAGCGGAAGAAGCGGCAAAGATGGCGATCTCAAGCCCGCTGCTTGAAACATCCATAAAAGGCGCGATGGGTATACTTGTAAATATAACTGCATCACCCGATATCGGGCTTGACGAAATTGAACTGGCTTCCTCGATGATAACCGACGAAGCGCATCCGGACGCGACGGTCATCTGGGGCGCGGCGTTCGACAACACGCTTGAAGACACAATGAAAATAACCGTTATCGCAACCGGTTTTGATTCCGTAAAGGATGAAGAGGGTGATACGGCGAAAAAAGATACGGCGCGCGTAATTTCCAAAGGGCCGGTAAAGAACGAGCCGTACGATTATACCGCGTCGCGGAATAAACCAAAAGTCAATCCGAGAGACAATTATGCTTCAAAGAACAGATACGACGCGCCGAAACAGCCGGAACCTGAAAATGAGCCTGAGGAAGAGCTGCCGAAAGAATCGGACATTGAAGACGACGGTATTCCGGAAAGCGATTTTGACGATATAATGAATATATTAAAGAAATCCAAACGCAACAAACAATAAAAATATTATAAAATTTATAAATGCTTTATAAATACTTTATAAATACGGATATGCACTGCTGCATGTCCGTTATTTTTATCCCATGCCTTGACACAACGTAAAAAATTATGTATACTGAGGTTATGTTATAACAGACGGGAGGTTTTTAATGCTTGACAAATCGCTGCCGTATATCGATATAATAATGCGCCGCAATCCGGCACCGCCTCCCGTACCCGCATTACCGCCGGGTTACCGGTTCGGTTTTTTCGGCGAAAACGGTGACGAAAAAAGTATCCGCGACTGGGCGGAAATAGAAGCCTCCGTTCTCGAGTTTGACGACACCGGCAGTGCCGAGAAATACTTCCGCCGCGAGTTTCTTCCGTATAAAAATGAATTATATCGGCGTATGAGGTTTATAATCACAACTGATGGCAGAAGAGTCGGAACCGCTACGTCATGGTGGCAGATATATAACGGGATCCGCAATCCATGGGTGCACTGGGTGGCGGTCAGACCGGAGTTCCAATCAAAAGGACTGGGGCGCGCGCTGATATATGAAGTGACGCGGCTGATGCATGAAATTGAAGGAGAAACGTATTTTTACCTGCATACGCAGACCTGGTCTTATAAGGCGGTGTTTCTTTACGAATCTGCCGGTTTTGAAATCACCGTACCGTGCCTGCCCGTATGCCGTTATTCTTCGGAACGGTTGGAAGAGGCACGCGCCATTATCAACAGCTACAGACGATAATATGCGGTTTACACATCCGGAAAGGAGAGCATAATGCGTTATAACATCAGAACGGTTAAAGAGATTGACTGGGATGCCGCCGATATCGCCGAAATATCGGAATATAACTGGGGTAAATCTTATACGCCCCCGGCTCAGGCACGGCTGCTTTATGTTGAAGACCGCGGACTTGCCGCGCGGCTTACATGCCATGAGACAGATCCTAAGACTGTTTATCATAACTTTTT
>DCTE01000046.1:0-12200 GCA_002329405.1 Ruminococcaceae bacterium UBA1448 | reverse complement strand
GACGCTTCGCTTATAGCGGTCGGGGCGTCGCGCTATGACCGGGTCCGTATTGACGAAATAACCGTACCTCCGCCGGTCAAAGCGGACCGTTCCGACGAAAAATGGTCGGTCGAAGTATTTTTTTCGCTTGACGCACTGGCACGTATATTCGGTGAGATATTGTTAGCCCCCGGCGTAATCCTATACGGCAACTTCTATAAATGCGGAGACGGGACCGCTGTGCCGCATTACGGTATGTGGTCTCCGGTCGGTACAGCCGAACCGGATTTTCACCGGCCCGAGTATTTTGGCGAACTTGCGGTGGTTTGATTCAAAAAATATAAACCGAAAGGAATTTTTGTATGAGAAACATACCGTTTGAAAAAACACTCATCACGGGCGGTTTCTGGGCGGATAAGCAGAATCTTGTCCGCACGGTCAGTATGCGCAGCATATATGACCGCTTTACGGAAACAGGGCGGTTTGACGCTTTCAATTTCGACTGGAAAGAAGGAATGCCGAACAAGCCGCATATTTTCTGGGATTCCGATGTAGCGAAATGGCTTGAGTCGGCGGCATATCTCATCGCCAATTCTCCTGAGCCGGAACTTGAAGCTATAGTTGACGGCGTGGTTGATAAAATCGCAGCTCATCAGGACGAATGCGGCTATTTTAATATCTATTTTACCGTGATTGAACCCGAGGCGCGTTTTACACGCCGGGGTGACCACGAGCTCTACTGTGCCGGGCATCTTATCGAAGCGGCGGTCGCCTATTTTAAAGCGACAGGCAAACGCAAATTTCTAGATGCGATGTGCCGCTACGCCGATTATATCGAAAAAGTTTTCGTGACCGAAAAAAGCGCGTCATTCGATTCGCCGGGTCACGAGGAAATAGAGCTGGCGCTTGTAAAACTCGCGGACGTTACCGGCGAGCGCCGATATCTCAACCTGGCGAAGCATTTTATCGATATACGCGGTACAGAAAACGACCGCGGTTACGACCGCGCGTCGGCTTGGTATTCGCAGTCACATCTGCCCTGCCGTGAGCAGACTACCGCCGTCGGTCATTCCGTTCGCGCCGTCTATCTCTACTCGGCGATGGCGGATATCGCGGAAAAGTTCGGCGACCCGGAACTTGCGGACGCCTGCGAAAAACTGTTTGAGAATATCACAAAACGGCGCATGTATGTCACGGGCGGGATCGGTTCGACCCGCGTCGGAGAAGCTTTTACCGTGGATTATGACCTGCCGTCCGTAACGGCTTATACGGAAAGCTGCGCTTCTCTCGGACTCGCGCTTTTCGCGCATCGCATGCAGCTGCTCCGCACCGACGCCGTATATGCGGAGACTGTGGAACGGATACTGTACAACGGGTTCATGTCCTCGATATCGCTCGACGGAAAATCGTTCTTTTACGAAAATCCGCTTGAGATAACACCGGCACTGCTTGCCGTCCGCGGAGAAATTCATTATCCGGCGACCGAACGCAGCGAAATTTTCGGCTGCTCGTGCTGCCCGCCGAATATCACGCGTTTTATCGCTTCGGTCGCGAATTTTCTTTACACCGTTGACGACGAAAATCGCACTGTTTTCGTAAATCAGTTCATGCAGTCCGAATCGTCTTTTAATCTCGGCGGCAGCCCGGCAACAATAAAGCAGCAGACATTATATCCGGCCGACGGTAAAATAACGGTGACATGGAACGGCGAACCCTGCACCATAGCCGTACGCGTTCCTTCATGGTGCGATGCATACAACGGTTTGAAAGATGACGACGGATACATTTATTATCATGCGGAGGACGGCGAGGTAATAGAGCTGGATTTCGCGCCCGAAGTAAGATTCATAACAGCCGACTCACGCGTCACAGGCAACGAGGGCAGGATCGCCGTCGCATACGGGCCCGTGATCTATTGCGCCGAAGCGCATGACAATCCCGCACCGATACGCGACATACGGATTGATACGGAAGCCATATTCACGCACGGCGTAAATACGGAGCTGGGTGTTCCGATGCTGTCGGTCCGCGCTTACCGCCGAAAAAACGACGGCGAGCTTTACACTTACGGCAAAGCTCCGCTTGAAGCGTTCGACGCGGTGTTAATCCCCTATTACGCTTTTGCCAACCGCGGACAAAGCGAAATGGCAGTATGGCTGATGGCACGCTGAAAAATTTCGGTTGACAAATACCGTTCGGGCGTTATAATGATATAAGTACATATTAATTAAAAATCGGAGGTTTTCTTTAATGAAAAAACTTGCAATAATAGGCTGCGGCGGAATCGGCAGTTATCATCTCAGCCACTTTCTGCAGTTCAATGATATTGAACTTGCGGGTTTCTGCGACCTGATCCCCGAACGCGCCGAATCGTTCGCAAAACAGGCGGCAACAGGCCTGACTTTCACCGATTATAAAGAAATGCTTGATACAGTCAAACCTGACATGGTGTTTGTCTGCATTCCCCCGACATGCCACGGAGAGGTTGAATTTGAAATCATAAAGCGCCGCATTCCGTTCTTTGTGGAAAAACCCGTCGCGCTTGATCTTGATCTCGCCAAAAAAATACGCGACAAAGCCGAAAAAGCAGGCCTGATTACGGCGTCCGGTTTCCAGTGCCGGTACAGCAATCTGAACGCTCCCGCACAGCAGTTCATTGCCGAAAACGAGGTCGTATTTGTCGAGTGTGCGCGTATCGGCGGCGTCCCGGGTGTGGATTGGTGGAGAAAGCGCTCAACCTCAGGCGGTCAGATCGTCGAACAGACCATACACCAATTTGATATTATCCGCTATCTCTACGGCGAACCCGAAAGCGTCTTTACGTTCGGAGCCAGAGGATTTATCACAGATATTCCGGGTTACGACACGGAGGATGTTTCCGTCACGGCGGTAAAATTCAAAAACGGTGCCCTGGGCTCAATATCAACAGGATGCTACGCCAAATCGGGCGCGGCGTTTGACAGTAAAATTACGTTCGGCACCCGCAACGCGCGCCTTGACCTGCGCATTCTTGATTCCGTCGATATTCACGGCCTCAAGCCCGCCGAAGAAGGTTCGTCTGATAAGGGCGGTTTTGTGGTAAAGGGAGACGGCGGACTCGCGAAAAGCTCCGGCGGCGTGATATCGTTCCGCCAGGAAGGTGATGCCGGCGTACTGTGCGACCGCACTTTCATCGACGCCGTGATATCGGGTGACGGATCAAGAATAAAATCTCCTTATAGAGATGCCGTACGCTCGCTTGCGTTCACCCTCGCATGCAACAAATCGATGGATACCGGCGAAATGGTAAAAATCGAAATCGACTGATATTTGACATATATTAAACCGGCCCGTTTCCGTGATGCTGTTCTGCAGACGGCACCGCGGAAACGGGTTGTTTTTAACGGAGTTTTATGTTCAGAAACTATTTTGGCGACCGTGCGTTCTGGAGCGCGACCCTGCGGCTCGCGCTGCCGATCGCATTTCAGAATTTGCTTATGAGTTCCCTTTCGCTTGTCGATACGTTAATGGTCGGACAGCTCGGAGATATCGCGCTTTCGGGTGTCGGCATGGCAGGTCAGTGGAATTGGCTGATGAATCTTGTTTTGTTCGGGCTCAGTTCGGGGTCGGCTGTTTTCATAGCCCAGTACTGGGGCGTAGGGGATATAAAAAAAATACACGGCATCTACGGTATACTGCTTTTGCATACCGTTGCCGTATCGGGTTTGTTCGTTCTTGTCGGTCTGCTTATACCCCGGGGCGTGGTGACACTGTTCAACAGTACGCCGGCGGTGGTGGAGGCGGGAGCAGCTTACCTGCGTATCGCCTGTTTTTCTTATTTGGGTGCTGCATTGAACGGAGCGCTGAGCACGGTGCTGCGGTCGACGGAGAATGTCCGCCTTCCGATGTACGCCTCGCTGTTTACAACGCTCATAAATGCATTTTTAAATTATTGCCTTATATACGGGAAATTTGGTCTTCCTCAAATGGGGGTCCGCGGCGCGGCGCTGGCGACATGCATATCTGCCTGGTCAGGCCCGCTGATTATACTTGCAGTCTCCGTTCGGAAAAAACTGATTATCATAGCACCGGCCGGCACCGTTTTCGGATTCGGCAGGGAAATGCTGCTGCGGTTTTATAAAATCTCATCGCCGGTTATTTTTAACGAGTCGCTCTGGGGACTCGGAACAGTATGCTATAATATCGTATTCGGTCATATGGGTTACGAGCATTATGCGGCGGTAACCATTTACCGTACTGTTGAGGGCATAGGTTTTGTGTTTTTTATCGGATTATGCAACGCCTGCTGCGTCATGGTGGGCAAGTCTATCGGGGCAGGGTGTCTGCGCGAGGCATATGAAGATGCACGCCGGTTCACAATAATTGTGCCGCTGGTGTCTCTTGCGGTCGGGGCGGCGGTAATCTCTCTCAGAAGCGGTGTTATCGGACTGTTCAACCTGTCCGGAGCCATAACGCAGACAACGGTGGACAGCGCGCGCGGTATTCTTTTCGTATACGGTGCGGAACTTTTTATGCGCAATATTCCGTATATACTTATCGTCGGTGTGTTCCGCTCGGGAGGAGATACAGTAACGGGTATGAAATACGATCTGTTTTTTGTGTGGTGTATTGCGCTTCCTCTTACTGTCATATCGGCGTTTGTCCTGAGACTGCCCTTTATTTATGTATTTGCGGTTATGCTGATTTCGGAGGATACATTAAAGGTTATTTTATGCCTTCGAAGATTCAGATCCAAAAAGTGGATACGTCCGCTGACAGAACAGGGGCTGGCGGCGGCTGATAATATCATCTGAACCGGCGCAATTTATCTTCAGCTGAGCGCGCGTACTATGATAAGACCGAACAAGACGCCAGCCACTGCGAAAACAGCCGGCCGGCGCGTATGGTTAAGCAGTGTTGACTGCGGCAGTATCTCGCAGAATGTCACATAAAGCATTGCTCCGCCGGCGAAGGCAAGCGAAGCGGCGATAAACGATTCTCCGATATTTCCGAGCCGGGCGCCTATCCAGCCGCCTATGAAGGTGGGAAAGCCGGACACGGCAGTCAGAAAAACCGCTTTCGCGCGGTTCATGCCGCCCTCGATAAGAGGCACTCCGATACTGATTCCCTCCGGTATATTGTGCAGCGCGATAAGCACCGCCAGCATAAGTCCCATTTTATCGTTGTGCGCTGCGCCCGAGCCGATTGCCATGCCTTCGGGCAGATTATGCAGTGCAATGGCGGTGAACATAAGCAGTCCCGATTTCAGCATGGACCGGCTGCGGTTGTTTGCAATAAGACTCTCCTGGTGCCGAAGCTCGCCGGGAAGAACATGCATGCCGCGTGTTCCGGTGATAATATCCACGGCGCGGTTCAGAGCCCAGATGCAGATGGCGCCGCCTATTATGGCGAATACGGTATATACAGTACCTGACAGTTCAATCGCTTCGGGAATGAGGTCAAAAAAAACAATACTGAGCATTACACCGGCCGCGAACGATAGCAGATAACTTACCGTCGCGTCGGATTTTTTTCCGAAAATCAATCCGGCAATACCGCCTGTCCCGGTTCCGATAACACCGGCTCCGGCTGACAGCAGCAGAACATCAAACATCGGCAGCCTCCGAAATCCGCGAAATTTTATATATTTTATCATATCCCGCTATATGTGTCAATAAGCCGGTTCAGATATATGCTAATAAAAATCTGTTGCAAAATCACACGGTATGTGTTAAAATATGATAAAAAACAATAAGGATATGGTAGAATGGAACTTGTAAAAAAGCTTTTTAAGCGTTACTTCATAGACGCCATGGGAGCCATGGCGCTTGGATTGTTTTCATCGCTTATCGTAGGACTTATCATATCACAGCTGTCAAAAATACCGGGGCTCGGCATTCTGTCCGGACTTACCGTACTGACAGCCGCCCAATCGCCGGTTGTAGGTTCGGCAATAGGCGCTGCTGTGGCATGGGGACTCAAAACCAAACCGCTTGTCATTTTCACCTCGACGGTTACAGGCGCCATCGGTTACGGCGCCGGAGGGCCTGTCGGAGCATATATCGCCGCCGTCGCGGGAGCGGAACTGGGCGGACTTGCGGCGGGCAGAACCAAAGTGGACATCGTTGTGACCCCGTTTGTCACAATCGTGACGGGTGGTGCCGCCGGTTTGCTTGTCGGACCCGCTATATCCGCTTTTATGACCGCTCTCGGTGCATTTGTAAACAGCGCGACGGTGCTGTCTCCCATTCCCATGGGTATTGTCATATCGGTCGTCGTCGGGCTTGCGTTGACCGCACCTATATCATCGGCGGCTTTATGCATTATGATAGGGATCGACGGACTGGCGGCAGGTGCCGCAGTGGCGGGCTGCTGCTGTCAGATGGTGGGCTTTGCCGTAGCTTCGTTCCGCGACAACGGCTGGGGAGGGCTGATATCGCAGGGAGTAGGTACATCCATGCTGCAGTTCCCGAATATTATGCGCCGTCCGGCTATATGGATAGCACCGACGCTCGCTTCAGCGGTCCTCGGTCCCGTATCGACCGCCGTTTTTAAGATGACCAACACCCCGACAGGCGCCGGCATGGGCACATCGGGCCTTGTAGGCCAGTTCGGTGCGTTTGACGCAATGAGCGCGTCATTCGGAGCCGTACAGACACTGCTTCTTGTCCTGCTCATGCATTTCGCGCTTCCCGCGGTGCTGACATTGCTTTTTGATTACATTATGCGTAAAATCGGATGGGTAAAGCCGGGCGATATGGCGCTCCAGAAATTATAAAATACCGCTGCCGCAGTATCTATACTGCGGCAGCGGTATTTTTGCTCATATACGGGGCAGACAATATCAGACTTTTACAGCGCAGCCGTTGAATTTTATATCTCCGCCCGAAAATCCGACGTTGAAATGTCCCTGCGCAGTCATACGGTCTCCGTCAAACTCGAATGTGATATCCGNNATAAACGGGGTTCTGTTCTGCACGGCGCGCAGCCTGTAGCTGTTCTGCCCGGCGGCTCCCGCAGCCGAAACAAACATTGAGCGGTCGTCGTTTTCCGCCGGCGGCGAAAGTTTTGCCTGCAGCGGCTCGGACCCGCGGCGTGCGGAAGTGTTTGCGTTATTGTCGATCCATTCGCCGTGACCGATAAACAAAGTGCGCGCCGATCCGTCATTGCATGTTATATAAGCCGTATCGTGTTCCAAGCCGGTTTCAAATCGTATTGTTCTGAACCCGAAGCTGTTTGAGGTGAGTTGGTATGTCCTGCCGTGGCCGCAAAAATCTGGGTCATATCCTCCGGCGGGCAGCCCGACATTCAAAGAGTTTAATTTTGCCGCGAGCGCCGTTTCCGCAGCGCAGTCGCGCGGAAGCGGTTTGTCCGCGAATGCAGGAATAAGGCACTCCCATACGGCGTCAAGTTCCGCCTGCATATCACCGGTACCCGCCGTTACCGCCANNCCGTCGCCGCGGTAAACACCCTGCGGTACGCAGCGCCAGAACTGCCTGCCGTAACCCTGCGCCCAGTCGCTCTTTTTCGCCTCGTCAGACAGAGTTTCGTCACCGCAGTCGTCAAGTTCCGGATATTTCGTATCTTCCCGGTTATTTATATGTTTTGCCGCAGCGGCGTCAATCAGGTGTGCGGGTAGAAGCTGTTTGCCCTCCCATTCGCCGCGATTGAGAAGAAACTGACCGAATTTCGCGATATCTTCGGTCTTTACGTTCAGTCCGAAACCGCCGTATGATATGCCGCGTGCGCATTCGTCCCATGTTATGTTCTCGATACCAAGCGGTCCGAAAAGTCTCGGCCTGAGATAATCAACGGTTTTCATTCCGGTAACTTTGTTTATGATCGCCGAGATCATATATGTGGCACCGGTATTGTATGAAAAACGTGCACCGGGGCGTTCCTGCGGTACGGATGTCAAAAATGCGGAAACGCAGTCGTCGTATTCAAATATGAAATCAGCGTTGGGTACGTGACCGGTGCACATAGAAAGCAGGTGGCATACACGCATTTTCTTCGTATTTTCGGCAGGACAGCGCACGATATCCGCGTATTCGGGGAAAAAAGAAAGCACCGGCGCATCGTAATCGAGCAGTCCTTCGCTCACCGCGAATGCTGACGCTATCGATGTGAATGATTTTGAAAGAGAGAACAGCATATGGGGTTTTTCCGGGCTGTAAGGTTTCCACCATCCTTCGGCGGCGGTTTTGCCGTGCCGGAGCAGCATGAACGAATGGATGCCGCCCTTCTTTTCCCATGCATCGATCAACGCTATGATTGCTGCCGAGGGTATTCCCAGTTCTTCTGCGGCGGCGCGGGGCAGTTTGTATGACATAAATGACCCTCCTTGTTTTTCCTATAATATACTAATATACTCCCTCTTTTGCTGATTGTCAATAATGTATATTTTCAGGAAAGGATTGAAAATAATATGCATGTATGATATAATGACGGCGATATAAAATATACGAGGTGCGTTATGAAAAAGGAATTCAATACAGTTTACGCAGGTGAGTATACCTCACAGATAGGTTTTCCGATGGGAGGCATCGGTGCGGGCATGATATGTCTTGCCNNTACATCTGTTTCAATTGACAACCGTCCGCAGTTGTTCTGCGAACCGAATATCTTTGCTGCATTGACAATCCGAGACTGTTCGCGCGTTGTGGAAGGCCCTGTGCCGTGGCATAAAATCTTCGGAACGACCGCAGGCGCCGGAAACGGACTCGCCGGCAAAAACTACGGTCTGCCGCGTTTCCGCGACTGCTCTTTTTCCTCCCGCTTTCCGTTCGGGACGGTTACGCTGTCAGACAGCGACGTACCGCTTGACGTTTCGCTGACCGGCTGGAGCCCGTTTATTCCAACATGTCCGGACGATTCGTCTTTGCCGGCCGCCGCGCTCGAATACACTTTCGCAAACAATAAAGATTATGTTATCGAAGCAACCTTTTCTTATCACGCAGCGCATGAAGTATTGGCGCATCCGGTCCGCGGTGAACGCCGCATCTTCAGAAGCATCGACGGCGGCTTCATTGTGGAAAACATCCTGCCCGAAAATTCCGACGGCATAAAGCGCTTCTTTGCCGTAACGACCGACGCTGCCGATGTTTCGGTAAACTGCCGCTGGCTCAGAAGCGGCTGGTGGGACCCTATGACCGCTCTCTGGAGAGATATCGCCTCCGGCCGCATTATATCTGCTCCGCCGTATCCGCCGCAGGAAGATAACGGTATGGGCGCGTCGCTGTATGTTCCGATTAAACTCAAGCCCGGCGAAAAACGCACGATAATAATACGGCTCAACTGGTATTCGCCCGAGACAACGCAGCAAATCGGTGAAATTGACCGCAACGCGTGCGGAGACGAATACTGTGACTGCGAAAAAGAAAGATATTCGCCGTGGTATGTATCGGTATTCCCCGATATAACGTCTGTTGCCGAATATTTCTCAAAAAACTATGATTGCCTGCGCAGCGCCACAAAGCGCTTTACAGATACATTCTATGACAACACGCTGCCCGACTGCGTAACTGAAGCTGTCGCCGCAAATCTTTCGATTATCAAGTCGCCGACGATACTGCGCCAGCGTGACGGCAGACTCTGGGCATGGGAAGGCTGCGGCGACGGGGGCGGATGCTGCCACGGAAGCTGCACGCATGTCTGGAATTATGCGTTTGCCATTCCTAATCTGTTTCCTTCACTTGAACGTACCTTCCGCGAAACCGAGTTTCTGGTATCGCAGAATGCGGACGGTCACCAGAACTTCAGAATAAATCTGCCCATCACGCCGCCCGTCCATAACTTCCATGCCGCGTCCGACGGTCAGCTGGGCGGCATAATGAAGGCTTACCGCGAATGGCGCATTTACGGAAATACCGAATGGCTGCGCCGCCTGTTCCCGAAAATTAAGGAAAGCATGGATTACTGTATCCGCACATGGGATCCCGACGGCTGCGGACTGCTTTCCGAGCCGCACCACAATACCTATGACATCGAATTCTGGGGCCCGGATATAATGTGCACCACATTTTATCTCGGCGCGCTGTCCGCGATGATTAAGTTCTGCGAAGAGCTGGGTGAGGACTGCTCCCGCTACAGAGAACTTTACAGCAAGGGCAGGTCATACTGCGAAACCGAACTGTGGAACGGCGAATACTTCTATCAGCGCGTCATGCTGGAAGGGCTTCACGCATCGCCCGACACAGCCCTTGCGGGCGTACCCGAGGAGACCGCATCTATTATACGCCGCGAAGGCCCGAAATACCAATACGGCAAAGGATGTATATCCGACGGCGTCATCGGCTGTTTTATGGCAAAAATGTGCGGACTCGGTGATATACTTGACGCCGAAAAGGTGAGATCTCATCTGCGCAGCGTATACAAATACAATTTCCGGCGCGACCTTACTGCGCACTCAAACCCCCAGCGGCCGGCGTATGCCCTGCGTGACGAGGGAGGACTGCTGCTCTGCTCATGGCCGCGCGGTGAAATGCCCACTCTGCCGTTCCCGTACAGCAACGAAGTCTGGACAGGCATCGAATATCAGGTAGCTTCGCATATGGCTTCAATGGGCATGGTTGCCGAATGCTGTGACATTGTCGCCGCTGCACGTTCGCGCTATGACGGAAAAAAACGCAATCCCTACAACGAGATTGAGTGCGGTCACTGGTATGCGCGCGCCATGGCAAGCTATGCGTTAATCGCCGGACTCACCGGCATGCGGTATGACGCTGTTGAAAAGACACTCTATGTGTCGCCGTCAATCGAAGGTGATTTCCGTTCGTTCCTGTGCACCGAAACAGGCTACGGAACGGCAGGCATAAAAGACGGAAAAGTATTTGTAGAGGTTGCCGAAGGCAGCATCGATATTCAGAAGATCGTAAGATAAAAATTGCATCTAAAGACAGGCGATGAAAACTCGGGCGTTCTTCACCGCCTGTCTTTTGTAATTTTATCTGGCATCAACGGGGTAACCATATGCAGAAAAAAGATTATATCGGCGCTGTACTTCAGTATATCGAAAAGAATATTATGACAGAAATCGATCCGGGAAGTATTGCGAAGAAGCATTTTATCTCGCTGAGTCATCTATATCGGGATTTTTACGCATATACGGGTCATTCTGTCAAGGAATATATCCGCAAGCGCCGGATATCAANNGCAATTGCTGATGAAAGCGGTTGTCAGACACAGCAGGCGTTTCACAAGCAGTTTAAAAAGTATTGTGGGTATGACTCCGCTTGAATACAGACAAAGCGATACATATTTTTACTTTTATCCTTTTTCACCCAGTAAAAATACTGTCAATGAAATCTGCGTTATATGAAAATCGGCTGCATCTTCATAAATTTTTAAAAATATATGCGGAAATGAGCGGTGATAATAATCTGCTCAAAGCAGCAGAATTGTGCGAACGATTAAAGAATTCGGCACAGGAAGGAGCCCAGATCGGATTCGAGAACAAATGGTCAGATCCTGAAATCCTTACTATGACCAATAACGAACGGCGTAATTTATTGATAGATCTGTTAAAAAGGTGCCGTGCTCTTGAGCTTGAAATCGCGGGACTCATAAAAATATTTATTGATGCACCCGAAAGCTATTCTCCTAAAGATAAACGGAGATCTTGAATATGGCGGAAAAGGCGGTGCGGAGCCGGCAGCATGAAAACCTTACAGAAAATATATTGAACGGCATTCCTTACATGGGATACGGCAACCCGTCAGCGGTATGCTATATCGGCTCTGTAATGCGGTTGTGGATTATTTAAATGACCCTATTGAAGCGGATGAATTATTCTCGCTCAGCGGAACGGCGCTTTGTTTCCCCTGGAAAACCGGTTTATGCTGCGATGAGGTCAGTATTCTGCCCGAAATTCCCCGGCGTACTTTCGCTGCTTTAGGTTACGAAAGCGAATATATCTATGAACCTAACATTTATATAGAACCATATTCGTTGACCGGTAAAAGAGAATTAATTAACGGACAGCCGGAAATTTTCATAAATCCCCGGAAATACACAAAGGAATTTTTCATTGAATCCGGGAGATACTTGATAGCTGGAATGATTAATGATATTTACCGAAAAGCGGATTTCCCCGCTTATATCATAAAGTACGGAATTGTATGCATACCGTTTAAAAATATCTCCCGATGACTGAAAAATAAATCCCGGAAAAAAAGCAGGCAGCTGTTTGGCTGCCTGTCTTTTTTATAAAGGAGCTGGTTATTATTTTTTCTTTTTAATTA
>DCTE01000002.1:4791-5292 GCA_002329405.1 Ruminococcaceae bacterium UBA1448 | reverse complement strand
CTATTCGGCGTTCTTTGCCGCTTTGATTGCTGCAATTGCGTCTTTGCGGGAGAGATCGATTCCTTTTTCGCTGATCTTGATGACCTTGACCGGGATGATATCGCCGATGCTGACAACATCCTCTGTCTTTGCGACGCGGTGATCATCCAGTTTGCTGATATGAACAAGTCCCTCTTTTCCGGGAGCGATCTCGACCTTCGCACCGATCGGAAGGATACGGGTGACTTTTCCATAGTACATGGAACCGACTTCCGGATCCGTGACGATCGTACGGATGATATCAATAGCGCGCTTGACGCCTTCGTGATCCGTTCCGGATACATAGACATGTCCGTCTTCCTCAACGTCCACATCAACGCCGCACTCAGCGATGATCTTCTTGATGACAGCGCCGCCCTTGCCGATGACGTCTGCGATCTTCTCTGTATCAATGGTGATGGATTCCATCTTCGGAACATATTTGGAGAGCTCCGCCCTGGGTTCCGGAATGGCCTTCAGCAT
>DCTE01000002.1:0-4749 GCA_002329405.1 Ruminococcaceae bacterium UBA1448 | reverse complement strand
CTGGATCGCGGTGATACCCTTCTTGGTGCCGGCGACCTTGAAGTCCATATCGCCGAAGAAGTCCTCGACGCCCTGAATGTCCACCATGGTCATCCAGCGCTCACCTTCGGTGATCAGTCCGCAGGAAATACCGGCAACAGGAGCCTTGATCGGGACACCGGCATCCATAAGTGCCAGTGTGCTTCCGCAGACAGAACCCTGGGAAGTGGAACCATTGGAAGAAAGGATCTCGGAAACGAGACGGATAACATAGGGGAATTCCTCAGTGGAAGGGATCACAGGAAGCAGTGCTCTCTCAGCAAGTGCTCCATGTCCGATCTCACGGCGTCCGGGCCCACGGCTGGGACGTGTCTCTCCGACGGAATAACTGGGCATATTGTAGTGGTGCATATAGCGCTTTTCTGTCTGATCATCGAGACCGTCGAGAAGCTGAGCCATATCCATCATGCCGAGCGTGCAGGTCGTAAGAACCTGAGTCTGTCCACGTGTGAACATTCCGCTTCCGTGTGTACGGGGCAAAACACCGACTTCGGAAGCCAGAGGACGGATCTCATTGATCCCGCGCCCATCGACACGCTTGCCGTCATCCAGCAGCCAGCGGCGAACGACATATTTTTGAAGTTTGTACAGGCACTCATCGATGACACCGGTGTTCTCCGGATACTGTTCATCAAACGCAGCATGGACCTCGTCATAGATGGGGAGAAGAGCTGCATCGCGAACCAGTTTATCATCGGTATCCATGGCTACGCGGACTTTCTCCACTGCCATATCTTTGATAGCCTCAAACAGGTCGTGCGGTACTTCCTGACTCTCGAAAGGCATCTTCGGTTTGCCGATCTCAGCGACGATGGAGTTAATGAACTCTACGATCTCGCGGTTCACCTTGTCGCCTGCAACGATAGCGTTGAACATGGTCTCGTTGTCGACTTCATTTGCGCCTGCCTCGATCATGACGATCTTTTCAGAAGTACCCGCGACAGTCAGATTCAGGTCAGATTTTGCACGGTCTTCACGATGGGGGTTGAGCACCAGTTTGCCGTCAACCAGGCCAACCGATACAGCCGCGACGGTGCCGCTGATCGGGATATCCGAAATGGCAACCGCAATCGAAGCTGCAAGGAAAGCCAGAATCTCAGGCGCATGGTCGATATCGCTGGACAGAACGGTCGTGACAATCGAAACATCGTTGCGCATATCCTTTGGGAACATCGGGCGCAGCGGACGGTCGATCATACGGGCAGTCAGCGTTGCATGTTCGGTCGGGCGGGATTCTCTCTTGAGAAATGCGCCGGGAATCTTACCGACAGAGTACATCTTCTCTTCATAGTCGATGTTCAGCGGGAAAAAGTCGATGCCTTCACGGGGCTTTGCAGCCGCGGTGACGTTTGCCATGACAATCGTCTCGCCATATTTGACCCAGCAGGAGCCATTGGTCAGTTCACTGGTACGTCCCGTTTCAACGGTCAGTTCCTCACCGGCAAAGGTTGTCTTAAAGGTGTGGACAATATGTGCCATAGGGCAGCCTCCTTACTTGTAAACTGATCAGGCGGGTACGCTTGCTTTCTGCGCATAGGCTTAGCAATAAATCCTGCCCCCGGCCAGAACCCCCCGCCGGACGTACGATTTAATGCTAAACGGAACTAGCGCCAGATAAGCCTGCCGCCTGGTCATGACGTTGGATTTATACACCAAAAGGCAGACGGTTTGCCCATCTGCCTTATCGGTCACAGAATTACTTACGAAGACCCAGCTTCGCAACAATTGCACGATAACGTTCGATATCGTTCTTCATCAGGTAGCCCAGCAGGTTACGACGGCGGCCAACCATCTTCAGCAGGCCACGGCGGGAATGATGGTCATTCTTGTTGGTCTTCAGATGCTCGGTCAGGTCGTTGATTCTTCTGGTCAGAATAGCGATCTGAACCTCGGGAGAACCGGTGTCGCCCTCATGCAGTGCGTTGTTGACAATGATCTCGGTCTTTTCTTCTTTTCTCATCATGATGAGTCACCTCTTTATAAATGTTTGCCTGTACCATAGTAGAGGGAACGGTGATTCCCCAGCTTGGGGCTGAATCCACAAAACCATCTGTACGGCAACGATAGTTAGTATAGCATAAACCTTGCCATTTGTAAAGNNGTTTTTCAGACATCCGTCGGATTTTGCCTCATTTTTCTTCGGTTTTCCGGCGGCTGAACAATCCCCGCAGGAAATTGGAGGTACACAGCAGCGAAAGCCCCGCTCCCGCCAGGCAGGCCAGCAATCCCCACAAAATATCCATCCCTTCCACCGGCTGGCTCGGCCAGATATTGGGAATGCTTCCGACTACGCATCCGAGGATTCCAAAATACACCGCCTGCTTATGCTGCTGCAGCAGAATATCCAGCATCTTGGCGCAGAACAGGATCCCGATAATCATGCCGATGCCGGTCGGAACCAGCACCGCGAAATTCCATTCGCTGACCGCTGTCAGAACACTATGATAAACGCCGAACAGCATCAGGAAAAATGAACCGCTGACCCCCGGAATCACCATCGCCGCTGCCGCAAACGCCGCGTACAGTATCAGCTGGACCATCTGGATAAGGCTGGGATCCCGCATCAGCTCAACGCCCGAATCATCCGGCCGGACAAAGAAAATGCAGATCATGACCGCCAGCGTCGCAATCAGCGCGAGCAGGCTGTGACGGCGAAACGGCTCTTCCAGCGACTTGCGGACGACCAGCGGGATGCTCCCGGCGACGACACCGATAAAAAACAGCTGCATCTCGACGGGATGGCTTTGCAGCATACTGGACAGGATGCCCGACAGCAGCAAAACCCCCAATACCATGCCCACACCGATTGGGGCCAGATAGATCACGCTTTTTTTAAAATTCCGGCGCAAACTGCTGATCGCGCCGATCATCTCGTCGAAGATATCCAGAATGACGGACATCGTTCCTCCGCTCATTCCCGGAATGATGCTGGATATTCCGATCAGCATTCCGTTTATCAGATTGCGAATATGTTGCATTGTTTTGGCCTTTCCCAGGGAGGGTGCTCTCCAATTGAGCTGCTGCTTCCCTGTGTTTATTCATGATAAATTGAAATCTCACGGCCGCCGGGATTGTCCGAATGGGACAGCGGCCCGCCTGTCAGCTGCTGATGCAGCAAAAACATCGGCAGAAAAAATCCTTCATTGAGCAGTGCCTGTTCGGCTTCCACATACAAAGCAGACGCCTCATCTGAATCTGTTGCCGCCGCTGCCTGCCGGTACAGTGCGGCAAATGTCCCGTCCCCTGCTTCACTGTCCGTCTCCAGCATCCCCATCAGCACGCCGGATGGATGATCATATGCAGCCGTCAGGCAGGTCAGGGCAGCATCATAATCGCCAGCCTCCACCCGCTGCCGCAGTTCCCGTTCGGGCAGCAGCTCGACTGCAAGGAACAGCCCGAAATCCCGCTGCCAGATCTGCGCCGCTGCGGCAAACGCATCGTACAGCCCCGACTCTTCCGCAATCAGGACGGTCAGTCCCCCGCTCCCGCCGGTTTCTGCGGCAGCCTGGCGGAACATTTGTTGCATATCGGTACGGCTGGCCTGCGGCAGCTCCAGCTGTGTGCCATCCTCCCACATGCTTTCCGGCAGCAGCCGGCGGGGGCTGTCCGCCGGGAGGTCGCACAGCAGTGCCTGCCGCGCCCGTTCATCGGCAAAGAGCGGACACTGGGGGTTGAGCAGCAATCCATAGACCAGCCCTTCTCCCCCTTCTTCTGCCAGCTGCCAGGATGTGTACAGCTGTTCCGGCTCAGCTTCGGTGGACAACAGCACCGCAGTGCCTTCCTCAGCTGTTCCTGACATTCCTCTAAGCCGCAGTTCAGTTTCGTTCCAGGTCGTGACCCGATAATCCCCATTGCCGATCACAGTATCCTGCGACAGCCCGTATCTGCCATGTGTCGACAGGAAAAAATCCTCCCGGCAGGGGCTGGCCGGCGTGGTAGAAAGCAGATAGAGAAAGCGGTTGTCCGGCTGACAAAGATTAAAGACGACCGTCCGTTCATCAGGGGCGGTCACGCCAATCGTTGTCCCTTCCCCCAGCAGCATTTCCGCGCTGCCGGCAATCGCGGTAAAATTTCCGGCATACGGGCTGTCGGTCTGCGGGTCAAACAGCCGCCGGAAGGCAAAAACAAAATCCTCTGCCTGCAAGCCCTCTCCGTCCGACCACTGTTCTCCTTCCCGCAGGGTAAAGGTGTACCGCAATCCGTCGGCTGATACCTGCCAGCTTTCGGCGGCAGATGGAACAATCTCACCATCCNNGCCTCTTCCCCCTCCGCCAGCTGGGGATCCAGGTTGACCGGCATCTGACCAGCGGCGAGCAGCAGATCGCCGTCATCGCCACACCCGCCAAACAGGCAGAGTATCATCAGCACCACTGACAGCACAGCAGCCAGCCGCCTGGCTTTATTATTCCGCATATTCGGAAATAATCGCCCCAGCGACCCGCAGTCCATCCACAGCCGCGCTCATAATACCGCCGGCATACCCTGCACCCTCTCCGCATGGATACAGGCCGCGGACAGCCGACTGGAAATCCTCTCCGCGGGGAATCCGCACCGGCGAAGAGGTACGGGTCTCCACCCCGGTCAAAATCGCGTCGGGTGCCGCAAATCCGGGCAGCTTGCGGTCAAACACCCTAAGTCCCGTCCGAAGCATGTCGGTCACAAAAGAGGGCAGCAGCTGGTCAAAGTCGGCTTTTTCCACCCCCAGCGCAT
>DCTE01000038.1:7088-15372 GCA_002329405.1 Ruminococcaceae bacterium UBA1448 | reverse complement strand
CCCCTCCGCCCGCCGCGGAAAAATCGAGACCCCAACCCCAGCCAAAGCAGGCGGTTCCTTGCCGAACAGCTGTGCGGCAAGCCCGCCCAGCTGCTGGACATGGGCAAAGACAGCGTCGCTCTGCCGCAATCCCAGCGCACCCGGTGCCGTCGGCAGCAGCTTTTTCTCCATCCTGACCGCCGGGCGTCCCTCCGCCCATCTTCCGCTGTCAAACAGCGCGGTCGAAGTCGTATAATTGGAGGTGTCGATTCCGAGATAAACTGCCATCAGTTTTGGCTCTCCGCAGGCTTATTGTTCAGCGACCGGACGATGCTGCCCAGCACACCATTGATAAACGAAATATCCTCTTCGTAGGCGAAATCGCCCGCCAGCTTGACGCACTCACTGACAACGATATCATCATCCACGTCCTCGCTGTATACGATTTCGTATACACCCAGCCGCAGGATCGCCAGCGATACTTTGGAGATACGCTCCATCTTCCATTTTTTCAGGTTGGCGGTAATCAGCTCATCAATCGGCTGCTGATACCGGACAACGCCCAAAAACATCGACTCCACTTCCGGTGTGATCTCCAGCTCTTCATTCTCTCTGGCCGTCTCCAGCAGCTCGCTCGGGCTGTCATCATTGAATATCCGTTCAAATACCAGAATAAACGCATTCTCTCTCATTTGATGTCTGGTCAGCTTTTTCATCGTACAATATATTCCTTTCTTTTGCAGACCGTCCTTTTCCTCTTCCATTCGGGAATTTGAGGTCTTCTTCCTTCATCCAGGCACAGCACAGCCGCTTGAGGTCTTCAAGCCTCATTCCGCACTCGACGCGACCACGTCGACAACATATACATTGACACGGCTGACTGCGATTCCAGTCATGTCCTGAATGGCTTCCTTGACCTTCTCCTGAATCTGGGAGCATACTTTCTTCATCTTATATCCGCGGGCAAGCACAACCGAAACGTCGATCGCCGCCGCGTCTCCTTCCACCCGTCCGACAACGCGGTGCACAGTCGGCCGGTCAAACAGCCGGTCTACCGGGCTGCTGCTGCGGGAACAAAGGCGGGCTACCCCCGGGATCTCACTGATAACGGTCTTGACGATCGTCTCCAGTACCCCTTCCGAAATCTTAATATTGGATGCGATTGGATTTTCTTTCGGCTGCATGCTGATTCCTCCTGTCCAACAATTTGTCCGCGCCCGTCCCCCGGGCGCAGGTGCATTACAGAATTATTATAACACCATTCGCCCAAATAAACAACAGGTTTGTATAATTTTTTGCATATTGAGAAAAAATGAATATTCCTCTGCAAAACAGCCGCCGCATTCCTCCCGGAACACGGCGGCCGCAGCTATTTTTATTCAATTCTCGAAATTAACTGGCAGTAAACATATACGTTCTGAATCTTTTTGGCTTCATTTCCCTTGTCGGTGATAATGACCGGCTGGGTCTCGGACGGGGTTTCATACAGCTTGAATACCAGCCCATCCTGGTTGACCTTCATATCGCGGATCCGCTTAAACTGGAAATTCCGCTTTTCGATGCCCAGATAACCAAAAATAATCGTCTGAATATTCATATTGGTAAAACACTGGATAACATCCTTTTCATCGTGCATTTCCAAAATTGCCTTGGCTTCCTCAAATGTAACATCCGTGCATTTGAAAACACCTTTATTGACGACCGACATCATGGAGCTATTGTCTAATAAAAGCAGTTCATTAATCGACATGGATAAAAACCTCCTTTAATATTGATTATTTTTAGTATAAATTAAAGAATCTTGTTTGTCAATAGTTGTTAAAACATTAACAATATCATCGATTCAAAAGGCGTCCGCACCGTTTGTGCGAGACGCCCCAGGCTGTCGAGAAAATCAACCACTAGTCTTCTCTGTCCGCCATTGCCCTGCTATCACATGGGCAATGGCTACGTTTTGGGGGTGGTTGNNTTATCAGACACAAAAATAGTTTTTTGACAAACCCAGGCGTCCACACCTTTCAGCGCGAGACGCCCTTTTCTCATTCGTCTGTTCCGATCTCTCCTACCGATACATTTTCTGCCGACAGACCGGTCTCCTCGATGATGATGTTTTTGATCTGGTTGGCTGTTTCAGCCGTCAGCCCGTCGGTCCGCACAATCACCCGCGCCGAATCAGCATCCACATAAGCCAGGCATTCGGCAAATCCCTTCGCCTTGACCAGCGTCTCAATCTTATTCTCGCTCTCGATCTGAGCAGACACTGCCAACGCTTTCTCCGTCGCCAGCTCCTTCTCGTCATCGGTCATCTCCTGTGCGCCAAGCGTCTGGGCCAGCGTTTCAATCGCCTCATCCCGCGCTTTGCGCCGTTCCAGCCGGGCGGAGGTAAAATAGTCACTCTCCGTTTCCGCTGTCTCCTCTACCGGCTCTGCTCCGGTCAGCTGGGCCTCTCCGTAGTTTTCCGTCTCGGAAGAGCCCGTCTCTGACGCGGTCAGCAGGTCAAAATTCCCGGTGTCGGTGAATACGTAATTCAGATACACCGCGATTCCCAGAATCGTCACCAGGCTTGCCAGCACGATCTGTTTCTTGCCAAGAATTACACTCATCTTCATATCTGCGCCACCCTTTCACTGCATCTTCTCTATACTGACACGGGCTGTTGTCAGGCCGTACAGCGCATAGACCACCTCATATACATCTGTCTGCACCTCCGCCAGATCCCCTCCCTCGCACACCACTGCAACCCCGGTCACCGCCGGCTGCCGTTCGGAAACAACCACCGCTCCGCCGCCTGAGGTGACATACCGTTCGGTCCGCTCCCGGCTGCTGACGCCGGTGTCTCCGTATTCCTCCCGCTCTTCCTCCTCCGACAGGTAGACCTTGCTGCCGGTATCCGACAGCGTGACCATCACATGGGTTTCCCCCGCACCTTTAATGCGGGAGATCGTCTGCTCCAGCCGCTGCTCGATGGTGATGGCCGGATCGGTCATGTCTGTCTCTGTCTCCTGCTCTGTCTGAGGAACAAACGATGACAGAAAGATCAGCCCGATACCCACCAGCCCCAGGACAAACAGCAGCCAGGGCTTTTTAGCTGTCAGCAGATTCCTTATCTTCTCCATCATTTTCATTCTCCGTCGTCACGATCGTCGCGGTCACTCCAAAAGTTTCGTTCAGCCCGGCAGTCGCCGTCAGTGCGGCCGCGAGCTCCTGCCGGCTGACCAGTATCCGCAGACTGGTAATAGATATGCTCCCGTCTCCGTCAATATGTATATCCAGTTCGACTTCGGCATTTTGCACACCGCTGCTTTGCAGCATCGCCTCCGCTTTCTGGCAGAGAAGCTGCCGGGTCGCCGTCTCCAGCTGCCGCTGAGCAGTTTCTCCCAGGTCGCCTTCCGGCTGCTCCATCACCGAATCCGGCAATGTAAAATCCTCCGCATCCAGCGTCACCACCGGCAGCAGGATCGACAGCAAAAAGAAGATCCGCACCGCAAACCGCATCATCCCGTTTTCCCGCTCGGGCGTCAGCATCAGGATTACCGCGCTGAGGACCATCGTCCCGCACAATGCCGCGGCTGTCAGTTTCAGCTGTTCCATTCCATCCTCTGCCTCCTAACTTCCCGCCAGCAGCACCATCGCCAGTGCTCCCAGAATCATCACCGCGTAGCAGATCAGCACCGACAGCATGATCGACACCGCAGCAGAACTGACCCGCATCACCTCCGCAGGCCCACCCTCCGACAGGGTGTCCGCCGCTGCCGCCCCCAGATTCAGTGCCGCGGTCAGCAAACCCAGATAGATCAGCTGGGGCAGAAATACCACCGCCAGCACCAGAATACCGAATACCCCGATTGTGCTTTTGACCAGCGTCAGGCAGCCGCTCATTGCCGACCAGGCGTCCCCGACCGCGCTGCCGACAACCGGGACGGCCGAACTGAGCAGGAATTTCGCGGTCTTGAGGGTTACCCCGTCGGACACCCCGCTGATGCGGGTTTTGATGGTCAGAAGGGCCAGAAAGATGGTCAGGCAGAGGGATAGTATCCACAGTGCCAGACTGCGCACCGACCGGATCAGTGCCCCTGCGTGCAGATCGGGTGCCGCGACTCCGGCAAACGACAGCCCCAGAAAAATCATCATCAGCGGCACAACCAGCCCGTCCACCGCCGCCGAAAATATCTCGATTGCCGACAGCGTCGTCCCGTACCAGATGACCGACGAAGCAGGTTTCCCGGCAGCGGCGGCAGACGCCGCAAATACCGGCAAAAAGGAGAGCATGAACGCCGAAAGTCCTTTGACCAGCGCGGCTGTACTCCGTACCGCGCTGACCACCGTTTCCGCCAGCAGCACTGCCAGCACCAGCGTTGTGACCGGACGGCAGGCCGGACTTTTGCTGAAACTGCCCAGCAGCGCCGACAGCACCGTCACTCCCAGCATACAGGCCAGCAGCCGCAATGGTGCCGTCCCCTTCTGCCGCACCATCTCCCACCCCTTTTCCAGCAGCCCCGGCAGGGTAAGGGAGTCGAGGTCCTCCGGCTCAAATCCGTCGGCAATTGACCCCTCCGCTTCGGGCGGCAGCAGTGAAAAAAGGGAATAGTAGCCGCTCTCTTCCAGTTGCTCTTCGATCATCTCATCCGCTGTATCCGTTGTCTCCGCCGCATGTCCCACAATCGGAAAGGCGAGCAGTGCCAGCACCGCGATCAGCAGCAAGGCTGTCAGTTTTCTGAACATCAGCATCCCCCTTCCTATTCTATCAGCGACAGCGAAAGTTCCAACAGCCTGCGGTAAACCGGAAGGCAGCTCTCTAAAATCAGTACCTTACCTGCCAGACTGATCTGAGAAGCGGCAGAAAGCTGTCCCGCCTCCCTGCACAGGCTCTCCCCGATCTCAGAAAGAAGGCTGATGCCGAGACAGCGGAGCAAAATCTTGATGTATACCGTCTCGACCCCGGCATTTTCCGCAAGGGAACCGACTGTCGAAAATATCGGGATCATCCGAAGCACCGTCCAGCCGGTAAACAGTACCATACAGCCGGTCGAAAGCAGCATCGCGTACTCCGGTTTCCAATTCTTTAAAAGCAGCGTGATGACCGTCAGCACGACCGCCGCCGCGATCAGTGAACCAAACTGTTCCATCTGCCTGTCCTTTCCTTTGGTTTCAACGCTGTCAGTAGAGCCCGAACAGCTGCTGAATCGTCCCGAACAGCCCGCTGATCTCCCGGACCAGCATTCCCAGTACCACAATCAGCCCCGCAAGCGTCGTCATCATCGCCTGTTCTTCCCGGCCTGAACGAATCAGCACCTGGGTCAGCACCGCGACAATAATGCCGATCGCTGCGATACGGAAAATCAAATCTATATCCATCTTTGCCGACCATTCCTTTCTTTTCCGGGTCCTTTCAAATCTATCAGATACAGAGCACCGCACACAGCATCCCGGCCAGTGTCCCCAGTGCCATCATCAGCTTTCCTTTTTCCTCTGCCTCCGTCCGGGCACTCTCCAGCAGTCCCCTGAGCTGTTCAGCCGCAATCCGCACCGATGCAGACTGGCTCCCGGCATCCCCACGCCCGAGCATCTCCGCCAGCCGGCGGCAGATCCCGCGTTCCGGCTCCGGGCTGTCTGCCCCCAGGCCGTCCCAGCCTTTATCCGCCGGCAAAAGCCCTTCGTCGGTCAGCATCCCGGTAATCACACCGGTCGGCAGCCGCTGGGTCAGCAGTCCTTCCAGCCGCACGCACAACCGCACCATCCCACTCAGCCGCCGCACCCTTCCGGCCAGCTTCTCCGATGCCCGTATCCCTACCCCCGCTCCGCACAGGGTCAGGCAGATACCGGCCACCAGCCGCACCGAGAGCATATCCATCCAGCAGTGCCCCCATTCTCCCCCGGCCTTCCAGCAAGACCACCTTTTCAAATGCACCTTCCCGCAGAAGTTTTCCGGTCCATTCCCTGCGCAGCAGTTCAGAAATACTCCCGGCATGCACCGTCGCAACCAATGGAACACCGCTGTACAGCGACGCTGACACCGCCCCCGCTTCCTGCGGGGAAAGCTCGTCGCAGATCATCAGTTCGGGCGACAGCGACCGCACCGCCAGCAGCATCGCCTCCGCTTTTGGATAACCGGTCAGCAGGTCGGCGCTTACCGCCCCTTCCGGCAATGGCGTCAGCTCTCCCCGCTCGTCCAGCACTGCCAGCCGCATTCCCTGGGCCAGTTTTCCGATCAGCGCACGTAAAACCGTTGTTTTCCCGCTCATCGGCGGCCCTGCGATCAAAAGCGATGACGGAAACGTCATCTGATCCAGCAGCCTGTCGGCAGCATCGGGGAAATTGCCCGGGAAACGAAAGCTGAGTGCAGATATCGTATGTACTGCCAGTACCTGCCCGTCCGCCGTCGATGCAGTCCCGGCAACCCCCAGCCTGCCCCCGCCCGGCAGCGGCAGAAATCCCTTGCAGATGCTGTCCATGGCACTCTGCATCGACCGTCCGGTCGCCCGAAACAGCGTTTCTTCCAGCATTGCACGGCTGGTGACCAGCGCACCGTCCGGGGTTGGGAGCAGCCGTCCGCTGCCGCTCAGCCAGCCGGATTCGCTGCCAATCCACTGGACCGGGCAGTCTGCACGCAGTCTCAGCTCATATAACGTCCGTCTTTCCGCCCGCTCGACCGCCAGTGCTACTGCCGGGGGCAGACAGTTTCGGATAAATTCATCCAGCCGCATTTTCTGACACGTCCTTTCGGTGACTTCGTTTCTGTCCCCATCATATGTGGCGGGTTGTCCGGTTAGAAGCGGAAAATTTTCGCCCGCTCTTGTGGCGGCAGGCCGGCCGTTGTATAATAATGCCAGACGTTTTATGACAGATGACGACTCGGGAAAGGATGACCAACTGTATGACGGAATTGCCGGTCATTGACTGTGTGGAAAAACTGGAAATGGTGGTGCAGCAGATCGGGTTTTTGCCCTTTTTCCGCTGTGAAGTACCGGGGTATTCACTGGAAGAACATACCCCCGCCGCCCTCTGGTTTCAGAAAGGGGTCGTGGGGCCATGGGAATGGCGGGAGATGGCCGCCGAACGGCAGATCATCGGCTATGGCAAGCTGGTGCACGGGAAGGCGGGGTTTGTCTCGGCCGAACTGATTCCGCTGCTGGCCAACTACCGGCGGGATGGGTACGATTATGACGCAAAATATGACGACGGACTGATGAAACGGCGGGAAAAATTGGTGATGGACGCAGTCGCCCAGAGTGGAGAGATGCTGTCGGCTGACATCAAAAAGGCGTGCGGATTCGGCAAAAATGGCGAAAAGGGATTTGACGGAATCCTGACCGGGTTACAGATGCAGACCTATCTGCTGGTTCGGCGGTTCGTCTACAAAAAGGATAAGACAGGGCGGGTGTACGGCTGGGGTGTCGGCCAGTATACCACTGCCGAGCGGGTGTTCGGGGACGCAGTGGTGACCGGACGCTATGACCAGGACCCGAAAGCGAGTTTTGCCGAGCTGACAGAGATACTGTCCGGGCGGTTGNNTGAAAAACTGCTGCGATAAATGATGCAGAATTTGGGACAATATTGGAATATCTGAAAAACATGACTGTCTTTTGTCTACAAAATCTAAAAACGGCAGGCCGCGATGGAAACCGCAGTCTGCCGTTTTTCTCTTTATTTATTGAGTACGAAACAGTGTGTGTCCAGACAAAGGATGCCCGCCAAACAGTCCGCCCCCACTCTGGACCTCCCGGCCCTGCCCACGGATCAGGATTGCGTCTTCTCCGATCACCAGCACCTCGCTCCAGTCAATCAGCAGGTCCGGTTCCCGTCCGAGCAATCCAAACAGCCGCGGCCGTCCCCGGACCACCAGTGCCTTTACCACTGCTGCGGCCGGATGATGCTCTTCCGGCCGGGCGGCCGGGTCGGCTGTACTGTAGTCGAGCAGCAGTTCGTCCGCACGCCCCAGGCAGCGTCCATCTTCAATGCACAGAATGTCCTTCCGAAACAGTCCCCCGCTGCGCAGCTCCATCTCTCTCCCTCCCCGGAAAAGAATATGCCGGACAACAGCAGTTTATGTCTCAGGTCAGTACATCACCCAGCCGGCGGATGGTTGCATCATCTGCAAACGAAACCTGCTTGACGGTAAATGCCCGGCCATTCAGATAAGACAGCGCGCAGGGCTCCTTAAAATCAAAAATCAGCTTATAAGAACACAGTGCCTGGCTCTCAAACCCCAGAGCACGTTCCCGGCGGTTGTCGGAATATTTGCCGTCCCCGACCAGCGGGCAGCCAATATAAGCCATATGGGCACGGATCTGATGGGTGCGGCCGG
>DCTE01000038.1:6897-7069 GCA_002329405.1 Ruminococcaceae bacterium UBA1448 | reverse complement strand
CAGTACCCGGTAGCGGGTCACCATCGTCTTGCCGCCCGGGATGGTATGGTCATAGACAATCGCTTTGTTCTCCCGCTCATCCTTGCGCATAAAGTGCCGCAGGGTTGCCTCCCGCGGGGTGGGAACACCTTTGAGCAGGCAGAGATAATACTTGTGCAGCTCCCGGTCCCGA
>DCTE01000038.1:5307-6864 GCA_002329405.1 Ruminococcaceae bacterium UBA1448 | reverse complement strand
GCCGCAGTGCCTCGGCGTTTTTGGCGACAATGACAATCCCTTCGGTGTTGCGGTCAATCCGGTTGCAGAGGGCAGGCGCAAAGGATGCCTCCTGTTCAGGATGATAGTCTCCCTTTTTATACAGATAATGCAGTACCCGGTTGATCAGCGTGTCGACCGACTCCCCCTCGTCCTCATGAACGATCAGGCCGGACGGTTTATTGACCAGCAGAATGTTTTCGTCCTCGTACACGATCTGAATCTCCGGCCGTGCCTGCATAAACAACTGCTGAGAATCCTGGATGAAACACTCGTCGTTGATAAAAAAGGTCAGAATATCCCCCTCCGACAGGCGGGTGCTGATCTCCGCCTTTTTGCCGTTGAGCTTGATGTGACGGGTGCGCAGGAATTTGTACATCAGCGTCTTGGGCAGAGCGGGCAGCGCTTTGAGCAGGAATTTGTCCAGACGCTGGCCTGCGTCGTTGACGCCAACGGTCATCTGTCTCATATTTCGAAATCCTCCGGGCTGTATTTGGGCAGCGGCGGCGCCGTCCTCGGCTTACGGCGCAGGGGCGCATACTGAAAGTGCCGGCAGGNNGAATAGCTGATCGACACCACTCCCTTTTTGCGGCAGAAAACCAGGTTTTCTTCCTCTTCCGGCGTCCCCCATTCGCAATAGGCACAGGACGGTTCTATCTTTTTACCAAACAGGGCCATATGTACCCTATCCCCCTTTTTATCCGTTGCCTTCCCGGCAGCGCTTGTTCACCGCGTAAAATCAGAAGTATTATAGCACATTTTCCGCCCGCCTGGCAAGAGCATCAGACAACAAACGACCAAAAATACCGAAGAAACCAGGTTTCCGCTCCCAATCGACGCAGCAGTAACCGAGCCGGCCTCTGACCCGAAACTGCAAAAAACCGCTTCCGCCGCCCAGCCGGAAAAACCGAAAAACCGGTCGGCAATCAGCGTCAGCAGGATACTGACCGGCAGATGCACCAGACGGCTGAGCCAGAACATTCGCATCGGAATTCCGCTCCCCTGCAAAAAACAGACGTTTTGCAGCCAGACCGATACCCCGCCCAGTGAACAACAGCCTGCAATCCACCCGATCGCTGTCTGATAAGCAAGCCCTTTTGCCGCCGCGCATCCGACACTGACCTCCAGCCCGGCGGTCAGCCACCGGCCGATTCCCCCCGGCAGCAGTTGCAGATAACTGCCCACCACCGAAAAAACAACGACAAATCCACAGATGATCCCCATACCCCGGACGCCCGATACCACCGCACTGACAAAACGTTCCCCCAGTCTGCCCCCTTCGGTTCCTTTGCAGCCATTATCTGGAACGGTACCACCGCGCGCCAGCAGCCGCGCAACCAACACGCCGGTCACTACCCCCGCCGCCAGCTGGCACCCCCACAGCGCCAATCCCAGTTTCCCGCTCCCAAAGACATACCGTCCAACTCCCGCCATAAACGCCGGGCTGGCACCATACGCGACAGTCAGCAGCCGCCCGGCCTGCTCTTCCGAAATCCTGCCCTCCCGTTTCATCGCAACCGCCATCCGCGCACCAATCGG
>DCTE01000038.1:4790-5300 GCA_002329405.1 Ruminococcaceae bacterium UBA1448 | reverse complement strand
GGGCAGCCGGTAAAGCCCCGCCAGCAGCTTCAGCGGCCGAAGCAGCAGGCTTCCCGTCCCCGCACCTGCCAGCAGGTCACAAAATACCATAAAGATAAACAGTGATGGAATCACCGTATCCAGACAGAGCGCCGTTCCGCTGCGTACCCCCTCCGCCGCGACCTCCGACCGTATCAGCAGCAGGGCCCCTGCCCCCAATCCCATGACCGCCAGCATTCCCCGGCCGGCCCTGCGGGCTTTATCCAAAATCAATCCGTTCGACCTCCCCCCGCGCCAGCAGACGATTGTCCTGATAGGATAAGATCTCCAGCCCGCTCCCCCAGATGGTGCAGGGTGTTTTCCCCAATTTGAACCGCAGGTAACCCTCTCCGATATCCAGTACCGCGCTGCACCGTTCGGTGTAGATGACCCCGTTTTCCCATATCTGAAAGGGCGCTGTCAGGCTCACTTTCATTTCATCAAGCAACCCATCCCGCTTTTTCGCCATCGTCCGCACCTCCTTCCTGTTGA
>DCTE01000038.1:0-4767 GCA_002329405.1 Ruminococcaceae bacterium UBA1448 | reverse complement strand
CATATACTTAACCGCAATACATCGGACAAAGCAGCAAATGGAAAGGTGTGAAGACGCAATGGCTCAATATCAACCGGGATGTCTGCTCATTCGGGTGGAGGGCGACACCGCACGGTTTATCAACCGTTGTGCGGAAGAAGAAATCTCTGCTGAGCGGTTTTGCAGTACCGACGGGGTGCTGTTCGGGTATATCCCCCAGAAAGATTATAAACAAACGCGCTTGCTCGCCGAGCAGCTTGGATGCGAACTGTCGGTGCTGGAAAAGGACGGCGTCTCCTGTACCCTCAGCCGTTACCGCAGGCGGTTGGGACTGATCGTCTGGCCGGCGGTGCTGACCGGAGCACTGCTGTTCTCCCAGTGCTTTGCCTGGGCGTTAACCGTCAACGGGCTGTCACAGGTAGACAGGACGCTCATCCTGGATGCCGCAGAAGACGCGGGCCTGCGCATCGGCAGTTTCCTGCCGTCGGTCGACATGCAGGCAGTCGCCGACCATATCCTTGAAACCATTCCCGGAGTCGGTTACTGCGCCGTCAACAAGATCGGCTCCCATGTCGAGATCGAGATCAATGAGGCGGCACAGATCCCGACCGTCCTGCCGGACGACCCGTGCAGCATCATCGCCGCTGAAACCGGAACCATCGTTTATCTGGAGGTGTACAACGGCCAGGAGTCGGTCAAGGTCGGGGAAACGGTCGGAAAAGGTCAGCAGATCGTCTCCGGGATCACCGAATCTGCCGACGGCAAGACACGCTATGTCCATGCGAGCGCACTGGTGCTGGCAGACGCCAAATTTACCCGCGAATTTACGCTGGATATAAAACAGCTGGAGCGGGAATATCTGGATGAAAAAGAGGTGCGATGGAGCGTCGAACTGTTTGGAAAGGCAATCCCGCTCTATCTGCCCGACGGGGTGAAAAAGGCGGCCGGGCAGGCAGTAAAAGCGGCTGAACAGCTGACCGGCTTTCTATTCTCTGGCCCGGAATCGTCTGAACAAATAGAAGATGAACAGGACGTCCTCTGGGAAGAGACGGTCACCCGCCAGCCGCTCACCATCGCCGGGGTGCAGCTGCCGATCGGGATGATCAAAAATCTGCGGGAAAGCTATACCGAATCGGAAAAAAATTTTTCGGAAGAAGAAGCCCTTGCCCAGCTGCAGCAGGCGGCGACCGCCTGGGAGACAGAAAACCTTGCAGACGGTGAGATCCTGTCGCGGGAGGAAAAAATGACAGTAAACGATGGGGTCGCGACGCTGACGGTCGATTATCTGTGCAGAATGGACATCGCTTCTCCAAAAAAGATCGAGGTGACGTTTGACGAAGAACAGCCGCAAGAAACTTCAGATTCTGCCGGATGATCTGTCCTTTTTCAATAGCTCTCCTTATCGTTAAACTTGATGCTGGTGATACAAGAACAAATGAAAAATTTTGTGAAAAGAGCATAGATACAAAATGCTTTTTTTATGGTATAATACTAGTAATTTAAAAGGGCAGTCTGTTTTCTGTCGATGGCTGCCGGAAATTCAGGAAAGGAATGAAGATCCAACTTGGCTGAACAGCTGATCCCGTTTCGCGATACCGATGAAATATCCGTTTTCTGCGGCAGTTTTGATGAAAACCTCACCGTCTTTATGAAATATTGCCCCGTCACCCTCAGCATCCGTGAGGATGGTCTGAAGATCGCCGGGGATGAGGCGGCGGTGGAGATTGCCGCTGCGGCTGCTGAAAATATCCTCTCGCTCATCCGCTCCGGGCAAAATCCCGATGAGGTCGCCATCCGCTATGCGCTGGACGCCGCCGCCGGCGGTGAGCAGCAGGAAGCGATGAGCCTTGCCGGTGACTGCATCTGCATCACCCAGAAAGGCAAGCCTGTCTCCCCCAAGACCGTCGGCCAGAAACGATATATCAAAACCATTGAACGCAAGACGATTACCTTCGGCGTCGGCCCCGCCGGTACCGGCAAGACCTATCTTGCCGTCGCGATGGCTGTCAAGGCGTTTAAGGCCGGTGTCGTCAGCCGGATCATTCTGACCCGTCCTGCGGTTGAAGCTGGCGAAAAGCTGGGCTTCCTGCCGGGCGATCTGCAAAACAAGGTAGACCCTTATCTGCGCCCGCTGTATGACGCGCTGTTTGACTTTCTTGGCGCGGAAAACTTCCAGCGGCTGCATGAACGCGGCAGCATTGAGGTCGCCCCGCTGGCCTATATGCGCGGACGGACGCTGGATGAGTCGTTTATCATTCTGGATGAAGCGCAGAACACCACCCGCGAACAGATGAAAATGTTCCTGACGCGGCTGGGCTTTGGCTCCAAGGTCGTCGTCACCGGCGACGTCACCCAGATCGACCTGCCAGATGGCAAGGTCTCCGGTCTGATTGAAGCAACCCGTGTCCTCCGCAATGTGGAGGATATCGGCATCGTCCGCTTCAGCGAAAAGGATGTTGTTCGTCACAAACTGGTTCAGGATATTATCAAGGCTTACGACCGTTATTATGAGGAGGGCAAATCCAAACGCCATGAATAAAGTAAAAGTAATTATCTCCAACCGTCAGAATGTTGTCAAAATCCCGACCGGTATCCGCCTGCTCGTCCGGCGCTGCTGCAACGCCGCCCTCAGGCTGGAAAACTTCTCCGAGGATGCTGAAATCTCGGTCACCTTTGTTGACAACGACGAAATCCGAATGCTCAACAAACAGCACCGCAACATCGACTCGGCTACCGACGTCCTCTCCTTCCCGCTCGGTGAAAACGGCGTCTATGACCACAATGAGTCGGGGGCTGCCCTGCTGGGAGATATTGTGATTTCGATGCCCAAGGCGGTTGAACAGGCTGAACTGTACGGCCATTCCCTCCAGCGCGAGGTCGGTTATCTGACCGCCCATTCGATGTTCCATCTGCTGGGATACGATCATGTCAACGGCGGGGTCGAGGCTGTGCATATGCGCGAAAAGGAAGAAACGGTCATGACGATGCTGGGGCTGCCCAGAGGTGCCAGCTATGTGATGGATGATGAAGGAATCTGATAAAAAGCGCGCGGCAGCAGGGCCTGCCGCCTTTTTCAAAAGCTTCCTGTACGCAGTGCGCGGTCTGAAAGTCTGTATATCCGAGCGAAATATGCGCTTCCATCTGAGTGCGGCGGTACTGGTGACCGCCTTTTCGCTTGTTTACGGGCTGGAACGGGCAGAGTTCGGGTTGCTTTTTTTTGCGATTGGGCTGGTTGTTGCGCTGGAAGCGATCAACACCGCTGTCGAACGGCTGACCGACCTGGTTTCCCCCGGTTTCCATCCGCTCGCCGGTATGGCAAAGGATATCGCCGCCGGTGCGGTACTGGCGGGTGCGGTTACGGCCGCTGTGATCGGATGCCTGCTTTTTTTACAGTTCCCCCGGCTGACCGACACCCTCCTGCTGATTGTGACCAGCTGGCGGCTGCCGGTTTTTGCGGTGCTCGCTGCGGGGGGACTTTGGTTCACCTTTTTTTACCAGCCCCATTGACCACATATATCATCTTGTCTTTACGAAAGGGTTACTTTCATGAATCATACTGCTACCAAATCCGGGTTTGTCGCTATCGTCGGCAAGCCCAATGTCGGGAAATCTTCGCTGATGAACGCGCTGCTGGGCGAAAAAATCGCGATCGTTTCCTCCAAACCCCAGACCACCCGTACCCGTATCCTTGGGGTGCTGACCGACGGAGATACCCAGCTCTGCTTTCTGGACACGCCTGGTTTCCACAAGCCGAAAACCAAGCTGTCGGGACATATGAACAATGTTGTCAAAAACAGCATTGGTGAGGTTGACCTCGTCCTCTTTCTTGTCGAACCGATGGGGGCAATGAATGAGCAGGAACTGGAACTGATCGAGACCTTCAAGGCCCGCAGGCTGCCGGTTATCTTGGTTGTCAACAAAATCGACCTGATCGAAAAGGAACAGATTCTCCAGCGGATCGCCGAGGTGAGCGCACTGTTCCCCTTTACCGCCGTCGTGCCCGTTTCGGTCACCGGCAACAATGGGGTCAGTCTGGTACTGGACGAGCTGAAGAAAAACTGCCCCGAAGGCCCCTTCTACTTCCCCGAGGACACCCTGACCGACCAGCCGGAACGCACCATCGCCGCCGAGGTCATCCGGGAAAAAATCCTGCGCAATATGCGGGATGAAGTCCCCCACGGCACCGCTGTCGTCATCGAAAAGATGCGGGAACGGGAAAACAACCCCGATATCCTCGACATCGAAGCAACCATCTACTGCGAACGGGACAGCCACAAGGGTATGATCATCGGCAAGGGCGGCCAGATGCTGAAAAAAATCTCGACCGACGCCCGGACCGAACTGGAAAACTTCCTCGACACCAGGATCAACCTCAAAACCTGGGTCAAGGTCCGCAGCGACTGGCGCAATGATGAGCGCGCTATCCGATCGGTCGGTCTCAATTACGACGACAACGAGTGACTGTAAACTATCTTCTATCTGCCAGATACTGGCGGACGGGTATATTCTGACAAAAACTGCACATGATACCTCTGAGCAGGTTTTTTCCTGCGGTCAGGAGGATGTGCAAAATGGAAACAACACAAAAATCCATCGAACGGCCAGCCCCCGTACAGACACCGCAACAACCCGGTTCTGCCCGTCCGGCTGTCCCGCCCGATATCCCGTTTGAAATCCCCGTCCCGCCGCCGCGGCCGGATTCCCTGCCGGTTATCCGGTCATGGAACCAGTTCTGCCATTCCGGCAGCGTCGACGATTATCTCAACTTTAAGTCCATCGAAGGAGGCA
>DCTE01000131.1 GCA_002329405.1 Ruminococcaceae bacterium UBA1448 | reverse complement strand
TTCAGGTGGGCGTACTTTTTCAGTCCGGGGTAGCCGTGTGCAGGGAGCATCTCACTGTGGGTATAGATGTTGATGCCTTTTCCCTCGGTCTGTTCCAGCAACAGTTTCAGGTCATGCAGATCGTGACCGGTAACAATGATGAACGGGCCTTTTTCAATCGTCATACTGACAGTGACCGGTACTGGGTTGCCGTAACTTTCGGTATTGGCCTTGTCCAGCAGTTCCATACAGCGGAGATTGACCTTGCCGGTCTCCATTACCACCGGCAGCAATTCCTCCATCCCAAAGTCCTCGCCCAGAATAGCCATCGCCCGATAGAAGAATGCATCCACTTCCGGGTCAGTATATCCAAGCACAGCAGCATGCCAGGCATAGGCTGCCATCCCGCGTATCCCAAAAAGGATCAGCGATTTGAGCGACCGGATATCTTCCTGAGCTTGCCAGATCTGATTCAGATCATAGTCTTCCGTCCGTCCACAGGGTGCACCGCAGATCGTGCAGTCAGGTGCGAGCTTCTGTTTTTCCTGATGTGCCCGTTCGATCAGCCGGTCCAGTTCAGCGTCATTAAAGTCAACGTTGGTGATGGTGGCAAACAGCCCTTCCAGCATCAGTTCCCGGGCCGACTCGTCAGGATCAGCATTTTGTGCAGCGCGGGCAAGTCCAATCAGGGCACCCGTCAGCTGATCCTGTTTTTGCGCCGTTGATGCAGATTTGCCACAAACTCCCGCAGATTTGGTGCATCCGCCGCATCCAGTCTGCTCACACTGAAAACAAAACATCTGGTTTTCCATAGATATTCTCCTTTGGTTAAAAATTTAATTGATACTTTTTCAGCGGTCAAGAATACGGCCATCGGTCGAGATGGTAACAACCTGCCATGGGATAAACCGGCCGCTTGCTTTCAGTGCATTTTTGGCGGCGGTTTCTATCTTTCCGCAGCAGGGAACCTCCATCCGAACAATAGTCAGACTCTTGATCTCGTTATTTTTCAGGATTGCGGTCAGTTTCTCAGTGTAATCCCCCTCATCCAGCTTGGGGCATCCGATCAGCGTTACCCGGCCACGGATGAACTGTTCGTGAAAATCACCGTAAGCATAAGCGGTACAGTCGGCTGCGATCAGGAGATTCGCCCCGTCAAACCAGGGCGCATTGACCGGAGCCAGCTTGATCTGAACCGGCCATTGAGAAAGACAGCTGGGTCTTGCCGAGGCTGGAGTTTCTGCTGCTTGGCGTGGAGCAATAGTTTGCAGACGGGAACCGGGACAACCGCCCTGGTGAACAGGCAAAGCCTGTGCAGCTGCCTGCTGTTTTGCCGCAAGAACGGCGGCTTCATCATATGCTGCCGCTTCCCGCTCTTCAAAGGTGATCGCACCGGTCGGGCAGGCCGGCAGGCAATCTCCCAGACCGTCACAATAATCCTCCCGTGCCAGACGCGCTTTTCCATTTTCCATCACAATCGCATTTTCATGGCAGGCGGCGGCACAAGCTCCGCAGCCGTTGCATTTTTCCTCGTTGATATGAATGATTCTGCGTTTCATTCTGATCTTCCTTTCCATGAATGGCTGTTAACCTTGTTGCGGTGTTTTAGCCGGGCTTGACTTTCTGGACATATTTTACTATACTGAAACAAAAATGTATGTTGGAAATCCAACAAAAAAGCCGGCAAAAGGCTGGAAAAACCTGTTGTCGGCTGAAAAATATGTTAAAATTGATTTTGGAGGTGATCGGATGGACGCACAACAGCTGAAAATACTGCAAAGCTGTCCATTGTTTACTGATATCAGTCGGGAGGAGCTGTACGCAGTTCTCAACTGTTTGCAGGCACGTGTGATCCATGTTTCCCGTGGCCAGCTGATTTTTCAAGAGGGGCAGCAGGCGGCGGAAATCGGTATCGTACTGTCCGGCTGGGTACAGATTATCCGGGAAGACTACTTCGGCAACCGTTCGATCATCGGCCGTGCAGAACCTTCCCAACTGTTCGGCGAGGCATTCGCCTGTGCAGGTACAGAAATGCTCGTCGGCGTCATCGCAGCCACCGATGGTGAAATCATGCTGGCAGACTGCCGGAAGGTATTGACGCTGTGCAAAAACAGTTGTACCTTTCACAATAAAATAATCTTTAATCTGTTGCAGATTGTTGCACAAAAAAACCTGTTGCTCAGCCAGAAACTGGAGATTCTCTCCTGTCGTTCAACCCGTGAAAAACTGATGCGTTATCTTTTGCAGGAAGCAAAATCTGCCGGAAACGACGAATTTTGCATTCCTTACGACCGGCAGGGTCTGGCCGATTTTCTAGGCGTTGAAAGGAGCGCACTTTCCGCCGAAATCAGCAAAATGCGGTCAGACGGGCTGATCGAATGTAAAAAGAACTGGTTCCGGCTTATCCCTTCATCGGACTGAAGGCGGTTTATCGTTGGAAACATCCCCTGACGGCTGTCTCTGATGTTTTTTCAGCTGCAAAACTGCCAGAGCAACGTCTGCCCGCTGCACCCGCACACGGTAACGGACATGTTCTTTGCCCAGCAGCACGCCCGCGCCTGAAAGCCGATACGGAATACCAGACTGATGCAAAATAACTGCGATCTGACGCTGAACTTTTTCACTGCTGCCGGAATAGATGGTTGTCCACATGATGCAATCCCTTCCTTTCTGGATACAGTATACCATACAGACAGGGAGGCAGGCAAGTGACATATAAAAACTGATGTAAAGCGGTTGAAAAAATAGTGTTTGATGTGTATAATAAATTTTATAGGCTTGAATCAGCAGAAATTGCAATTGATGCCACGNNCCAGTATCTGCGCTATGCAGTTGAAGTTGAAAAAACAGGCTCGATCACCCGTGCCGCACAGAATCTGTATATGGGACAGCCAAACCTCAGTAAGGCTATCCGACAGCTGGAACAGGATATCGGAATCACCATCTTTAACCGGACTGCCAAAGGGGTCGAAGTAACCCGCAAGGGCGCTGAATTTCTGGCATATGCTTCGACGATTCTTTCCCAGATCGACGAACTGGAAACGCTGTATCATTCTTATCAGAACGGCCGGCTGGAAATGCGGATCGGCGTTCCCCGTGCTACTTATATCGGCGACGCGTTCACCCGGTTTGTCAGCAGTCTGACCGATGAAGAACAGTTATCAATTGAATATCATGAAAATGATCCGCTGGGAATTCTCCGTTCTTTCGCTGAAGAAGAACTGGATATCGGGATTATCCGTTATCAGCTGATGAATGAGAAATATTTTGTCTCTTCAATTGCCAACCATAAGCTGCATTCTGAACTGCTGTGGGAATATGAAATGAAAATTCTGATGTCCAGAGATCATCCGCTTGCCGGCCTGAAAGAAATCCCCTATCATATGCTTTCCGGCTATATTGAGATTGTCCAGGGAGACAATCGGGAATCACCGATTGCGCTCTCTGAATTTTCCCCACAGGCACGGATGCCCAAACCAGCTAAACGGATTTATGTTTATGAACGTGGCAGCCAGTTTGAGTTGCTGAAAAATATCCCATCCAGCTTTATGTGGGCTTCTCCCATTCCGCAGACAATCCTTGATCAGCAGCAGCTGGTTCAGATTCCCTGTTTGACCCGGGTTAATATCTGCCGTGACGTCGTCGTTTATCCGATTGGACATGTCTTAAACGGTTATGAACAGCGGTTTTTGTCCGCGGTCCGGGATAATATCCGTCAGTTCAGCCGCTGAATATTTGAATAATTGATGCAGCGACCCGCCCTTGAAGCAGCGGGTCGTTTGTTTTATCCTTGCAGACTTGCCTGCACTTTATGGAGCGCGCCTTTTTCCAGCCGGGAAACCTGCGCCTGGGAAATCCCGATTGCGCTGGAGACTTCCGTCTGGGTCTTGCCTTCAAAAAAGCGCATCCCAATAATCCGTTTTTCCCGCTCAGACAATCCGCTGAGTGCATCCCGAATGGTCATTTCATCAATCCAGTCGCCATCATCACTACCGCCTGCAATCTGATCCATTACGCAGATCGGCTCCCCACCATCAGAGTAAACCGGTTCATACAGGGAAACCGGATCGACGATTGATTCCAGTGCCAGCACAACCTCACTCTTGGGCAGACGCAGAGCATCAGACAATTCAATAATCGTCGGTTCCCTGCCAAGTGAACTGGTCAACCGTTCTTTCGCCTGCATCGACTGGTAGGCCAGATCTTTCAGCGACCGGCTGACCCGAACCGGCGAATAATCACGCAGAAAACGCCGTACCTCTCCAATGATCATCGGCACAGCATAGGTCGAAAATTTTACGTCTAATGATGTGTCGAAATTGTCTATCGCCTTGATAAGACCGATAACTCCCACCTGAAAAAGATCGTCGGGGGAGTCGCTCCGCCCTGTGAATTTCTGAAGTACGCTGAGGACTAATCTCAGATTGCCGTTTATAAGTTCTTCTCTTGNNCTGAGTACCAGCCTGAGATTTCCGCTGACCAGACGGTCACGGGCGATCTTTTTCTGCTGTGGGGTCCCGTCCCGCATCTGATGGAGCAGGCGGGTCTTTTCCTCTTCCCGCATCACCGGCAGACGTGAAGTATCGACACCTGCGATAACTACCTTTCCTCTGTACATAGGCACCTCCTTACGCTGCAAAATAAGTATGCGCTTTTTTCAGAGAGCCATACAGGGAAAAGCTGGGAGCCATTATTACAACGGTTCCCAGCTTTCTGTCCAACTATTATTTACAGTTCAAAATACTTTTCCAGAGCTGCGGCAATTCCATCCTCATCGTTTGACAATGTAATCACATCTGCCGCCTCTCTGACCGGATCTTTGGCATTCGCCATCGCAATGCCCAGACCGGCGTACTGAATCATCGGAATATCATTATATCCGTCACCACAAGCAGCGAGTTTTTCCTTCGGCACCCCAACATATTCGCACAGCTTTCCAAGAGAAACAGCCTTGTCTATGTTTTCGGGCATAATCTCGATAAAATACGCTTCTGAACGATAAACGCTCAGGTTTCCAAGAGCCGCGGCAATTTCCGGTTCAATCCTGCCCATATAATCCCCATCACCAGTCATCAGGCATTTGGGCTCCTTTTCAGTGACGGCAGCGGCAAAGTCCTCAACTGCCCGCAAAGGCAGTCCGTTGATTTTGGCTTCCAGCTGGATGTACGGGTCTTCCGGCGTCTCCGTAATGACCGCACCGTCTACATAGGTCAATACGCCAATTTTATACTGATGCGCAAGGTTTCCGATGACCGGGATAATCTCAGGTGCCAGCGTCTTTTCATAGACGATCTGTTCATTTGACAGGTCGATCACCCGCGCACCGTTATACGACAGGATAAAACCGCCGTATTTTTCCATCTCCAGTTCCCGTGCAAGCGGACGGACGCCATCTGTTGGACGGCCGGAGGCGAGAATCAGCCGCAGTCCCTTTTTCTGTGCCTCCATCAGTGCCTGATAAGTTGCAGGCGTTATTTTTTTCTGTGAATTGGTAAGGGTACCGTCGATGTCAAGCGCCAGCAGATTATATTTCATAGCAGTTGCCTTCCTCTCATCTTTCTCTGTTCAGGTTGATCCGTNNCCCCGATCTGTCCGCTACGTCAATCACCCGTGTGCAAAATTGGCGGGTCTGAACAGATTGCAACCATTATCCAGGTGTGTTATACTGTAAATAAATCAAACTCTTGCCGAAAGGATGAACAATATGCACTGTTTTGCCCCGCTGATCCGGCCGGATTCCCGTATCCTGATCCTGGGGAGCTACCCTTCGCCCCTTTCGTTTGAAAGCGGATTTTACTATGGTCATCCCCGGAATCGTTTCTGGCCAATGATAGCTGATCTGCTCGGTCAGAATGTCCCGCACACTGTCGAAGAGAAAAAAGCACTGCTGACCGGCAATCGGATCGCTTTGTGGGATGTACTGGACAGCTGCGAGATCAAAGGCGCATCCGACGCATCCATCCGCAATCCGGTGATTAATCAGATCATACCGTTGGTTGCTGATTCAAAGATCCAGGCGGTCTTTTTCAACGGCACAAAAGCTGCACAACTGTTTGCGCGTTACTGCCCACCACTCAAAATC
>DCTE01000035.1 GCA_002329405.1 Ruminococcaceae bacterium UBA1448 | reverse complement strand
ACTTTTAAATTATTACTTCCGTCAAAAAGTGCTTCCCGTTATCAACTGCCTACCCGGCGCGTTCGCTATGGCTGTTATTTTCACAATCGAGGCCATCGGTAGCGCATGTATGCGCTTCGTGGCCGACCATCGCGATCAAGTCCGTGGCGACACGCCACCCGGCGCGTTCGCTATGGCTGTTATTTTCACAACCGAGCGAATCGGTAGCGCATGTATGCGCTTCGTGAGCGACCAACGCGAACAAGCCCGCGGGGGCTCCCCGCTTGCTGAGCAGTTAGGGCGTGGTAGAGCATCGGCATCAAGTCAGCGATTACAGGCCGCTTTATATTCGCACCAGGTGCAGGGGAGGGTGGTTCCATACCCTTGCGGTTTCGGGGCAATTTTGCCCTCTATCAGCCCTGCGCCCATCTCCCGTACCAGTTCTTCCGCTTTCTCCCGCAGGGATTCCAATTCCTCCCGGCTGATGCGTCCGGTGTTGCTCCGCCCCGGCGGGACAATAAAACTGCCTGCGCCGTCCCGCTCCATCGCCCGCAGTACCCGCTCTTCGTCCAGCACCAGCCCATTCATCCGATACAGCTGACGGATTTTTTCACTGCCGCCCTCGTCCCGTCCGAATTCAGGCGTTTTCGCGCCCGCCGGCATATACAGAATCCCAGCAGGTGTCGACCCGGCAAACGCTCCGGCTTTTTCCGCTGCAAACAGGTAGAGCAGCATCTGCAAATTTAACCCACGTTCAGCATCTTCCAGCTTGAATTTACGGTTACCGGTTTTGTAGTCGATGACTCGGATGTATTCTTCGCCATCCAGTACCGCCTGGTCAATCCGGTCGACCTTTCCGGTCACTTCTACCGTCAGCCCGTCGCCTTTGACCGTCAGCGGACGGATTTTCCCGCCCGCTGCAATCGCTTCTTCCAGCCCGCAGACGGTGAATTCGGTCTGGATTAACTCCTGCTGCAATGCGGTCAGCAGGGCTGTGACGGTATCATTGAGCCGGTAAAAATAGTACAGGAATTTCCCGCTCTTTTCCTCCGCGCCGCCCAGTGCTCTGTCCAGATACTCCGCCAGCAGCGACATCGTCAGCTTTGCGATTCCGTCTGCATCCAGCTGCTGGAAATCCTCCCGCGAAAGGGCACCCTGTAACAGAAAATGGATGATGCTCCCGCGTGCCAGCGGGTTTAATTCCGCTTTGGCCGGGCTGCGGACCCCCAGCCCGTACCGGCAGAAATAGGCAAACGGACAGCTGTAGTACTGTTCAATCTGGGAGGGGGAAAGGGTCATTTGCGCCTGTCCGTCCGGCCGCGTCACCGGTGCAAACAGCATCTGCGACAACTCGGGGGAGTGCAGCTGCAAATCCTCTTTATCTGCTTTCTGATCCAGCCGCCGAAGACGTTCTTTCCAGCCTTCCCGCTTTTCCAGCAGCTTTTCCAGCGTCCGGCGGGTAGCTCCGTCCGGCAGGCGTGCCGCCTGCAAAAAGGCGGTTGACGGGCTGTCGCAGTAAAACAACGGGTCGATGCTGCCGCCCTGGGTAATGGAAAGGTCAGGGAAGACCGATTGCAGCGAGAGGATGACCTCCGAGGGGGAAAGCTCGCCGCCGCTGACGTCTGCCGCCGCATAGGTTAAAATCAGCTGTTCAGACGGGGTGGTGATTGCTTTATAGACGGCGAACCGTTCGTCGCACAGCTTTTCCTCCGCCCGTCCCTGCACCGGCAGTCCTGCCAGCACCAGCTTTTCCCGGTCGGCACTGGTCAGCATCCCGTCCGATTCCGGCTGGCGGGGAAAGGTTCCCTCATTGCAGCCCAGTATCAGCAGGCATTTCTTTTCACCGGTCCGCACTGTCGCCGGGTCGCCCGCCAGCACGCTGTCCAATGTCTGCGGGCGGGTGATGAGTGGGGTAGCTGCCGCAACCGACGTAAACAGCTCCAGAAATCCCGCAAGCCCGATCTCCTCGCCGCTCTCATCCCGTACCCTGCGCAGTGTCTCGGCGGCATCCAGAAATCCCATCAGGCAGTCCCAGGAAAGCCGCAGGTTTTCGGCGTCCAGCTCCAGCCCATCTTCCAGCAGCTGGTCGCACTCAGCCTGCAAATGTTTGTCGGCACCGTACTGAATCAGCAGCTGGTATATTCCCCGGGAAATCCCGAATTGTTCATATGCTGCTCTGAAGTCGTCGTACACCCCGACCAGCAGTTTCCGCATCCGTTCGGCCCCCGCCAGCTTTTCCCGGTCGCGGTCGCTCATCTCCCGTTCGGAAAAGCCGGAAGGGTTGCGGGTAAACGGTTTGCGCAATGAATAGCCGGTCAGGTCCCAGACATAGGTGTACTGTTCAAATGCCGAGATATCCTCCTGCATATTGTATGCGGGCTCGTCCGTGTCACCGGTGGGAATGGGGTGCAGGATGCCGCATTTGAGCAGCATCAGCCCTTCCTCCCGGTCGAGCGGCCGCAGCATCAGCATCAGCAGCCGCCGGACAAACCGTGTCAGCGGCACCCCGTACCGGTCAAACGCCGCCTCGATTGACGCTGCGCGTGACCCCATATCCCGGGCCAGCAGCGCGATATCCTCATACCGGTAGCCTTCCTCCCGCACCAGCCGCCGAATCTCAGCCGCCGCGAACGACGCTTCGTCAAACGCATTGTCCAGCCGGTAACAGCGTATCTCCCGCGGGTTGGCGGGGTATTCTTTGGGCGCTGCCGCAAACAGCCCCTCGCCGAAATGGGCGATTGATGGGGAACGGAACCGTTTTGGTTCGGTCAGCTGTTCTTCGGTCACCGGTACGCCCGCCTTTGCAGCCGCCGATTTGAGGGCGCGGCGGGTCGCGAGCAGCCCTTCAAAGATGCCGCTGCCGGTGCGCGCCGGGTCGATGCAGAGGGATACCGTCACATCGTCCGCCTGTGCGATCGCAAGCGACAATATCTCCATCTGCACCGCGGTAAAGCTCTTGTACTCGTCGACAAAGACGCTCGTCCCAGCGAAAAATCCGTGTTCGCGGATTTTTTTGGCGGCCCGTGTCAGCCGCTCAGTCGGGTCAAGGTAACTGCGGGAAAGTTCGGCGTTGTATCCTTCCATGATCAGCGCAAGGTCATTTAGTTTCAGTTCCAACAGCCCGCCGGGGGCATTGCCGCCGCTGTGCAGTGCCTGCGCGGCTTCCATCAGGTCGGGCGGGGTCAGTCCGGCCCGTTTCAGTTCGGTCAGCGTCCGCAGCATCCCGGCGGCAAAATCCGGCCGTCCAGCGGTCTTTTCAAACGCCGTCAGCGTCCCCTTGAGGTCGGCCAGCAGCTGGCGCATCAGCAGCAGCTGGAAAGTTTCCCCGGCATATTCGCCCGCCAGTCCGCCGCAGCTTCTGAAAACCGCGTCCGCCAGCCGTTCCATGCTGTACACCTCGGCACCGGTCGGATAGAGCACCCGTTCGGTCTCAAAGGAATACTGTTCCGGTACCAGGCAGAGAACCCGTTTTTCCTTTTCTGCGAGCGCGGTGATTTCCTCCCGCAGACGGGTGGATTTTCCGGTTCCGGCAGCACCGGTGATGAATTTCAGCATAGCGTAACCCCTTTCTTGCGCAGTCTGTGCATAGCTTCCATTATACAGGATTTGCCACCTTGGTTCAAGCGTCTGACCGATTTTCAAAAACTCGTTCCTGGTACAAAAAACGGGCTTCCCAAATGATTGGGAAGCCCATGTGTGAGAAAACTCATACCTTCAGGTGGCGTAGATATGCAAAAAGAATGAAAACCTCTCCGAAAACAAGGATACTCAGTACCAGCAGGATTGCGGTATCTGACAGATGGGTATATTGTGTACCTGCCCGCATGGTACGCAGATCGACCCATTCGACAACCTCACCGTTTACCATCAAAACCCCGATATCGCTCTGGTGATCGGTATAAAACAGGCTTTTTTCTCCCTGCTCATTCGCTGTGATGATATACCGTTCGTCCGCAGTGGAATAATCGTAGGTTTTCACCCCGTCCAGCTCAGTCACTTCGCCGTATTCCATCGCTAGCTGGATGCCGGTATCGTCTGGAACAGTCGATGGGATGCGGTTATGGTACAAAACGGCACAGCTGACAAAAATCAATAATGCTGTCAGCAGATAGATCCCGATTGGAATGAGAATCCCTTTTTTCATCTGTCGTTTCACCTCTTTACCAGCGATGCCTGATTATTATTATGCTTCTATTATATCACTTATTATTGATCATGTCAATACCAGATTTGCCGCCTCGGTTCAAGCTCTGACTGTAAATCAAAACGTGCCCTCCCTGATAGAAGAGCCTGTTTGGCAGCGGATTTATTGCTGATATTCCAGCATATCAGGTTTTACGACACCAAGGGTTATGCTGATTACACGTGGCTGGGAATCACCTGTTTCCGGGAAGGAAATGGAGAAGGTATTTTTTTCTGCATCCTCCCAGAGGGTATTCTGCCCGGAGGAGACGCCATTTTCAGCGCTCAGCATCAGCTCTTCAGGAATGGCAGCCGCGGACTGTTCGCCCAGCAGCTGGCAGGCAGCTTCATAATCTGATTCATCGACGGCAATCATGTATTCGACTACGGCGGCCTGGTCGCTGGCAAAGCTGATCATCTCGATAACCTGGTCGGACAGGCCGGTGACCGAAATGGTACGGATGACACGGGGGTTGTCTTCTCCCAAGCTGGTATTGATATCCGCTTCGGTCAGGTCCAGTATCTCTAAAACATTTGCCATGGTCATTCCGAACTTGATCTTCGCGGGAGCAAAGATGTTATCGCTGATGTCCAGCGCGTATGTAAAAATGTTGTCCCCGACGCAGGGATTTGCTCCGCTTTCCGGGGCAGT
>DCTE01000054.1:8849-9053 GCA_002329405.1 Ruminococcaceae bacterium UBA1448 | reverse complement strand
TGTACCAGCCAGATGAAGACAGATATCGCCGCCGCACAGCACAGACCAATGATGAGTCACCGCAGCCTCGATTCTGGTTCTGGTTCAGGCTTCGGTTCTGCCCAGTCTGCAAGTGCTTCCGCCCGCTCCAGCCAATCCTGCACCTTCCGGGGGCGCGCTTTTGGGGCCAATTCCAGCCCCCACATCAGCAGCGCTTCCCAGTCG
>DCTE01000054.1:0-8832 GCA_002329405.1 Ruminococcaceae bacterium UBA1448 | reverse complement strand
AACACCGGCTACTCGCGGCCAGATCAGCGGGTCGATATTGTCGTTACCGAGTGCAAAAACCCGTTCGGGTGCCGCGACCGGTACCAGACCGGTCACACAATAATAGATGGTCGCACACAGGGCGTACAGGTCGGTATAATCCCCCTGTCCCCTGGTCTGGTACTGCTCCAGCGGCGCAAATCCCGGCTTGAGCTGTACCGTCATCGACCGCCCGTCCTCCATCGCGCGGGCAGAACCAAAATCCAGCAGTTTCAGCCCTCCGTCCGGCATCCACATGATATTGTCCGGCGCGATATCCCGGTGCAATACCCCGCGTTCATGGATCAGGCAGATGTCCCGCATCAGGGTGGCCAGCTGGGGCCGGAAAGAATTGATATCAAGGGGGCCGTTGCGCTCCACAATCTGCCGGAGGGTGGTCCCGTCCAGGTATTCCATCACCATATAAGCTGTCCCGTTGGCGGGAAAAAAGTCCAGGATCCGTACGACCGACGGGATATCCTCCAGCGCACGAAGCATCGCCGCTTCATTCAGAAAACTCTTTTTCCCGCATTCATACGCATACTCGTTCTGGCTTGGCGGAACAATGTTCCCGTCCTGCATCCGGCAGGGCTGGCAGCGGTTGGGAAAGTATTCCTTGACCGCCACTGCCTGGCCAGTGACTACCTCCCGTCCGCGGTAGGTGATCCCAAAACCGCCCTTTCCGAGCAGCTCTTCCAGGATAAAACTGTGGCGCGGACCGCGGACAACCGTTCCAGATGGAAGACAGACTTCCATTGCAGCTTGTTTGTCCATTGTCAGCATCCCCGCCTTTCAGCGATGACAAAACTCTCCTGGGGGGAACCGAGATAGAACCCCTCCCCGGCCTTGACTTCCATCGCCTGGTTGGACGGAAGCCGGGTTCCGGGCAGAATGTAGGTGCCGTGGGTAGAACCCATATCCTGTACATATATTTTACCATGCTTACACCAGACAGCGCAATGCTTTCCGCTGATGCCCGGCGTATTGGGGAAGACAACATTGCACAGCTCGCTGTTGCGACCCAGGACCAGCGGGTTATTCTGTCTGATCATAAAACGCTGCCCGGACAGCGCGCCAGATGTGCATTGCAGCCGGTAGCCGGAATCCTCCGGGTTTGCAGCAGGCTGGACAACCGGCTGGGGCTGCGGGGCCGGCGGTTCTGGGACCGGGACAGCCTTGGGACGGCGGCCAGTCATTACGGCAATCAGAATGATTCCAACTACCATTATGACACCAGCACCCGCCAGGATAAACGGCAGCAGACCGGTCGTCTGTTTTTCTCCCGCCATCGTGTAGGGAATGCTGTTCTGATTCAGCAGCAGGATCGCTTCTGAAATGTTGCAGGCATAATAGTTGCGTTCCTGCGTCTCATTGTCGATAACCGTCCAGGAGTTGACCCCAAGCACCTCGCCCTTCTCATTCACCATCGGGCCGCCGGAATTGCCATGCTGGATGACCGCGTCGGTCTGTATCCTGCGGATGCCAGAACCGGATGTAGTTAAAAGCCGGCTGATGGTTCCGCTGGTGACGGTCATATCACTCAAACCACTCTGGGTGGCTGCATCCATCAAGGTATTGTCCGACAATCCCGGGAAACCAATACAGTAGACGGCCGAACCGATCATATCTTCGGTTGGCTCGGTCAAAGCCAGTGCCACCCTCTGGTCGGTCGTCTGGTTCAGACGCAGGATCGCAATATCCGCTGTTTCATTATAGCTGACGACATTGGCTTCGATATAATCGTTGCGGTCAAAATAGACGTCAACGTACGCTTTCACTGTAACCTCAATCTCACCGTCACTCAGGGTCGTCCATTCACCTGAACCAGCGATCAGATAATCTTCAACTACATGGTGATTGGTGATCAGGTATTCCGGGTCTTCACCATCTTTTCCGATAAAAAAGCCGCTTCCGGTACTTCCGGTAACCAGACTGCCGTCTTCAAGGCAGATGGTACAGGCAATCTGCGCGACTCCGTTTTTCGCATCCTGTGCACTGCTGACACCGGTTTTCTGCTCCGCGCAGCCGGTCAGGGCAAGGCATACCATCAGGATGGCCGACAGCATAACCGCCAGTAGTTTCATCCGCTTATTTTTCATCCTATTTTGCTCCTCTCATCTACGGTGAGCCAAACAGCCGCCGCCGTATTGTTGTCGTTGTTCTCCGGCCCCCGCCGACGAAGGATTTCACGCATCCGGCCGACCCATTCTTCAGGGGATGCCGACTGCCTAAGTGTTTGAATCATCTCATCCTCATATACATACTCCCAAAATCCGTCGCTGCAAAGCAAAAAGGCGTGTTTCCCCGGCTGGAGTGCCGTGCTTCCTGTATCGACATTCAATCCGCCGTCCTGTCCAAGCGCACGGAATATCCGGCTCCGGTCCTTATGAAACCGAATCTGATCGGGCGTGATCTCTCCGATCAGCACCGCTACCTGCGAAGCACTGTGATCCCGTGTCTGACGGATCAGCTTCCCGTCGCAAAACTGATACAGCCGCGAGTCCCCCGCGTACGCCCAGTCGGCATGCCCCACCGCAACCGACAGCGCAACAACCGTTGACCGCATCCGGCAGGATGGTGTCTGATGGGCGAGTATCTCCCGGTGCGCCTGCAAGATCAGTTCCGACAGCACCGCGGGCGAGGAAGCCCCCTCCCATCCGCCGCTGATCGTTTTGACCGCAAGGGCAGAGGCAATCTCTCCGCCGCCATGCCCGCCCAGGCCGTCCGCAAGGACTGCCAGCAGCTGGTCATTGTCTGTCTGTCTGATTGCGACGGCATCTTCATTGTATGGCCGTCCGCCAATATCCGAATAGCTGAAGGTATTGATCACCTTTTTTCGCTCCTTTCACGTTTGCGCCTTGCTGATCTGCGCCCCGCCGGGCGGTTGTCTGTCTCAAAAGACAGGATAACCGCTGTATAATTATCCTGATCGGGATAGCCTTTTTCCTGAATGGCCTGTTCCAGCGCACCGGCTGCCTGCTCCACACCTTTGGACAGTGCCTGGCAGATCTCCCCCTCTTCCAGTGCGTTGTATACGCCGTCGGTCATGATGATCAGCTGATCCCCCGGCAGCAGTTTGAGCGGGGTGGACGGCAGGTCGATCTGATCGAGCGGCCCCATCCCGACAAAGCTGACCAGTGCGTCCCGCCGTTTGTCGGTATATACCTCCTGCAGCGGAATTTCTCCATTCACCGCCTGGACAGCCAGCTTCTGTTTGAGGTCATGTTCCCGGTTGAGCTGAATCAGCTGGCCGCCCCGATACAGGCTGATCCGGCTGTCCCCGACGCTGGCCCAGGCAAAATATCCGCCGCGTATCATTCCCATTGCCATCGTCGTGCCGCCGCTGCGGTACCGGTCCGGCCCCAGCATCCGGTTTACCTCCCGGACGCTCCACTGGGTCAGGGTCAGCAGCACCTGCTCGGGTGTACCCTGACCCTGCGAATAACTGAACCCGTCCAGGACTGTCTCGACTACCGCCGTACTCAGCCGGTCACCGTCCTGCAAGCCACCCATCCCGTCGGCAACTACCGCAAGCAGCCCATTTTCTGAAAACAGCTCAGGGGCTGAGATGCCGAAGCTGTCCTGTTGGTAGCTGCGGGCACCCTGGCCGTGTACCTTGCCGATCTGAATGCTTCCGGCCGGACAGGCAGATGCTGGCCGTTCCGTCCCCTGTTGGGTCCGCATCCCGCTGCGTCTTCTGCGGCCGGACAGCAGCAACAGCACGCTCACCACCCCCAGCAGCAATGCCAGCGTTCCCAAAACGGCAACCAGAACCCATGGCTGGCTAAACAGAACTGACAGCGGTTTTCCGGTACCGGCGCCGGCTTCCATCAGCCGGAAGGATTCTATCCATCCCATGCTTAACCTTCACTCCAGTCAAAATCTTCACCCGACAGCGCAACAAAAATCAGGTTGGTACTGCCGATCGTGATACGGTCATGATTTTTCAGCTCCGCCTCCCGGATAACCGGCCGGCCGTTGAGCAGCAGCGGATTTTTGCCCAGCTCGTGTGCAATGTAAAAACCGCGGGTCTGTGGGACATAGGTGACGCTGGAATCCCGCTCGGAAGAGATGGTCGCGTCTCCGTGGATACAGATATCGCCGCTGGTTCTGCCAATGTAATTGTAACCGATACGGATCCGGTAGTCGGTCCCCCGGCAGGGCCCATCCAGCGCGACCAGCCAGCCGACAACCGGAGAAGGCGCCCCGGCCGGCGTCGCCGGGTCAACCGACTGGGTCTCCTGCATCCGCCCGGAATATCGGACTTCGGGAATGACGGTCGGTGTAAAGCGTTCATACCCCTGTCGATGGGAATCCAGATCCCCGTCCGGCGGTACGGTTGACGAAAAGGAACTGCCGGAGCCGGATGGATCAAAGGTTTCGCCGGCAGAATCCTGGGCAAAGGGGTCCAGAGTCGGTGCAAAGCCGCCGCTGTTGCAATATGGACAGCTGTCAAAGCGGCTGGGGTCATAGGGATGTCCATTCGGACAGGTCTTTATCTTTCTTTGAATCTCTGCCATAATCTGTTTCCTCCAAACTTTTCATCAGGTTTACATATAGACAATCTGAAACATATTGGCCTGTGAACCCAGGTAAAATCTGCTTCCGACGTTCAGCAGCTCGGGATATTGGGGCGGCAGCTTTTTGCCGTTTTCCATCCAGGTCCCGTACCGGGAATTCATGTCAACCAGAACCAGACGCGAACCCTGCATCTGAATGCGGCAATGCTGGATGCTGATTCCCGGTGCCCCGTCCGGGAACCGGATGCCGCAGCTCGGCCCACGTCCCAGTACTATGCCCGCATTCCCAATCCGGTAGGTCTGCCCGCGCAACACACCGGACAGGCATTTCACCGCCAGCCCCCTGCTGCTTATCGGAGTCACGGGGACATAATTGTTCGACGGACTTTGCAGCGGGCTGGGACCATACATATTGTCGCCGGGCGTCCCTTCCTGACACAGCCAGATCACCAGAATCACCCAACCAAATACCGGCACCACTCCAATCAGTATCCATGCGCCGCTCCGGCCGATATCGTGCAGCCGCCGCACCGTCACCGCAAGGCTGGGAATCAGCATCGCCAGCGTAAAAAGCTGTAACAGAATAAACCAGACTGATACCATCGACAGCAGTGAAAACCCCAATACCACGCAATAATAAAACAGCATGAAATACCAGTATTCCTTCCGCCGGCTGCGCCCGTCAAACTGTGCATATTTGCGGAGCACCTGTTCCACTGAATTAAGCCATTCCATTTTTGCACCTCCTGTATAAAAATGTTCTTTTTTGTATTTTTATCATACCACCCGCCATCCCCCGTTTCGTCCAACTGCTTTCCAGCACTGGACATAGAAAAATCCGGCCCTGGAACAGATTCCAGAACCGGAGATAAAGTGCAAACTATCTATTCTTTTATATGTACAGAACCGGCAGGCTGAAGCCCGGCCGCTATTTCCCCATTACTTTCGGCTGATGACTATGTCAGCCAACCGGTAAATCACAAACAGCCCGGCAAAACCAACCCCATAACAGGCCAGCATAAACTCCACCGCCAGCACCCAAAACGGCAGAGCCACCGCCAGATTGACACAGCCAATCGCCAGCACGATTCCAAAAAAGATCACCGCGTACCCCAGCAGGTAATAGTGCGGCTTCGTCTCCATCAAACCGCCCTCCATCCGGGTGATCTCCCTGACCTGAAACTGACCGATTGCCGTCTCAACCGCCTGCTGATGGCTTTTTCCGCCTTCTTCAAGGTCTTTGACATAATCATGCGGGTATTGGACAAGCTCTTCTTTCTCCTGCCTCTCGACAGGCAATGCACTGACAAACCCTTCCACGCTCTCAAACTTCCGGCATACCGCGCTCCGCTGCAAGTGGGCAGCGTAATTGAGTATCCCCCACAAAAGCGCAATCAGAAATACCCCGCCGTATACCAGTACCCCTACCCGGTCAAACTCCGCCGGACAGCTCCTGTTGATATACAGCGCACCAACAAACGCCACCATCGAAAACACCAACAGCCACGGATATCTGACCTGCCGGATATCAAACAGCTTCTTCATCATTTTGTTCCTCCCATCATTCTTCCTGTTCAATAAACCTGCCAACAAGCTCAACTGTCTGTTTCCAGTCAGACGACAACTGGGTATATTGAGCCATTCCACTATCGGTAATCCGGTAATATTTCCGTCTTCCGCCTTCCGTCTCATTTCCCCAATACGACTGAATCAGCTGCTGCTTTTCCAGCCGCTTCAGCGACAGGTACAATGTCGCCTCCAGGATTTCAAAATCGCCCGATCGGGTCTTGATAATCTTGGATATCTCATATCCATAGCTGTCACGTCCCTTTAAAACGCTCAAAATCAAAAGGTCTACCGTCCCTTTCAACATCTCTTTATTCAATTTCTGTCACCTCCGGCAATACTTAAAATCATTAAGTACTCTTCTATGTTTATTATAGCATTCCGTCCATCCCCTGTCAAGACCTGATCCACCGCCTCAACAGAATACAATTCAATCAATACAAAAAATCCGGCCCTGGAACGGATTCCAGAACCGGATGATGAAAATATGCAATTTATCGTTCGATCTCTAACTCCAGACATTTCCAGTCATCATCAAAAATATGATAACTTTCCGCCGTTTCCAAAACCACATCTTGAAAGCCCGCCGATTGATAGCAATAATATGCGTTTTTATTGTTCTCAAAGACGCCAAGCGTGACCTTGTCTACCTTTAATATGTCAAACGCATATTGCAAAGATAACTTGAGCATCTCTTTTCCATAACCCTGGCCTCTTTTGCTGTCATCAACGATGATAAACCCAAATCGGAGTATCCGCTTTTCCGTATCTGTAAACCTCATGATCAGATGCCCGACTATACCTGTTTCATCAAACGCGGTCATCGGAAAAAAACTGTCAGAAAATGCGGCTGCTTCGTAATGATCATTCATGTCGGTTTCGCAAATCGGATAGCTTTTGTACCTGTCAGCACACCATTTTCTGAACGATACTTCGTCTTTTATCCAGCTGACAATGACCTTTGCATCACATTTTTTATACGGCCTTAATCTTAACATCGGTTTCACTCCCCCCGGTTTTCAGTCTGTCATTGTTCACATGCTTGTCTCGCTGCTGCAAGAAATTTATCATACCCGTCAAACAAAGGCTGGGTATGAACCAAATGATGATAGACCTGTTTATACCGGCCGTGCCACCGCATCTGATGAGAAAATGCCGCCGGCAAAGGTTCATCCCTTTTGTGAAACAGCCAAAAGAATTCGTCAAAAATTTCCTGCGGCGGCTCTTTGCCATACCGCTTCAAATACCAGGCGTAAATTTCAAACGCTTCCGTCAGCTGCGCTTTCTGACGTTTTTCATAATATTCATCAATCGGCATAATCACCCTGCATGGATTCCCGGCCGCTACACAATTATCCGGGATATCCTTGTTTACAAGGCTCCCCGCACCGATTACAACATTGTCTCCAATATGTACACCTTTGAGGATGGTAGCATTCATGCCGATAAACACATTGTTCCCGATCGTAATTCCCCCCGCAGAACCAAGAACAATATCATTTAATCCGGCCAGAACACACCAGTCATATCCATGTGTCAGCATGGTGACGCCCCGCGTGATCTTTACATCATTGCCAATCTCAATCATAAACGGACGGGTTGTATCGATACAAACAGTGCGCGGTTCATAAATGCTGACCCTATCACCGATTGCCATTCCAATGGAACGCAGATATGCAATATATGTATCCGAGTCTGCTTTATTTTTATAGACCAGTTTTTTGACAATTTTCTTAACTTTCATGATATCACCTGCATCATTTTTTATCATCGAACAATCCTGCTCAGCAACAGCCTTTCAAAACCTAACAAGCAGCACTCCCAGTATCTTTTCCATTGCAGCCTCATTTTTCTGCCATTACCGGCAGATGCCGGCCGGTTTCAATCCCTGTCATGATTCATCGCTTTAAGCATCTGGAGGGCAGCGGATTTCTGGACAGGCGTCAGGCATATCCAGCAGTCAAAAAGTTCCTTCATATCCGGTGTCAGTTCCACCATCTCCGTCTCCGCAAAAAACTGGGACAGGGTTATTCCGAATCCCTTGCAGATGGTCTCAAGTGTTGCAACAGATGGAACCGTATTCCTTCGGAAAATGTTTCCGATCGTCGATTGGGCAAGACCACATTCTTTGGAAAGTTTATACTCTGTCCAACCCCGTTCCCGCAGCAACTGCTGAAGACGTGCATGTGTATCCACCAAATCACCACCCTTTTTATAACTATTTTACCCCCAATATGAGTGATAANNCCTAAATAGTTATGTATAGTGATGTATACAACTGCATAAGAAATAAACAATACAACAAAATGCCCCATGAAAGCTGTTGATAAACAACTTTCATGGGGCAGATATTAAATTTCCATCTGGCGGCCAAGGAACGACGCGGTCGCCTGGGCAAGTTTCGCCTGCACCTCGGTCACCGGCTCGTCCCCCAACAGCATGACACTTCCGGTCACGTCTCCATCCGCAATGACCGGAATTACAACGCAGGCACCCTGATCAACGCCTTCTGCCGGTGAGATGCGCGGAGCTGTTGCACTGTCCCGCAGATAGTTGCGCCGAGAGAGTTCCAGCTTTTCCAGCTGCGGGGTAATCCGCCGGGAAAGGTAGTCCTTTTTCGGCACGCCTGCCGCCGCAATTACCTGATCCCGGTCACAGACAACCACCGGCAGCCCCGCCATCCGATATAAAACGTCCGCGTACCGCCCGGCATGCCCGGACAGCTCCC
>DCTE01000125.1:13396-15397 GCA_002329405.1 Ruminococcaceae bacterium UBA1448 | reverse complement strand
CCGCAACAACCCGGTTCTGCCCGTCCGGCTGTCCCGCCCGATATCCCGTTTGAAATCCCCGTCCCGCCGCCGCGGCCGGATTCCCTGCCGGTTATCCGGTCATGGAACCAGTTCTGCCATTCCGGCAGCGTCGACGATTATCTCAACTTTAAGTCCATCGAAGGAGGCAGCGGCTTTGCATCTCAAAACCCACGCAATCGTTTTGGCGCAGACGCCGTTTGGTTCCCGGGACAAACTTCTGACCCTGCTCAGTTCTGACCAGGGGCTGATGACCGCTGTCGTCAAAAACCCCGGCAGCGGCAAGTCCAGGGTGAGCGCGGCATGTGAAATGCTGGCTTACAGCGAGTTTTGCCTGTTCTCGGGCAGGACCCGCTACATAATCGACAGTGCGGAACTGCTCAACAACTTCTATTCCCTGCGAAACAGCCTGACTGGGCTGTCACTCGCCGCTTACCTTGCCGAACTGACCAAATTCGTGATGCCGCAGAAGGAAAATGCCGATGAAATCCTGCGGCTGCTGCTCAATACCCTCTATCTGCTGGAAAAGGGAGAAAAAAGTGAACAGCTGCTCAAGGCGGTATACGAACTGCGGCTGATGTGCCTGTCCGGGTTCCAGCCGGATGTCGACGGGTGCGCCGGGTGCGGAAAGCAGCAAGGCGATTTCTGGCTGCTGCCGGGCGACGGGATTATCCTGTGTCAAGACTGTCTGCCCGAATACCAGAAATCCCAGGAGCGTGCAGTCAGCCGGGTGATCTTTCCGCAGGCTGTGCGGAAAGCGTTTTTGCATGTGATCGACGCATCGCCGCAAAAGCTCTTCTCCTTCCGGCTGTCAGATGACGGTGAAAAGGCATTCGGACAGGCTGCGGAGGCGTTTACCATCTTTCAGACGGGCGGGAAATTTAAAACGCTGGATTTTTACAAAGCTATGATTTAAGCAATATTCCAAATCCCTTCTCCTTTGTTACGGAGGAACATAAACAGATGATTGAACCTAAATACATGAAAAACCTTGAGCTGGACAAGGTGCTGGCTATGCTCGCCGAGCTGACCTGCTGTGAGACTGCCCGTGAAAAGGCCCTCTCCATCCAGCCCCTGACCGAAAAAGATGAGGTCCAGCGGGAAATCGACCGCACTTCTGACCTCTTTCAGCTGACGGTACGGTTTGGGACCCCGACCTTTATGACGCTGCGCAACCCCGTTGGGCGGCTGAAAATCGCCCAGTCGGGCGGCACTCTCNNCTCTCTCATGCAGCGACCTGCTGGCCATCGCCGCCGTCCTGCGGCAGGCCCGTATCCTCGACCAGTGGCACAACCAGTGGGACGAGGAAGAAAACGCGGTATCCGAACAGTTCTCCCGGCTGTACCTGAACAACCCGCTTGAACGGGAAATCTCGTCGGCTATCATCAGCGAGGATGCGCTGGACGACAACGCTTCCCCTGAACTCGCTGCCATCCGGCGCAAAATTCGGATGACTGAACTGAAAATCCGCGAAAAGATGGATAAGATGATCCGCTCCTCTACCTATCAGAAATATTTGCAGGATACGATCATCACCATGCGGGACGGCCGGTTTGTCGTGCCGGTCAAGGCGGAATACCGCAGTGAAATTCCCGGCATGGTACATGATACCTCCGGCAGCGGCTCAACCTACTTTGTCGAACCGGCCGCTGTCGTCGAAGCCAACAATGAAATCCGCGTCCTCCAGTCCAAGGAAAAGGATGAGGTCGAACGAATCCTTGCTGAACTGTCGGGCAGATGCGGCGAAGAAGCAGATGGAATCATCCGCTGCTTTGAGACGGTCATCGACCTCAACCTGCTGTTCGCAAAGGCGACCCTCGCCTACCGGATGAAGGCAATGGCACCGAAAGTTACCGACGACGGGCATATCCTGCTCAAGAGGGCAAGACATCCGCTGATCGACCCCAAAAAGGTGGTGCCGATCGACTTCGCGCTGGGCGACGCATATACGACGCTGGTCATCACCGGCCCCAATACCGGCGG
>DCTE01000125.1:0-13295 GCA_002329405.1 Ruminococcaceae bacterium UBA1448 | reverse complement strand
CGAACAGAGCCTGTCCACCTTCTCGGCCCATATGGTCAACCTGGTAAGCATCCTGAATGTCGCAACCTATACCTCGCTGGTCATCATCGACGAGCTGGGGTCGGGCACCGACCCGGTCGAGGGTGCCGCTCTCGCCGTCGCAATCCTCGAAAAGCTGCGGCTGAGAGGGGCAAAGGTGGCGGTCACCTCCCACTATGCCGAGCTGAAAATGTATGCGCTGCAAACCGATAAGGTTGAAAACGCCTGCTGTGAATTCAATGTTGAAAACCTGATGCCGACCTACCGGCTGCTGACCGGTGTGCCCGGAAAATCCAACGCCTTCGCAATCTCCAGAAGGCTGGGACTGGATGAGGATATCATTGAAAATGCGTCCAGTTTAGTGGAAAGCGACAACAAGCGGTTTGAAGAGATCGTCGACTCGCTGGAAGCCTCCCGGCAGCAGTATGAGGAAACCCTCAAGCAGGTCGAAGAAGAAAAACGGGAAATCGACCGGCAGAAGGCTGAAATTGACACCCTCCGGGCTGAGCTGGACCGGCAGCGGGAAAANNAGAGGAAGAAAAGGCCAAACTCCAGGCGCAGGCAATCGTCCGGGATGTCCAGGCACAGGCCGACGCGGTGCTGGAGGAACTGAACCAGATCAAAAAGCTCAAGGATTCGGAAGAATTCGGCAAGCTGCTGCTCAACGCCCGCTCTTCTGTCCGCGGTAAGATGGGACGGATGCACGATGCTGCCAACCCTATCCATGAACGGACCAACGAAGGGTATACCCTCCCCCGTGAGCTCAAACCGGGCGATGTCGTCCAGATCTACGACATCGACAAGGAAGGTACTGTCCTCAAACCGGTTGACAAAAACGGAATGGTGCTGGTGCAGACCGGCATCCTCAAATCCCGCGTCCCGATCGGCAACCTCCGGCTGCTGGACAAGGCGAAAATTTCGATCGACGGCAAACCTGCCCCCGGTAAACGTGCCGGCGGCGGCGTCAGAACTGCCGGTATCGCCCGTGGAAGCCGTTCGGTCGGCGGCCGCGGCGGTCTGGCAGAAATCGACCTGCGCGGTATGAACATCGAGGAAGCGCTGATTGAAGTCGACCGTTTTATCGACTCCAGCGTCCTGTCGGGCGTACACCAGATCACGATTATCCACGGCAAAGGAACCGGCGTACTGCGGGAAGCTATTCAAAACCATCTGAAAAAACATAAGAGCATTAAGAGTTTCCGGTTGGGTGCCTATGGTGAAGGTGAAACCGGCGTCACCATTGCGGAACTGAAATGACGGGCGGTTTGATTTACAGAGGTTTACAGAAAATTTCCGTTGCAGTTTCTGCATAAATATGTTATAATAAGAAAAAATCGGCGGTTTTCCCCGATGTTTGCATCCAATTGGCAGCCGATAACGATATTGCTTCGGCCGGTCACAGACGTCGTGTGTACCGGTCAAAGGGAGGACATTTTATGACGCGTATACAGATTCGTCTTAAGGACATGAAACGGGTTCAGGCTCTGGCCAGTTTCCTGACACCGATTCATGGCGATTTTTTCCTTGTGTCCGGTTCGGCAGTCGCCAACGCCAAAAGTCTGATCGGTATTTTGTCCATGAAACTGGACGAGCCGGTAGAAATGCGGCTGATGGGCTGTTCCAGAGAGGACGAGGAAAAAATCCTCGCTAAACTGCGTGCTGAATACGACGCAGAATAACTCGGTTATCTTTATATCCGCTGACGGCAGCCGCCTGTAGTTTTTACGGGCGGTTGTCTTTGTCTGGACGGACTTTGGGAGGAATGACAATTGGCTACCCTGCATCTGATGGTCGGGCTTCCGGGAAGCGGCAAAACAACCGAAGCCATCCGGCTGGAAAAGATATACCATGCGATCCGGTTTACCCCGGATGAATGGCATCTGAAACTGTTTGGCAATGATTTTGACGGAAACTGGCCGAATCAAGTACACGATCAGCGTCATGGTATCGTCGAACAGCTGATGTGGGAAACCGGTCAAAAAATACTGGCGCGTGGGGTCGACGTCATCCTTGACTATGGATTCTGGGCAAGAGAAGAACGGGACACACTCCGAGCTGAAGCGGAAAAACTGGGTGCTGGCTTCCAGATTCATTATATGGAATGCCCGCTGGAAGAAATCTGGAGGCGGCTGGAAAAGCGCAATCAGACTGCTGGCAGCAATGTCTTTTATATCACCAGAAAANNATGGAACCGGGTTTTTCAACCGCCCCAGCCGGATGAACTGCAAACCAGATAAAAAAGCAAAGCCTGCCTTTCCCCTCTTTAGGGAGACGGCAGGCTTTTTTCATCGTGACGGCTCATACTGCCGGCCGGTTTCTGATGCGGCCAGTGCTTCGGCCAGATCCCGCTCATGCTGCCGCTCCAGCAGTTCATTGGCACTGGTCTTGCAGATGATCGCTTTAAGCAGGCTGTCCAGCGGCTGCCCCTCCCGGTAATCGGCGGGTGCTATGTAGCGGACACGGTTTTCCCTGAGCAGCCGCTGCACCTTCTCCCGGCCGGATGCCGGATCGTATACCCCAATCGAATGGCCGCCATAGGTGTTGACCAGCTTCATGCAGGGGATGTCGGTGTCGCTGTCCCCGAGATAAACCATATTGCGGAAGGGTACGCGGATTTTGTCCTTCGGGAAAAATTCGTTGACCCCGTGATCATTGATGTCCAGCACCCCTTTTTCGATGCGGAAGAGGAACTGTGTCTTATTGGTATAGTTGATCGCCTGCGCCGGCCATTTGGCCGTCCCGCGGTGGTTGAAATAAAAGCTGCTGGCAAAAATCGCTTCAAACGCCCCCGCTTTTGCAATCGAAGTCCCTTCGATCATCTCTTTCAGCCCGGAAGAAAGGATATAATGCTCAACCTTGACCCCGTGTTCCTTCCCAAAAGCCCGTATCCGCTCAAACCATTCCTCGACCCCGGGATACAGCTCTACCCTTGCACCATAGTTTTCCAATGCGCTGCGGGTCAGCACCAGGTTGCCCTCCGCTTCCTCCACCATCTTGAACATATAGGCAAGGTTGGAATCCATCCCGTTGTCCCGGGCCAGGGCGTCCGACTCGGCCCAGAACCGTTCAACATCATATCCGACGTCCTGGATATACCCCTGTGCCTGCATATTGTCGGGCGACAGGGTCTTGTCAAAATCATAGCAGATCGCCAGCACCGGCAGTTCTTCCCGGGTCCGGCGGCAAATCGGCTGGCTCATCACATTCCCTCCCTGTTAAAACCGTGGTTTCTATTATTATATCACATCTATTATAGCACATCCCGGCAGACCGGCGCAACTGCCGCTTGAGGCAGCGTCCTGTCGTCAGATAAATTTTACACAGTGCTTGCATTGTCCATTCCGGTTTGTTATAATAAAACCGACAGATTTGCCAGCACTGGCAGGAGGTAAAAATATATGCAGTATTATCTTGGCTTTGACATCGGCGGCAGCAGCACCAAAGTCGGCGTCGTGACCGACGACAAACAGGTCATCTACCATGAAAAACAGCATCATCCCGATACCTTTTNNACCTTTGAGGGGATGATGCAGATGATGGCGGACGTCTATACCCGCCTGAAAAAGGAATATCCGATCTGCGGCATCGGTATTTCTTCCTGCGGCTGTATCGACCCGGAAGATGGGATTGTACGCGGCTGGATGGCTCCGTCGGTTGGGTATATCCGGGGAAGATGCTTTTACGATCTCTGCAAACTGGTGGACGTCCCTGTCCGGGCGGAAAAGGACAGCCAGGCGGGCGCGATGGGTGAATTCTGGGCCGGCGGTGCCAGCGAATTCAACAGCTTTCTGACGTTGGTGCTCGGCACCGGCCAGGGCGGCGCACTCTTTCTGAATGGCAAACCTTACCGCGGCACCCATTTCTTTGCAGGCGACATGGGATATGTCTCCCCCGTCCGCGGAATGCGCGGCTTCTCGGAACTGACCGCCCCGGTACCGTATGAGATGCGGTATTTTCAGGAAACCGGAAAACATCTTTCCTGTTCCGACCTCTACCTCAACCGGGAAACTGACCCGGTCGCCAAACGGCTGTGGGATGAGTTCATCGGCTATCTCGCCTATTTCTGCATCCAGATGCAGTTTACTTTCGATACCGAGAGAATCTTTATCGGCGGCGGTATCTCCGGCTGGGAACCCTTTATCCCGCTGCTCCAGCAGAAAATCGACGAATACCTTGAGGAATGGCACTGCGATTTCAACCGCCCGGTCGTCGTCGCATGCAGCGGCGGCAATGACGCGAACCTGCTGGGTGCTGTCTACAGCCTCAGGGAAAAATACCAGATCTGACAGCGACGAAAGGAAGTGCCCTCCGGTATGATCGCCGATACAATGCCCCTGCTCCACTATTTTGAAAGCGGAAACATCTTCAGCGGCAGCTATAAACAGAAACGCTACAAGGTCTTTCCCGATGGGGAAAATATGCTTTGCAAGGCCTGGCGCGGGAATTACTGCCTGGAAATCACCCCGCCTGAAGAGGTGATCGAAAATACCTTCCCGGTCACCGAAGAGGGCAGGCAGGCGATGATCCAGTGGCTTGAGAATTTCTGACTAAATCCGCTTTACTGCAAAATACTCTGATAAAAAACAACGCACAGCCCCCTTTCAAACAGCTGTGCGTTGTTTTTTTCATTTTATCCACCTGTTTATTATCCGCCCGTCAGTGCCCCGCTCCGTACGGTCAGGCGGGTCAGCGGACAGCCGTCCCGATGGCACTTTAAATAGATATCGGTGCATTTTTTATACCGGACAAAGGTCTTTTCTGCCGCTTCGGCGTCCCCGTACACCTTCCAGGCACCGACCGATTTGCACCCCTGTCCGCGGTGTTCGATAAACCCTGCGACATCTTCCGGCGGATAGCCGAGAAATACCCCGATTTCATGCGGGAATCCCCCGCTCTCCTTCAGCCGCCGCATCAGGCAGCGCAGGCAGCTGCCTGCGTCCGGGCAGGGATACCCTTCCTTTCCGAGAATGGGCCAGCCTTTTCCCAGATCCTGCCCCAGCCGGTCGGGGCGATAGACGTATACAAGCGCGTTCCCTTTTCCACATCCCAGCAACCGCAGAAATACCCCCCGCGGGTTCAGCTGGCGATTATATTCCTCCAACTGGTCAAGCAGCTCCTTTTTGGACGGACAGGGGCAGTTGATAAGATTGGCGGTTTTCAACCCCGCCAGGGTTGGCGAACAGTGACGAACCAGCATCTCTTCTGACATATAGCACTCCCTCCTTCTGTGGGTCAGCAGCCCGCGTGTTCTTCCAGTATCTCCCGCAATGCCGACAGCGAACTCGAATGGCTGCGGGCAATCTCCAGCCGCTGATTTTTACATTCACTGAGCACACAACGGATCATTNNTGTCGCGGTGAACAGCACCAGCAGGTCGGGACTGCCGATCTGCTGCTTCATTGTGCTGGTCATCTGGGTAAAGACCTTGGCACGGCAGCCGTATTTTTTACACAGCGTCTTGTATTGACAGACCATACAGTCGTTTCCTCCGATAATGACAACACTCATAATAATTTCCTTTCAGGGTTGGAATGACAAAGTGGTTAGCTTTAGCTAACTGATTTGGTGTAAAAAAGCAGCTGAATGGCTGCTGGGTATGTATGAGCTAGCTTTAGCTAACTACATGTACAGGATACCATATTTCCCGCCAGCTGTCAAGCATTTTTTCCGGGGTTGTCCTGCGGGCAAAATAGATTGCTTTTGTGTCAAATACACCCTGAATTTTGTAGGATTGGATATTGCAGAAAAACCACTTTTTCCCTATAATATTTTTCGCTGATCTTTAGCAGATGAAATATCCATTCTTACGTCTTTCACCCTTAGAAAGGACCAAAGCCCCATGAAAACAGCACAGAAAGATATGACCAAGGGCAGCCCCGGTAAAATCATCCTCGGGTTCACTGTCCCACTCTTTATCGGCAACCTCTTCCAGCAGTTTTACAACATGGTCGACGCTGTAATCGTCGGCCAGTTCGTCGGTACCGGTGCTCTCGCCGCCGTCGGCAGCACCGGCACAATCATGTTTTTGATTACCGGGCTCGCAATGGGCATGACCAACGGCTTTACCTTGCAGGTCGCACAGCGGTTCGGCGCGGGTGATCTCAAAGGCATGCGGCGTTCCGCTGTCAATGCAACCATCCTCGCGGCCATTGTTTCGGTGGTGATGACGACCGTATCGGTACTGTTTATGAAGCCGCTGCTCACCTTCATGCACACGCCGGAAGATATCTTCGCCGACGCTTACAGCTATATCATCATCATCTGCGGCGGGCTGGCTGCACCGATGCTGTATAATCTGCTGTCTGGACTGATGCGGGCGCTCGGAAACAGCAAAATCCCGCTCTTCTTCCTGATCGTCGCCGCGTCGCTGAACATCCTGCTCGACCTGCTGTTCATCATCCAGTTCAGGATGGGCACCGCAGGCGCTGCCTGGGCAACCATTATTTCCCAGGGAATCTCCGGGCTTTTGTGCCTGCTCTACATCGCAAAGGCGGTCCCGATCATCCATCCCCATAAAGAAGACCTCCGCCCCGACCCCCATATGATGTCCGGTCAGCTCAGAATCGGCGTCCCGATGGCACTTCAGTTTTCGATCACTGCAATCGGCTCGATGATGGTTCAGACCTCCCTCAACATCCTCGGGTCCACCCTCGTCGCCGCCTTTACTGCTGCCGGCAAGATCGAACAGCTGGTGACCCAGGCGTTCGTCGCAATGGGCACCGCGATGGCCAACTACTCGGCACAGAACATCGGCGCGGGCGATGTCGTCCGCATCCGCAGAGGTTTCAGAGCCGCCACCCTGATGGGCATTGTCTACTCCGTTGTTGCGGGCGCACTGGTCATGACGGTCGGCAAATACATGACCTATCTGTTCATCTCGGGCGACGTCAGCGAGGTCATCGGTTCGGTCGACCTTTACCTTAAGTGTATCGGCACCTTCTTCATCCCACTGAGCATCGTCAACCTTTACCGCAACGGCATTCAGGGGCNNGCCGGTATCGCGGAACTGATCGGACGCGGTATCGTCGCAGTCATTGCCGCGCATTATCTCAGCTATTTCGGCATCTGCATGGCCGGATCTGTCGCCTGGGTGCTGGCCGGTTCGCTGCTGCTGGTACAGTATTTCTACATCGTCCATCACGACTTAAGCAAACTCCCGCCCAAACCGGCGGAAAATGGCTGAGCGGGAGCATCTTTCAGATATTTTTACTTTTGGGCCTTCGGCTGGCAGCAGCCGGAAGGCTCTTTCTTTTTGTCACCGGCGGACGGGGTCTGGCTGACAGCGCACCCGCTGCATCCGCTGCACCCTGAACAGCCGCATCCACAGCCGCCGGATTTCCGCTTTTTGAGAACACTGCGCAGCGCCAGTCCGATGGCTGCAACCAGTATCACAATAATGATGATATTGCCGAGATTGGCGAGAATTGCTGCAAACATATCCTGATAACCTCCTGTCAAAGGCAACTGGCCTGTCATTCATCTTCGAGTTGCCTATTGCTAACTGAGTACAGGATACCACGTTTTCCCTTCTCTGTCAAGTGTTTTTCAGTCAAGCATCTCAATTCCCTCTTCGGTCGGATAAAATTGCAGCGCGTCCTGCACCAGCTTGAACGGCCCGTTCCAGTTCCAGCTGCCGGAAAGCTGATTCTCCATCGCCGACTCTACCGGATACTGGAACCAGCTCCGCTGATGGGTATAGTTGAACCAGCTGTCGATGATATAACCGTCTGCTGCCTCCCCGACGGTATAGCTGACATATCCCCGTTTGTTCTCTCCCCAACGGGGCAGCGAAAAGGCTGCAAACAGGTCGGTCTGGGGCTGGCCGCCAAACAGAAAGCTATTGGAAGTATAGCTCTGGCTGCCAAGGAAAGCATACGGCGCGATATAAGTCTGCCCGTCCCGGTCGACCAGCAGCCGTCCGCTCGGTTCCCCATCCATCCACCAGCCTTCGCTCAGCCGGGAAGTTGGCCAGATCTGGATCGACTCGGTCCCGGGAAATCCCGGGTCAGTCGTCCAGGTAAAGTAATGGAAAAGTTTCCACCGCTCCCGTTCGCCTTCCAGAAGAACGCCGATTCCGGTGATCCGCAGTTCTTTGACTTCATAGACCGTCCGGCTGGATCTGCCTGACCAGACCAAATTGCCATCATTGACCGGATAGTTGTTGGTTGTGACAACGACTGCGGCCGCGTCCTTACAGGCAAGGATATCTTCATCGGTTAAATCGTCCAGTATCCCCTCTGGGAAGCCCAGTTCGGCCAGCTGGTCGGAAATTTCGGTTCTCTCGGTCGATTCCACCGCCTCAACCGGCTGCCAATCCATCGGATAGCCGGACAAGAACAGATAGCTGACCAGGGCACCAGCTGCCAATACACCAGCTATAACCGCTGCAACCGCCCAGTCAGACAGTTTCACCGGCGCAGGCTGGACAACAAACCCGGCTTCGTCCAATGAATGGGACAGCTTATACAGTCCCCGGATGATCAGCAGGTAAACCACCAGCATCGCCAGCGGCAGAATCAGTCCATTATAGTTGACCAGTGCAAGGATACAGGTCAGCCCATACCAGACCAGCAGCGAAGCACCGGTGCCGTTCTTCTCCGGCAAGCCTGCCTTCCGCCGGATTGCAGCCAGTCCCCGCCACAGGCAAACGATCGTTCCGAAGGTCAGCAGGACCACCAAAAAGCCCTCAACCCCTTGCAGCAGGCTGGCATACGGGAAGCTATCCATCAGCAGGTCAAACCGGACGGTCGTATTCCTCAGCAGCTGCACCATCAGCAGTCCAGTCCGGGCAACCGTCAGCCCGAAACAGCCCTTCATCCAACTGTTTTCCTTTCGGAGCGTCCGCGTCCCCAGAAGCAGCAAAACCATCCCAATCAGCGGCAGCAGATAGTTCAGCCCATAAAAATTGAGGGTGATGGTCGTCAGCACCATTCCGGCCAGTATCCGATGGATCGCCGTCTTCCACGGGTTGACCGCGCCCACGATCTCTTCCGGCGGCAGCCTGTCCGTCTCTGCCATCAGCCCGGCAAGCAGCTGCTCGTCCAACTGTTCCAGCTGTTTGTGTTTATCCATCCAGCTCACCTCCCAACAACCGCCGCAGTTTTTGTTTGATCCGGTACAGCCGTCCCTCCGCCGCCCGTTCGGTAATCCCCATTTCCGCCGCAATCTGGGCAGTCGGCTGCATGTAATAGTATTTGCGGTAAAACAGCGCACGTTCTGACGGCGAAAGCTGATCCAGTGCACCGATCAGCACCTGCTGCCGCTCCCGGCGGAGCAGCTGTTCCTCCGGGGTCGGGCTGGTATCCGGTGTATCAGGGGAAATATCGGATACCGCGTGCCGCTGGCCGGTACGGGCTTTGTTGAGCGCGGTATTGCGGGCAATAGCTGTCAGCCATGCGTTCCAGCTCCCCCGCGCGGAATTATAGCTGTCGATTCCGTCCCATACCCGCATCACGACTTCGGAAATACACTCCTCCCGGTCGTGGTCGTTATCCAGAATCGGCGTAATGATATAGCAGATCAGCGGACGGTAATGCCGCATCAGCCAGTCCAGCGCCTCTTCGTCCCGCGCACGCAGACGCTCGATCATCTCGTCCAGCTGCATCCCAAATCCTCCTTTCGTTTTCCTTCTCTACCCAATTATACACCGGCTCTTTCAAAATCCCACGCGCTTTTCCGGCACTTTCTTTTTCAGCACAAAACGGGCGGCGTACCCTTCATTCCGGTACACCGCCCGTTTTACATTCTACAGCTGATTTACTCAACGCTCTTGAGCGATTCAACCATATCAATTTTCTTGAGACTGAAATGCACAATCTGATTGACCAGGAGGATAAATACAATCGTCAATGCCGCAGACAACAGGTAAGCACTTGCCGGCATCCCGTGTACAAACAGTACGACATCTACTTCCGCCGTATTGACAACAAACTCTTCCAGCGCAATCCCGCCAAGCAGCCCGGCCAGCATTCCCAGCAGTGCGGCCGCCGTATTTTCCCGGCAGATGTAGTCGGAGACCTCCCGGTCATAAAATCCCAGTACCTTGATGGTCGCCAGCTCCCGGACACGTTCACTGACGTTAATATTGATCAGGTTGTACATGACGATGACCGCCAATGCAGCAGCTGCCCCGATCAGTACCCAGACAATCATATTCAGTGAAGCAACCAGGTCGGAAAAGGCATCGGCATAATAACTCATCCCAATCAGGCCCTGCACGCCGTCCAGTTTGAGGAGGCTTGCAAAGGTGCTGTCTTCATCCGCCCCGTCCGCCAGGGTCAGCAGCAGTGCGGTCGGCAGCGGCTGTTCACGGTAAAGCGACTCATAAAGGGTTGGCGTCATATAAATATAGTGGCTGACATAGGTCTCGGTAATTCCAGTGACCTTGACCTCCTGCCGTTCCCCGTTGGAGTCTCGCAGGTAAAAGCTGTCACCGACTTTCACCGACAGCAGCCGGGAAAGTTTCTCGGTGATGACACAGCCTTCATCGGTCAGCGACAACGGCTCCCCGGTCTCCATTTCCCGAAGTGTAATAAATCCATCCAGCTGTTCCGGTTGGGCGGGTATATACATCGTAATCGAAACAACGGTATTTTTGCCATCCAGCGAGACAGCATCCGTCTGTTTGCTGGTCAGCGGCAGTACACCGGATATCCCGTCGGTACCGGTAACGGTATCGGTCAGCGTCTCGATCTGTTCAGCGGACTGGTTATCCGACAGCGACAGGGTGCTGTCATAGGTAAAGATTTCGCCGTACTGCCGTTCAGATATCGAGCCGATCGCGTACCGCAGCCCAAATCCGGTCAGCATCAGTGCGGTACAGCCCGCAACCCCGATCACTGTCATCAGCACACGGGATTTGTATCGGAAAAGGTTGCGGCAGGTGACCTTTCCGCTGAAGGAAAGCCGTTTCCAGATGAAGGTGACCCGTTCCAGCAGAATTCGTTTGCCGTTTTTCGGGGACTTGGGGCGCATCAGCTGGGCAGGAACGGTATTCATGACCTCGTAACAGGTGATGACCGTCACCAGGCTGGTACAAAAAACCGATACCACCATACATCCCACCAGATATCCCCACCGTATCGGCATCAGGATATAGGGAACCTGATACATTGCCTGATAGCAGCTGGTGATCACATACGGCAGCAGTTTCAGCCCCACCAGACAGCCCACAATACTGCCGATCACGCTGGCAAGTATCGCATACAAAATAAACTTGAACATGACAGCCCCGCGGCTGAACCCGAGTGCCTTGAGCGTCCCGATCTGGGTCCGCTCCTCCTCAACCATTCGGGTCATCGTCGTCAGGCAGACCAGTGCTGCAACCAGTACAAAGAATATCGGGAATACCGCCGCGATTGCATCCACCTTTTCGGCATCGTCGGCAATCGACCCGACTCCGGGGAAGCTGGCATGGTCCAGCAGATACCATTTAGGTTTCTCAAGGTCGGCCAGTTCCTCCTGCGCGTCGGCAATCTCAGCCCGCGCATCGGCGATTTCCGCTTCAGCGTCCTTGCGCTCGCTCTCATACTCGGCAAGGCCGTCTTCATATTCCTTTTCCCCGTCTTCCAGCTCGGCTTTTGCATCGGCAAGCTCCGCTTCAGTATCGGCCCGGGCGGTCTCCAGGTCCCGACGGCCCTGTTCCAGTTCGGCACGGGAATTATCCAGTTCCCGGCGGCCATCATCCAGCTGTACCTTTGCGTCATCCAGCTTCTGTTTACCGGCGGCATACTCTGCTTCCCCGTCGGCAATGCCCTGGCGCAGCTGGGCAAGTCCCTGCTGCCCCTGATCATAAAGTGCCTGGTTCTCCGCCATTGTCGTCTCGGCAGTCGAGATGGTCTGTTCCAAAACTGCACCGTACTGCTGCTTTGCCGCACCATCCGAGGTGATGTATCCGGTCAGCAGTTCCGGCAATGCGCTGTCCAATGCAGCTGAGGCGGCAATGACCGCGCTGGTGTTTTCATCCAGCATCGAAATATCCGGCACCGACTGTTCGGCAAAGCCGGTATAAATCCCCTGCAATCCTGCCAGCAGCTGGTTGCCCTGCTCGAGTGCGGCGGCGGATTCATTCAGCTGGCTCTCCAGTTCGTCCGCCTGGGCAATATAATCGTCCAGCTGTTTGCGGGAATCTTCCAGCTGGGTGATACCTTCCTGATAACTGTCATAATTTTTCTGCCAGGTCGCTTCCCCGTCGGCAAGCTGTTTTTCTCCATCGGCAAGCTCGGCTTCGGCGTCGGCAAACTCTTTTTCTGCCTTTTCCTTACCGTCATAATATTCCGCCCAGCCGTCATCCAGCTCGGCACGCGCGTCAGCAAGCTCCGCTTCCCCGTCGGCAAGCTGTTTCTCACCGTCGGCAATCTCCGCTTCCGCATCCGCGATCTCTTCGTTTGCCTCTTCAATCGTATCATCATAACGGGTTTCGGTACGGACATCGGCCAGATCTTCCAGCCGGTCGGTCGTCTGCTCCACCGCGTCTTCATATTCATCCGAAAAGACGGATAACCCCTCGGTGCTCTTGAGGGTCAGATAGACGTCGGTATGGACATCCAGCGTATAAACTTCCTCCGGCACCAGCATAATCCCGTCCAGCACGCCATCGGAAATGGTCGTCGTCCCATAGTTGTACCCGAAATACTGCGGCAGCTGCGCAATCCCGACGACGGTAAATTCAGTCGTGTCCATCGACTCGGACAGGTCCTCCCCGTCACCGGTCAGCGTCACGACGTCTCCCAGCTGCCAGTGGGTCTCCCCGAGTGAACTGGTCCCGATTACACACTCATCCTTCGCCTCCGGCAGCCGCCCTTCATGCAGCCGCGGCCGGTTGAGCTGTGCGTCCTCGCTGTAACCAATCGTCTTGATGACCAGCTGGTCACCGTCCGCCGATTCGGCCAGTACATCGTAGGTATAACACGGTTCCATCACCCGGATGTCCTGGTCGCTGCCAATCTGCGCCAGGTCGTCCTCGTCAAATCCCCAGGTAGACACCAGGTGCAAATCGGCAAGGCTGGACTCGGAAAAATACTGTTCAGCCGTCAGCTTCATGTCGGGACAGGCGGCCTTGACGCCGGAGAAGAAGCCGCTTCCGATCGCTACGATCGCCAGTATCGAGAAAAACCGGTTTTTGGAATGCCGAATCTCCCGCAGCGCCTCCCGAAAGAGTACATTCTTCTTCATATGCCCACTCCTCTCACCATTCAATCTCTTCGACCGGGGTCGGATGGGCGTTTATCCTGATCTTTTCCACCTTACTGTTCTTGATGCGGATGACCCGGTCGGCC
>DCTE01000023.1 GCA_002329405.1 Ruminococcaceae bacterium UBA1448 | reverse complement strand
GCGGGGTCTACAAGCTGGTTGCGGTCGAGGACGAAAACGGCGTCCTCCAGCCGCGGATCAAGCTGTCTGAAACGGCTGAAAAGATCACCACCCCCAATAAGAAGATGGTCTACCGCCTTTACAAAAAGGATGACCATGAAGCGGTCGCCGACTATATCGCGATGTCGGACGAAAGTGTCCCGACCGAGGGGCCGATCACGATGTTTGACCCGGTCAACACCTGGAAATCCAAAACCTTTACCGATGTCGACATCCGGCCGATGCTGGTTGAGGTATTCCGTGACGGCGAATGTGTCTATGACCTGCCGGATATTGAGGAGATCAAAGCCTACTGCAAGGATCAGATCGACCATCTGTGGGAAGAGGTCAAGCGGTTTGAGAACCCCCACCGGTACTATGTCGACCTGTCGGAGAAGCTGTGGAATTCCAAACATGAGCTGCTCAAATCCTTCCAGGGATAACCGATTGTAATTGTATACCGCTGATAAACCGGCGCTTCTGGGTTCATTTTGGCTCAGGGCGCCGGTTGTTTTTTTAGGAAAATCACGGCTGTTCAAATTTGCAAAAATATGTTATAATTTTCTTTGTATACAGATTTTTCAATAGAGGATGCAAGGAAGCTGACTATGGAAATTAATAAAACAATCGAATTGTATCATAGCATGCTCAACTTTCTGAGTGAAAGCTCTGACGACTATTTTTTTCTCTGGGATATTCAGGCCCAGCAGCTGCACCTGTCGGAAAAGATTAATATAAAATACGACCTGCTGCAATCAGGGGCAACCAGCTGTACCCTTTCAGACTGGATACGGATTGTCTACCCACCCGATCTGCCGGAGCTGTCCGAACAGCTGGAACGCATCCAGCGGGGCGAGCTCCAGCTGCACAATCTGGTTTACCGTCTGGTCAACCGAAACGGCGAACTGGTCTGGATCAGCTGCCGGGGCAAAAGCAGCCTTTCCCCTGAAGGGGTGCCGATGTGGATGATCGGACGGATCTCCGACACCATCTTCAAGGGCAAGCTGGACCAGCTGACCGGCGCATTTTTGATGGATACCCTGCGTGCAGACATTTCAGAGATGCTGCGCAACAATACCGACGGTTATCTGCTGATGGTTGGGGTGGACAACCTCAAATCGGTCAATATCCACAAAGGCCGTCAGGCGGGCGACCAGCTGCTCAAAAAGGTCTGCCACGCACTTGAAGATCTTACGGTTGGCAGAATGCGGGTCTATCGGGTCAATGGAGGAAAATTCTGCGTCTGTCTGACGGGCAACAGCCGCCAGCAGGTGGAAGAAACCTTTTCCAAGCTCCAGCAGCGGCTCAACGGGCAATGCACCTTGTCGGGCGGATGTGTCCCCTTCCGTGAATACATTATTCCCGATGCCGAAACCCTTTACCAGTATGCTGAAAACTCACTGGACAACGCCAAGAAGAGAGGGCGCAGCACCCTGTGGTTTTTCTCGGCCGAAGACTATGAAAAAGATCTCGCCATGCTGGAGGTGCGGGAAGATCTGAAGAAGAGTGTCCGGGAAGGCTTTTCCGGCTTCTCGATCTATTATCAGCCGCAGGTCTGCTCCGGCAGCTATACACTGAAAGGATGCGAGACACTGCTTCGCTATCACTCGCCCAACCGTGGGGATATCCCCCCTTCTGAATTTGTCCCGATGCTGGAACAGAGCGGCCTGATCCGGGAGGTTGGAAACTGGGTCCTGCGGGAGGCACTGCGGCAGTGCGGCATCTGGCGGAAATACTGTCCCGAACTGACCGTCAGCGTCAATATGTCGTATACCCAGCTGTGTGAAGAAAATATCACCGGCGAGGTGCTGCATACACTGCGGGAAAGCGGGCTGCCAGGCAGCGCGCTGACTATCGAGGTCACCGAAAGTATGCAGCTGCATGACTATCTCTATCTGAACGACATCTTCCGGCAGTGGAAGCGGTGCGGCATTTCGATTTCGGTCGATGATTTTGGCACCGGCTATTCCAGCCTGGGACGGCTCAAGGAGATGGAGATTGACGAGATCAAGATCGACCGGTCGTTTGTCAGCAACATCCATAACAGTGCTTACAACTACCGGCTGCTGAACAATATGTTTGAACTGGCACGAGTCAGCCATATCCGCATCTGTTGTGAAGGAGTGGAACAGCAGGAGGAACTGGACACGCTGGAAAAACTGCACCCTCAGCTGTTACAGGGATTCCTGTTCGGCATGCCCTGCGACGCCCGGCAGTTTTCCGCCCAATGGCTGGAAGGCGACGCGCCGCCCCTGCAAAAGCGGGCGGAAAAAATCAGCCAGATGCGGATCGGACATCCCAGAATTCCCCTTTCCACCTCCAACTACTGGGGAGAAGACCAGATTATCCATGCAATCATGCAGTCGGCCGACGACATCTTCTATGTCAGCGACCCGCACAGCTATGAGCTGTACTACCTGAATCCAGCGGGACAGAAGCTGATGGGCTGCGGAGATTTCAGGGGACGCAAATGCTACGAGGTATTGCAGGGGCGCAGCCAGCCCTGCACCTTCTGCAACAACCAGTTTCTCAACACCAGCGAATTCACTGTCTGGGAGCGGGAAAACGAATACTGCAAACGGCATTTTCTGCTAAAGGATAAGCTGATTGAGTTTCAGGGCCGGCAGGCACGGCTGGAAATCGCCATGGACATCACCCAGAACGAAATTGTCAGCCGGGAAGTCCAGGAACAGCTGACTTTTGCGCGGAAGATCGTCGATTATACCCGGATGCTGCCGGAGAGCGACGATTTTGAGATGACTGTCCAATGGATTCTCAGGACGGTCGGCGAATCCTACCAGGCCGACCGCGCCTATATTTTCCAGCCTGATCAGAAAGACCCGTCCTGCTGGAACAATACCTATGAATGGTGCCGGAGCAGCGATGTCACCCCGCAACAGCAAAACCTGCTGCATGTCCCTGAAAAGGTGCTGCACCGGTGGCTGGAGCTGTTCAGGCAGAATGAGTCGGTCATTATCTATAACCCCAGCCTGCTGAAAAATATCAGCCCACTGGAATACCAGACATTAAAAATACAGGATATCTCCCGGCTGATTGCTTCTCCGCTCTTCCTTGGGGGACAGCTGCTGGGATTTATCGGGGTGGACAACCCGCGGCACTTTATCCATGACGATGGGTATCTGCGGGTGCTGTCCAGTTTTCTGCTCAGTGCCATCCGCAAAAAACGGAGCGAACAGCGGATCAACAGCCTGTTTGATTACAAGTTTTGGGATATCACCGACGAAATCGGTGTCGGGCTGTGGATTATCGAGATGGACGGCGAAAATGGCAGCCGTATGATTGCCGACAATACCATGCTGCGGATCATGGGCATCCGGGATACCCCCAGCCCCGAAGAATGTTACCAGTTCTGGTATACCAGAATTAACGACGGTTACTATCATTATGTCAGCCAGGCGGTTGAAGCGATGTTCCGAACCGGGGAAATTGTCCAGCTGGAATATACCTGGAAACACCCGACCGACGGTGAGGTGGTCGTCCGCTGCACCGGCAAACGCTGGACCGATAAAGAAGGCAAAACCCTGCTGCGCGGCTATCACCGGGTCATCAGCAACATCCAGCGCCCCGCATTTCTGCCGGATATCCACCAGCGGGATATCTTTGAATACAATGAGCTGAATCATACCATCTTCTTCCACACCGACCGAACGCTGATTGCCGGAGACCAGCTGCATGAAGCAGACTTTCCGTCCAGCTGGATTAAAGATGAGATCGTCCACCCGCATTTCCAGCAGCGGTTTATGGATACCTTTTCCCGCGTCCGAATCAAATCAGAAGTCAGCCTGCCGGAAATCCTGCTCAAATCCCGCCAGGGCAGCTACAAATGGTATCGCCTTTTGCTGCGCCACCCTGGCACTGCGCAGCAGGACCTCGACACCGTTGTCGTCACACTGGAACCGGTCGGACAGGAACGTTCACTTGAGCTGGAGAATATGCGGCTATCCCGGTTCTATCAGGCGATGCTGTCAGAGTCGATCGGATATGCCGAAGTCGATATGGAAAACGGCCAGCTGAAGGTCGCAGGCGGTATCTGGGAAAGCTACCGGCAGGATTACCTGTACAGCAGCCGGGACTTTATCGACGTCCTTGCCGAACGGCTGGAATCGCTGGTCAGTCCTGAAGAACTGGCAGTCTTTCGCAGCTGCCGGACGCCGGAAGGATGGCAGAAGGTCATCGAACAGGGACAGCCTGTCCGGTTGTGTTACCGGCGGCCGGTCCGCAACCGGCTGTGCTGGGTGGAACTGGTCATGCATGTCTTCAAGGAGGACACCACCCAAAATGTATATGGTCTGCTCTGCCTGCGGGATATCAACGCACGCAAGGAGCGGGAGGACCAGCAGCTCCGCGCCGCTAGTCATGACCCGCTGACCGGCATCTATAACCGTACCGCTTTTGAAAAGGCAGTCACCAATTATGTCCGCGGCAGCATCGACGCTCCCTGCGGAGCACTAATGCTGATGGATATTGACAATTTCAAGAGCATCAACGATAAAATGGGCCACCTCAAGGGAGACGAAGCACTGCGCCGGGTATCCGGCCTGCTGCTGGACGGCTTTGGACCGGACAGCTATATCGGCAGATTGGGCGGGGATGAATTTTTAATCTTTACGCCAAACAGCCAGCTCTCCCTGATCAGCCAGCAGCTCACCCGCATGCTCACCCGTCTGCAATCAGACGGAATGCCCTTGTCCTGCAGCGTCGGTGCCACCTTCGTATCGCCCGAGAATTTCAGTTACAATCTCTCTCTCAGACAGGCAGACGCTGCCCTCTATCAGAGCAAGAAAAACGGCAAAAATCAGTTCAGTTTTTATCAGGACCTGCTGTCTCAGCCTTAACCAACAGCCTGTACCGCCAAACGGTGCAGGCTGTTTTTTCACCGGATAAAAGATGATGTATGCCCTTGACAAAAGTAAAAAAGAGGACTATAATCATTATCGACATATGTCGGTAATGATGGAAGGAGGCGGACCGATGGCAAGACCAACCCGGAGCAGACGGGTCTGCACCGAACCGGCTTATGACCGGTTTACCCCCTGCGGCATCGCGGGTGGGGACAGGGTGCTGCTGACGCTGGATGAATATGAGGTCATCCGGCTGATCGACCTGGAGGGGCACACCCATGAGGAGGCAGCCCGGCAGATGCAGATTTCCCGGACAACTGTCACTGAGATCTATCAGTTGGCACGGTATAAGCTGGCAGACTGCCTTGTCAACGGCCGCCCGCTTGAGATTACCGGCGGAAATTACCGGTTGTGCGACGGAGGAGAAATGCGCTGCGGCGGATGCCGCAGGGCTTCCCATCTCCCGGCTGATACGACATTAAAAGGAAAAGGAGAAACAGATATGAGAGTCGCAGTAACGTATGAAAACGGAAACATCTTCCAGCATTTTGGCCACACCGCCCAGTTCAAGCTGTATGATATCGAGGACGGCAAGATCGTCTCTTCCCAGGTCATCGGCACCAACGGCAGCGGACATGGCGCACTTGCCGGGCTGCTGGCGCAGGGCGGCGTTGACGCGCTGATCTGCGGCGGCATCGGCGCAGGCGCACAGAACGCCCTGGCAACGGCCGGCATCCAGCTGTTCGGCGGCGTCCAGGGCAGCGCGGATGAAGCAGTACAGGCATTGGTCGAAGGCAAGCTGCTGTATAACCCTGACGTCCACTGCAACCATCACGACCATGGCGAGGGCCATTCCTGCGGCGAACACCACTGCGGTGAAAACAAAAACGGCTGCCATGGCAACAATTGCCACAGCGGCAACTGATCAGATTCTGTCAGATTCTGTCAAATAGACAAAACCGCCGGAAAGGAGGCTCCCCTCCTTCCGGCGGTTTTCTGCTGCAAAAACCAGAAAAAAGGCAGACAGAAAAAAGAAATCTGCCTGCCATTCTTACTAAAATCATCCACTAAAAACAGTATCAACCCTGCTGTTTACCGCCGCGGCGAGGGCCAAAACT
>DCTE01000133.1:2711-7990 GCA_002329405.1 Ruminococcaceae bacterium UBA1448 | reverse complement strand
AGAGGATGCAGGATTGTTGTCCTGCCGGATGGCACCGGCAGCTGCGAACGGTGGGATGAAAAAGTACTATTCCCTGACCGACAAGGGGAGAGAAACACTGCGGGAACTGATCGGGTTCTGGAAACGGTATACCGTATGCGTAGACGGTTTTATTAAAGAATACAACAAAGCGGAGGAAGCAAAATGAAGGACAGATACATCAAACAGGTCAAAAAGCAGCTGATGATACCGGCCAGTAAACGCAAAGCGGTGCTGCGTGATCTGGAAGAAGCCTTTGCATCGGCAGCCGAACACGGCGAAACCGAACAGCAAGTGATTCAACGCCTGGGAACACCTAAACAGTTTGCAGCCGGGATTGAGGAACAGTTGGGTATCAACCGGCAGAAACTGCTGAAAACCCGGACAGTTGTCTGGACGATCATCTGGCTGGTGGTAGCTGTGGTTGGATTTCTGTTCTATCTGACCATCCGCCAGCAGCAGGAACTGAATGGAGCACTTAGTATTATCGGCGGCGCAGACGGTCCGACGGCGATTATTGTTTCCGGGCCGGGGATTGATGTCCCGCTGGTGATGCTGATGATTGCAGCTGTGGCGGTGGTACTGGCGGTGATCGGAATTGTTCGCTATCTGCTTAAAAGCGCAAAGAAATAATGGATAATAGGATTTCCCTCATCCTGTCGTCTGGCGGGGTGAGGGATTTGTCTAATTAGCATAAAGGGGACGGGGCAGAATTGTGAGAAAATGGCCTTGTAGCAGCGGCTGGGAATGTGATATAATCGAAATGTAATTTAGTTACAAAACACTCGCCGCGGATAGAAAGGAATGTTTATTATGGCACTTTTTCATGTCGGTTTTATCTCTTACACCCTCAAAAGAGAAGTTGATATCAATGTGGTTATCCCGACCTGTACAATCCCGGAGGCTATGGGAATGAATGGCGCACCGACGCATAAGCATAAGGCCCCTTTCCCGGTGCTGTACCTGCTGCACGGATTTGGCAACAACTATTCGGTCTGGGGACGCTATACCAACGTTGAGCGGTATGCTGAGGAACGGCAGATCGCAGTCGTCATGATCTCGGGCGAAAATAAGGGGTATATGAACCAGCCGGATGGAAAAGACCGGTTCCATGTTGGAGATAAGCATTTTGATTTCCTGTCCAAAGAGCTGCCGGAATTTATCCAGGCCAACTTCCCGGTATCTGACAGACGGGAAGATACTTATATTGCCGGTTTGTCGATGGGCAGCATGGGTTCGCTGCTGCATTCGCTGACCAATCCCGAACAGTATTGTGCAGTCGGGAGTTTTTCCGGGCCGATGATGCGGATGGATATGGACCGCAGTAAGAGCTATACTGCCGAAGAACTGAAAGAGATGGTTTCGCCTGACGCGGTTGAGCTGGTGAAGAAGGCAAAAGCGGAAGGAAAGACTTTCCCGAAATATTACGTCTCAACCGGTAAAAAAGACGGCCCGGAGCGTGCAAAGGCGTTTGCGGAATTCCTTGTGGAGAATGGTATTTCAGTGACGACCAATTTCGAAAAAGATTATGGACATGAATGGCGCTGCTGGGAGGAAAATATCGAGGAATTCCTCGACTGGATTCCCAGAACCGATGCTTATGCGGGGACGATGCGTCAGATTTAATCGGTAATGTAGAGCCTGTTGCCAGAGAAAATGGCAACAGGTTTTATTTTGCCTGGTTGACCGGCACAACCGACGATGCTATAATGTTGTTATTCAGAAAGCATCTTGGTAGGAGGGATGTAGATGTACACAATTTGCGTTGAAACACTGACCCGTGATTACGGGGGAAAAAAAGGTGTTTTCGATGTCTCCTTTACAGTCCGTCAGGGCGAGGCTTTTGGTTTTCTTGGGCCGAATGGTGCGGGAAANNTATCAGACCACAGGTGGGGAGATGCACGGTCAATCAGCTGGATTGTTGGACAAACAGAGATCAGGTGCAAAAAATGATTGGTTATGTTCCCGGTGAAATATCATTTTTTGATGATATGAACGGGACGGAGTTTTTACGGTTTATCGAAAAATATCGGGGAATCGGCAGCGGCAATCGCCAGCAGGAACTGTTGGAACGATTTGAGTTTGACCCCAAAACAAAGATTAGAAAAATGAGCAAGGGGACAAAACAGAAACTGGCGATTACTGCTGCATTTATGCACGATCCGCAGGTATTGATTCTGGATGAACCGACCAGCGGGCTGGACCCTCTGATGCAGAGCCGGTTTGTAGAACTGGTGCAGCAGGAAAAGAAGCGGGGAAAAACCATCTTTTTGTCCAGCCATATGTTTGAAGAGGTTGAACGGACCTGCGACCGGATTGGAATGATTCGCCGGGGCGAACTGGTTGCAGTGGACACGGTTGAGGCATTGCGGACGCGGCATCTGCGAAGCTATACTGTCAGCTTGGAAACAGAGGAAGCAGCGAGTGCTTTTGCAAAGGATTTTGACGGCAGCCAGCAGGGCCGGTCGGTCACTGTGTCGGCCAGGCTGAGTCTGGAAGATATTTTCATGCACTATTATGGAGGTGAGCAGCATGATTAACGGGGCTTTGTTTCGACGGGAACTGAAAATAAGCGTAAAACTTCTGCTCATTTTTAGTGCCATCATAACATTGTATGTGACCTGTATCATTTGGATGTATGAGCCGGAGACGGTGGAAATGCTGGACAGTTTTACCCAAGCGATGCCGGAAATTATGGCAGCAGTCGGTATGACTCCGGGGGCGGCAAATCTGCTGGGCTTTATGATTTCGTATCTTTATGGATTTATCCTGTTGGTATTCCCAATGGTATTTTGCATTTTGCGTGGAAATGGACTGGTCGCCAGATATATAGACCAGGGATCTATGGTGTATCTGGTTGCTTCACCAGTAAAGCGCCGGACAATAGCGGCAACGCAGATGCTGGTCCTGCTCAGCGGCATTTTCCTGCTCATTGTTTATACCACCGTATTGGAAGCCGTTGCTGCACAGATACTTTTTCCGGGTGAACTGAAACTGACTGAACTGCTGCTGCTGAATGCAGGGCTGTTGTCGCTTCATTTCCTGATTGGGGGAATCTGTTTTTGTGCTTCCTGCATCTTTTCCGAAAGCCGGAACAGCGCACTGGTTGGCGGTGGGATAGCGGTGCTGATGTATCTGTTTCAGATGATTGCAAATGTCGGCAGCAGTGCTGAAGGGCTGAAATACCTTTCGATTTTCACCCTCTTTGATCCAAACGGGCTGGCAGCAGGCGAAAGCAGTGCATTGATAAAAATGGTAACCCTGCTGGCAGGTTCGATTGTCCTGTATCCCATCGGCATAGCGGCATTTTGCCGAAAAGATCTGCATATCTGATGAAAGCATTGCAAAATATGAAAGAAGATTGACTTTCGCAGGCTGATTCTATATAATTAAAGGAGGAAACCGGCCTGTTTTTGTATAAACGGCCGGTTTCCGGGCAGGATAGCGGCAAAGTACCGGGTGCTGCCAAAAGCATGCTCAGCGGAAGGGATGGATTCTATAATGAAATTGATTACCCGTGACCGGAGCTTTTACCGGTCACTGATTGCGCTGGCAATACCTGTCGCGCTGCAAAACCTGATCACCTTTGCAGTCAGTTTTGCTGATAATCTGATGGTCGGTTCGCTTGGGGATGCAGCGGTGTCTGGTGTATACATGGGAAGTCAGATCCAAACTTTTTTGCAGATGTTTTCTGGCGGCATTGAAGGTGCGATTCTGATTCTGGCGGCGCAGTACTGGGGGAAACGGGATACTGCGAGTATCAAGCGGATTATCGCGATCGGGCTGCATTTTTCGATTGGTTTTGGGCTGCTGCTGACGACGGTATGTGTGCTGGTACCGCGACAGGTTATTTCTTTATTTACTGATGACGCAGGTGCCATTACGGATGGTGCTTTATATCTGCGGATTGTCTGTTTTTCCTACCTCTTTTTCTGTATCACACAGGCTTTGATTGCGTCAATGCGCAGTGTTGAGGTTGCCCGCATTGGGATGGGGGTATCGTTGATTTCACTGGTCGTCAACGTCAGTTTGAACTACATCCTGATTTTTGGCAAATTCGGGTTTCCAGCGATGGGAATTGCCGGCGCGGCAGTCGCGACGGTAATCTCCCGAATTGCAGAGACACTGACCATGTGGATATATGTTACCCGGATCGACCGGAAACTGGAATTGAAACTAAAAGAACTGCTGGTCAGTGATCCTGTTTTGCGGCGGGACTTTATNNCTGGAGCGTCAATATGATGGCCAATTCTGCGATACTTGGCCGCTTTTCGGCCAGTGTCATCACAGCCGCCAGTATTGCAAATACGATGAACTCGCTTGCTTACGTTACAATGAATGGAATGTCTTCGGCGGTTGGCATCATCACTGGTAAAACGGTTGGTGCCGGGAAGACTGAACGGATGAAGGAATATGCCTATACTGTACAGTTGATGTTTTTGGGGATGGGGCTGCTTACCGGCGGAATAATTATCCTGCTCAAAAATCCGTTTATTGGGCNNAGATTTCCTATTCCAGCCAGTTTATTACCGTTTTGTCGATTACAATGATCGGTACCTGTTATCAGGCGGCCGGGCTGTTCGGGCTGGTCAAGTCGGGCGGGGATATCGGATTTGTTTTTAAAAATGATACAATCTTTGTTTTTTTGGTGGTACTCCCGTCGGCAATTATTGCGTCGATATTGGGTGCGCCGGCATGGGTTGTTTTTGCCTGCCTCAAGTGTGACCAGATTCTCAAATGTTTTGTCGCAGTGGTCAAGATCAACCGGTTTGATTGGATGAAAAATCTAACCCGGGACAAACGGTTAGACCAGCCGGTATAATATAAACAGAAAAAACAGCGGGTTCTCCTGATGTGGAGGAAAACCGCTGTTTTTGTTTGCAGAGATCATGTACGCTCAGGTCCTGCGCCAGGTTGACGGGACGAACAGCATCATCATCGGAAAAATTTCCAGCCGCCCAAAGAGCATTCCAAAAGAAAGTGCAATCTTGACCGGATCAGAAAATCCGGCAAACGACCCCATCGGCCCAACCATTTCAAGCCCAGGCCCGATATTGGAGATACAGGCGAGGACCGCAGTTGCCGAAGTCGTCAGGTCAAAACCATCCAGTGTCGTGAATAAGAACAACACTGCGAACAGGCTGAAAAATGCTGAAAGGAAGATCATTGTTGCGTGTGCATCCCGTTTGTCAATCGGGGTGCCGTCCAGCCGGACTGATTCTACTGCACGCGGATGGAGCAGCCGCCGCATCTCCCGAACG
>DCTE01000133.1:0-2689 GCA_002329405.1 Ruminococcaceae bacterium UBA1448 | reverse complement strand
CCGCCGCCGGTACTGCCGGCACATCCGCCGACAACCATCAGCATGACCAGAATAGCCTTGGAGAGGGTAGGCCAGGTGTTAAAGTCGGTGGTTGCGTAACCGGTCGTTGTAATGATGGAGCTGACCTGAAAAAAAGCATACCGCAGACACTGTGCTGCTCCATCGAAGAAGCTGGAGATATTGATGGCAATAACCACGGTTGAGATTCCGATAAATCCGAGGTACCAACGTAATTCTTCACTTTTGAGAGCGGTTTTGATATTACCGATCAGGATCAGATAATAGAGATTGAAGTTGATGCCGAACAGCATCATAAATATACCGATCACGATATCAAAATAGGCGGAATCATATGCTCCGATGCTCAGTGCCTTGTTGGAGAATCCGCCAGTACCTGCGGTACCGAAGGAGCTGACAAGCGCATCAAACAGATTCATCCCGCCCAGCATCAGCAAGGCGACTTCGATCAGTGTCATTGCAATGTAGATGCGATAGAGCAACGATGCGGTATCCCGCATTCTGGGTACCAGCTTGGATTTGGTCGGACCGGGAACTTCTGCCCGCATCAGATGGACGCTGCGGATACCAGTCAGCGGCATGATTGCCATGATAAAGACCAGTACGCCCATGCCGCCGATCCAGTGGGTNNGGGTGAAGCTGCGCCAGAACAGCAATCCCTGCGGAAGTGCTTCGACGTCGGTCAGGATAGAAGCGCCAGTTGTTGTGAATCCGCTTACTGTTTCAAAAAAAGCGTCGGCAAACGACGGGATATAACCCGATACCATGAAGGGAAGGCATCCCCCAACCGACATCAGAATCCATGAAAGTGCGACGATGACAAATCCTTCACGGGAATAGATTTTACCGTCGGTTTTCAGCGTAAGCGTACCAAATCCGCCGATAATGCCCAACAGGATGATCGGCAGCAAAAAACAGACGGGATCTTCCTGATATAAAATGCTGACAATCAGCGGCAGCATCATCAGAGCTGACTCGACCAGCAGAATCCTCGAGACGATATTGAATACAGCTTTATAATTCATCTGCCCACCTCTTACACGATATCTGCCAGGTTTTTCAGTTTCCCTTTAGGTGCTACGATGATGACGCTGTCGCCGANNCAGATGGTTGTAGACCCGCCGGCGATCAGCGGTTGCCCATCGCGGATTACACAGGCGATCAGGATACCCGAACGGATAGACAGTTTGGTCAGTGGCTTTCCAAGGAAGGGCAGGGCACCGTCGACAAGGTACTCCATCACCTCAATATAACCGTTGGAGATGGTATACAGGGTTTTGACCGAGCTGCCGCCAGCGTAGGCGATCGAACGGACAAACCGCAGAATCAGGTCAGCAGTCAGCGTCTTGGGGGAGATGACAATATCCAGCCCCAGTTTATCGACCATTCGTGCCATATCCCGGTCACTGATTTTGGAGATGATTTTGGGCACACCGCAAGAGGAGGCAAACATTGACGCGATGATATTTTCCTCATCCAGGCCTGTCAGCGAGATGAAGGCGTCCATCCGTTCGATACCCTCTTCCTGGAGCAGCTCCCGGTCGCGGGCATCTCCATGGATAATCCGGGTATCCGGCAGCTGTTCGCAGAGTTCGCGGCAGCGGTTTTCATCACAGTCGATGATTTTGGTTTTAACGCCGCGGGTGGTGAGCATATCGCAGAGGTAATGAGCGATCCGGCTGCCGCCGACGATCATCACGTTTTTAACCTTACGGATAGAAGGGTTCAGCTTTTTTGTCAGGCTGTTCAGGTCGGCAGGTGAACCGAGCAGGGTAATATGATCATCCTGATGCAGAACAAAGTTGCCGTTTGGGATATAGGATTTGTTTTCTCTGGAAACTGCGCAGATCAGGACATTCTCATCATACCGGTTCTTCATTTCGCTCAGTGACAGCCCGATCAGCGGATTTCCATCTGCCAGCCGAATCTCGATCATTTCCACCCGGTCATGCATAAACTGGTTGACGCGGATTGCAGCGGGGAAATGGAGGATTCGCATAATTTCGCGGGCCGCTTCCTGTTCCGGGTTAATTGACATCGAAAGTTTCAGGTTGTCCTGTAAATACTGCATATGGGATGCGTATTCAGGGTTGCGGACGCGGGCGATGGTATATTTTGCACCGACCTGCCCGGCGACCATACAGCAGAGGATGTTGCGTTCATCCATTGAAGTGGTTGCAATAATCAGGTCAGCTTTTTCGACCCCGGCCTGCATCTGGACCGGATAGGCAGCACCGTTTCCACAGACGGTGACAATGTCATACCGGTTGGAAATATTGGTCAGTACCTTCTGATTAACGTCGACTACGGTAATGTCATGTTCTTCGTTGGAAAGCTGCTCAATCAGAGTTGCGCCAACCTTTCCGCCCCCAACCACGACTATATTCATGTGATTTTAACCTCCGACATTCAGTTAATACAAATATCAAAATACAGCAAAGAAACGGCAGAAAATCTGCCGTATACGTGAAGTATTATAACATCCGGCCATTATGCTGTCAACCGGTAAACGACACAAATGAGCAGTCTGCCGCGATTTTCCCGGTGTTTTTTGTTATTTTCAGTCAGCTTTTGTACCATGTCTGACATTGGATGAAATCTGCCTGTTTCGATAAAAATACCCCGCCGGTTTTACGGCGGGGCAGAAGAGGTTAACCGACCTGACGGCCAA
>DCTE01000022.1:25625-34945 GCA_002329405.1 Ruminococcaceae bacterium UBA1448 | reverse complement strand
CAAATCAAAGCAGTGACCCGAACACTTGAGGCTGCCCGGCTCCGCGAACTGGACGAGAATCTGGATGTGCTGGACGATGTGCGGGAACTGATCGAAAAGGCGATCAATCCTGACTGTCCGCCAACGATGAAGGATGGCGGTGTGATTCGGAAAGGGTACTCGAGTGAACTGGACGAGCTGACCGATTTGCAGGTGAATGCCCGGGACTATCTGCTGGAACTGGAAGAGCGGGAAAAGGAAGCAACCGGGATTAAAACGCTCAAGGTTGGATATAATCGTGTTTTTGGCTATTATATTGAAGTGTCTAAGTCGTTTATCAGCCAGGTTCCTGCGGAATGGGTTCGTAAACAGACGCTGGTCGGCGGTGAACGGTATATCAATCAGGAACTCAAGGATCTGGAAAATCGGATGCTTTATGCGACTGAAAAGGTGCTCGCGCTGGAGGCGGAGATGTATGAGGATGTCCGCAAACGGGTGCAGCAGCGTCTGCCGGTGATTGAAAAGACGGCTGCTGCCGTAGCTGAATTGGACGTGCTGGCCTCTCTGGNNTGCGGTTCAGAACCGGTATGTCCGGCCGGAGGTGACTATTTCCGGCAAGATTCATATTATCGGCGGACGGCATCCGGTGGTCGAAAAACTGAGTGCTGAGAGCGGGCTGGCCGGCAAAAAGGAAAACACTTCGTTTATTCCCAATGATACCCTGCTGGATGGAGCGTCCAACCGGATTGCAATTATCACCGGACCGAATATGGCCGGTAAATCCACCTATATGCGGCAGGTGGCATTGATTACGATTATGGCCCAGATCGGGTCGTTTGTTCCGGCTCAGTCGGCGGAAATTTCAGTCTGTGACCGGATTTTTACCCGTGTCGGTGCGTCGGATGACCTGACAGCCGGCCAGTCGACTTTTATGGTCGAGATGAGTGAGGTCGCCACGATCCTCAAAAATGCGACCCCCCGCAGTCTGGTGCTGCTCGACGAGATTGGGCGCGGAACCTCTACTTTTGACGGGATGAGTATTGCGCGGGCAGTCGTTGAGTACATCCTTAATGAAAAGGGTCTGGGCTGTAAAACGATGTTTGCAACCCATTACCATGAACTGACCGATCTGGAAAATCAGTTTCCCGGTATCGTCAACTATAATATCGCGGTCCGCCGTCGAGGAGATGACATCATCTTCCTGCGCAAGATTGTGCGGGGTGGAACCGATGATTCCTACGGTATTGAGGTTGCTCATCTTGCCGGTGTGCCCCAGAAGGTCATCCGCAGGGCAAAGGTGATTTTAAAACAGCTGGAAGACAGTGCTGCCGCAGCCCGTGAGGTTGCAAAAGAACAGGGCGGTCAGCTGGAACAGAATGAGCAGCTGCAGGTTTCGATGACCCAGCAGCAGGAGGAAAAGGCGCTGCGAATGCTCCGTCAGTCTGATTTGGATTCGATGACGCCCCGTGATGCGCTCGACTTTTTGTATGAACTGAAAAAAATGATGATCTGAAAAGAGGATAAAAGATGGGCAGCAGATTATCTGAAATGACGCTGGAACAGTTGTGGCAGTTGTTCCCGATTATCCTGACTCCCTACAATCCCGAATGGCCGGAATGGTACCGGGAACAGCAAGCGGTTGTGTTACGGGTACTGCCGCCAGAACAGCTTATTCGTATCAGCCATGTTGGCAGTACCGCAATCGGGACTATCTGGGCAAAACCGACGGTGGATATTCTGGTAGAAGTCAAAAAGGACAGCAATCTGGAAGAGATGACCGGCCTGCTGACCGGATGTGGTTATACGCTGATGTCCCGTGGGGAAACCCGCCTTTCGTTCAATATGGGTTATACCGAGAACGGGTTTGCTGAAAAGGTGTACCATCTGCATCTGCGGCTGGAAGGAGATCATGACGAACTCTATTTCCGGGATTATCTGATCGAATATCCGCAGGTCGCAAAGGAATATGAACAGCTTAAGCTGGCTCTCTGGAAACAGTTTGAACATGACCGGGACGGATATACTGCCGCGAAAACCGCCTTTGTCCGTTCGGTCACCGAAAAGGCAAGACAGCTGTATGATGGACGTTATGAGACGGATACCGAAAAGGGGCTGAAAAGGTCATGACGCAGACAAATGAAGTTTGTTTTCTGCCGGTAAATGCTGCCGACAGTGAAACGGTGAAGAAACTCTCGGATTTTGCCGGGAAGATTGTACGGGAACATTTTGATCCGATTATTGGTCCCGATCAGAACAGCTATATGATCGCCCGGTTTCAGTCGGTTGAGGCAATCCATGAGCAGATTGTCTCGGGAGGATACCGGTATTATATCGTACAGGCGGATGGATGCTGGGCAGGATTTATTGCTTTTTATCCGCGCGGTGAACGGATGTATCTGAGCAAGTTTTATCTTGACCGGGAATTCCGGGGAAGAGGGATCGCAGCAAAAATGTTTGCGTTTATCCGGGAAGAGACAGCAAAAGAAGGCTTGTCAGCGATTTTTCTCAATGTCAACCGGTTTAATGCAGACGTGATCGCGGTCTATCACCATTTTGGCTTTCACTGTGTCAGAATGGAAAAGAATGATATTGGAAACGGTTTTGTTATGGATGACTATGTAATGGAGTATCCGATGCCGCAGGAGGAGAATGGCTGTAGATGACCCAACTGCCGGATGGATTGGATCAGACGGGGAAAGGAGAGGAAGATATGCCAAAGATCAATGTGCTGCCGCGGGAGGTGGCGGAGCTGATCGCAGCGGGTGAGGTGATCGAGCGTCCTTCCTCGATCGTCAAGGAGCTGGTTGAAAACTCAATTGACGCCGGCGCCAGCGATATCACGGTTGAAATTCAGTATGGCGGCGTGCGCTATCTGCGGGTCACCGACAACGGCTGCGGGATGAGCGCTGAGGATGCGCCGACTGCCTTTTTGCGGCATGCGACCAGTAAGGTGCAGTCTGCCATTGACCTCGACCGGATCGGAACGCTGGGATTCAGGGGGGAAGCGCTGGCGTCGATTGCAGCGGTCGCCCATGTTGAACTGCTGACCAAGACCTGCGGCAGTGAGGTCGGGACATTGGTCAAGATCAGCGGTTCCCAGCTGGAGGAGGTATCCGAAGCCGGGTGCCCGGAAGGAACGACCATTATCATTCGGGATGTATTTTACAACGTTCCCGCGCGGCTCAAATTTCTGAAAAAGGATGTCACCGAGTCCAATGCGGTCGCTTCGATTGTGGACAAGATCGCCCTTTCTCATCCCGATATCTCGGTTTCCTTTATCCGGGACGGCAAACAGATCTACCGCACCCCCGGAAATGGCGATCTGCTGGGGACCATCTATACCGTACTGGGACGGGATTTCGCCAAATCCATGCTGCCGGTCGATTACCGCCTGGGGCAGGTTGGCGTCAGCGGGTTTGTCTGCCGGCCGATGGCGGCGCGCTCCAACCGGACAATGCAGCACTTTTTTGTCAACGGACGGTATACCCGGACCAAGACCTGCGGCGTCGCATTGGAGGAAGGATACCGGGGTGCAATGATGGTCGGGAAGTATCCATCCTGTGTGCTGATGCTGACACTGCCGTGTGATCAGGTGGACGTCAACGTCCATCCGGCGAAAATTGAGGTGCGGTTTGTCAGCGAAAAGAGCGTGTTTGACGCGGTCTATTTTGCGGTCAAATCGGCATTGTCCCAGGATGGCAAGCTGCCGGAAACCGGTACAGCGCGTTCTGAAGCCAACCTGCTGTCCCCGTTTGCGGATTCCGAAAAATCGGAGCAGCCGCTGCTTGGCAGCCAAAAAACAGATAAGCCGGCATTTTCGACGATGACCGCCCAGCAGTACCGGGCGATGAGCGGGGCAGATGCGCAGGATACACGGCCTGCGTTGAGGAATTCCGGTGCAAAGGTGCAGATTCGGGAGGAATGGCTGCCGCCCAGACGTGGGGAAGTAATACTGGATGTTGAAGCAGACCCGGCTGATTTTGAGCAGCCGGACCGTTTTACTGCAAAAGACAGGAGAGACGCTGAACTCGAAAAGAAGATGCGCCAGCGCGTACAGTCTGACTCTCCGACTATTCCCAAAGCGGTATCGGTTGCCAAACCTGCCCGGGTACCAGCTGAAGACAGGCAGGATGCTGCTCTCAAAAAGCCGGTGGCTGTGGTGCAGCCAGAGTCGAATTTGGCACCGAAGACAACCGTGTCTTCAGAAGCTGACATACTGCCCGGATATGCGCCTGTACAGGCACAGGCGCAGGAGCGGGAGCCTGTTTCGATGGATTATAAGGTGTTCGGAGAGATTTTTTCGACCTATATCCTCTGCCGGATTGGAAATGAGTTTGTCCTGATCGACAAACACGCGGCACACGAGCGAATCCTGTACAACCGTCTGAAAAGCCAGGGAGAGACGCTGGAACGTCAGATGCTGCTCAGTCCCGTTCCGGTTTCCCTTTCGCGGGAGGAACACCAGTTTGCGCTGGAACACCGGGAACAGCTGCTGAACCTCGGATTTGAGGTGGATGATTTCGGTGGTACGTCGGTTGCGGTGCGGTCAGTACCGGCACTGATGGCGGAGGTGTCCCCCGGCGAGCTTTTTCTGGATGCGCTGGAAGGTTTGTTCCGTTCCCATGCGGGGGTGACGGCGGCAGATGAGATTCTGCATCGGATGGCCTGCCGCAGTGCGGTAAAAGGCGGCGACCAGAATACAATGCAGGAACTGGAACAGGTGGTCCAGACCATTATTCAGGATGAAAATGTCCGTTATTGTCCGCATGGACGGCCGGTCATGGTGCGCTTTACCCGGCGGGAGCTGGAAAAGCTGTTCGGCCGAATTCAGTGACGGTGACAGCGGATTTTTTGAAAGGAGAACAAGGGTGTCAAAGATAGCAGTCATTGCAGTGGTCGGGCCGACCGCCTCTGGAAAGACAAAACTGGGTGTCGATATCGCCAAAGCAGTCGGGGGGGAGATCGTCTCCTGCGATTCGATGCAGATTTACCGGACCATGGATGTCGCAACAGCAAAACCGACGCCGGAAGAGATGGACGGGGTACCGCATCATCTGGTGGATATCCTGCCGCCTGAAACCCCCTTTTCGCTGGCGGAATATGTTCGTCTTGCGTCTGAAACGATCGAAGGTATCCATGCCCGCGGACATATTCCGGTACTGGTCGGCGGGACCGGACTGTACGCCGATACCCTTTTGCAGGGAATCCAGCTCTGCGACCAGGGGGAAGATCCGGCCTACCGGGAAAGCCTTGCTGCCGTTGCGGCTGCGCAGGGCGGAGAAAAGCTGATGGAGATGCTGCGGGCATGCGACCCGGAGTATGCACGGGGGGTACATGCCAACAATATTCCCCGGCTGATTCGGGCGCTGGAAGTTTACCACACGACTGGTATCCCGCTGAGCGAACATATCCGCCGTTCCCGTCCGCAGGAGGCACCATATGACACCTTCTGGCTGGGACTGCGGTTTCATGACCGGAGCAAACTGTATGACCGCATCAACCGGCGGGTGGACTTGATGATGGAAAACGGTCTGCTTGGGGAGGCACGGGCCGCTTATGAGACACGGATGTCGACGGCTGCTCAGGCGATCGGCTGTAAGGAATTGTATCCATATTTTGATGGGCAGAAGACACTGGAAGAATGTGTTGAAACCTTAAAACAGTCGACCAGACGGTACGCCAAACGGCAGTTGACCTGGTTTTCCCGCAATCCACAGATCCACTGGCTGGAGCCGGATTGTCAGGACTGGCAGGAACTTGTCGGAAATGCGCTCCAAATGTTAACGAATTCTCATCTTTTTTCCGATATTTCATATCCGGGGGAAATTGGATTGTAATTCAGGAAAAACTATGGTATAATCAGATAATACCATGGCATGGTCTAACCATTTGCCAGTTGGTCAGGTATTTCCGTATCTACGGGTAAAAATCTTTTCGGAGTGGGGAAAGTGGTTTTCCATAGTCCGAAAGGACCTTTAGCCCGTTGCCGGACAGAAAGGACAGGATACAGATGAAAAATCTAAATCTGCAGGATGTATTTCTCAACCAGGCACGTAAAGAACGAATTCCCGTCACCTTTTTCCTTGTCAATGGGTTCCAGTTCCGCGGTATGGTCAAGGGATTTGATAATTATACCGTTATTCTGGAATGTGACGGCAAACAGGAACTGATCTATAAGCATGCAATTTCGACGATCGTTCCGCAGAAAAGCATTTCTATTTTGAACAGCGAAGAGGAAGCGTAAATTTTGAGCACAAGGCTTATGCGGATTGGTACCGTTGTTCTATCGGTCTTTTTGATTGTCTATGTGGGTTTTCAGCTGAAAAGGTATTCCGGCAGCAGTTACAGCTATCAGACAGTCTATACAACAACGGTTGAAAATACCATTCCGGTGACCGGGATGTTTTTCCGGGATGAGGAGGATATCAGCGTCAGCCAGTCAGGGGTGCTTTCCTGCAACTTCCGTATTGGTCAGAAGGTGCCGATCGACTCGGAGGTCGCACGGCTGTACAAAAGCCAGGACGCGATTGATCTCCAGCGGGAGATCCTGTCTTTGGAGGATACACTGCGAAGCCTGCAAAAGGCACAGGAATCTGCCAATACCAGTGAGGTGATCCTGCCGGAGACTCTAAACTCTCAGATTGCGCAGGATGTCTCCAAATTGATTCAGGCACGGGATGTCGATGACCTGACCGGGTTGGCGGATTTTCGGACCTCACTGACTGAGGCATTTGCAAAGCGGCAGATTATTGTTGATGCTGATACCGACTTTACCGGTGAGATTGCCTCGCTGGAAGAGCAGCTCTATAATCTGAAACAGCGGGATAATGCCTCTTATACATCCTATACATCCGATGTTTCAGGGTACTTTGTCGATCATGTCGATGGATATGAAGATATCTGTACGGATGAATATCTGGCAGAATTGACCGCCTCTGAACTGGACAAGCTGATTCAGCAGTATGGCGGTTATAATGCGGATTCTTCTCATGTCAAGGTTGTAACCAACCATATCTGGCAGTTTGTACTGTCTGTGACTGAGGAACAGGCTCTTTCACTCAGCGAAGGGAGCAGCGTTCAGGTCCGTTTTCCCAATCAGACTGAAACGATTAAAATGGTTGTTTCTGAAATGCGGCGGGATGTTGAAGCCGGAGAGTATATGGTGATATTGGAAGGGGACATCATCGACAGTTATCTGTTGACAACCCGTGTGCAGTCCTGCGAACTGGTGGTCGGGACCTATACCGGGCTGAAGGTGCCAAAATCTGCGATTCGATATGAAGATGGAGTTCCCGGCGTATATGTTGTCCTGATGGATAAAATGTATTTCCGTACCATTAATATTGTGTATGAGACCGAGGATTTTGTTGTGTCCTCTGCGACAGCGGACCAGTCCAGTCCGCTCAAACTGTACGACACGATTATCGTGGAAGGGGTTGGTCTTTATAATCAGAAAGATGTCTGACCCATCCGCTGACACACAGCAGCTGATCGGGGAGCGTATCCGCCAGATCCGTGAAAGGATCGCACAGGCAGAACAGCAGGCCGGCCGAGCTCCCGGTTCGGTCCGGCTGATGGCTGTCACCAAGACAGTCAGCCCGGACCGCGTCAATATGGCACTGGCTGAAGGGGTCGATCTGCTGGGTGAAAACCGCGTGCAGGAGTTTTTGGGCAAAAATTTGTCTTATCAGTGCGAAAAATCGCAAATTCACTTTATTGGACACTTGCAGACCAATAAAATTCGCGATATAATAAACAGGGTGTCCTGCATTCAGTCGATTGACAGCCTTCATTTGGCGAAAGCGGTTTCATCGGCAGCCGAAAAGGCCGGGCTTGTTATGCCCTGCCTGCTGGAAGTGAATATCGGTCGGGAAGAGAGCAAGTCCGGCTTTGCGCCGGAGGGGGTGCTCGATGCGGCAGGGGAAATAGCCGCGATGCCTGGTATTTCTTTGCATGGGCTGATGACGGTAGCACCGGCTGCGGCCGGCCAAACTGGAGACGACAGCTGTTTTCGCGATATGCAGCAGCTTTTCCTTCGGCTGGAGCAGCTTTCACTCCCCAACGCCCGGATTGATACCCTTTCAATGGGAATGACCGGGGATTTTGAAATGGCGATCCGCTGCGGTTCGACGCTGGTTCGGGTCGGTCAGGGAATATTTGGCGCCCGTAATGTTCAGACGGGTTTACCGCAACACTAAAATTGAAAGGCGGCACACAGAATGGGAATTATTGATAAAGTCAAGGGGTTCATTTTCAACGACAACAATGAATATGAAGAGGAGATGGACGAAGGGTATACCGATGAGGATACTTCCTCGTCTTCTGGAAACGATTACAGCCCGTTTTCCAATACATCCTCTTCAAGCTCTTATGGAAGTTCTTCTTATGGCTCTTCTTACTCCAGCTCACGCAGCAGCTACTCCTCTTCCCGCACCGGCCGGGTGGTCAATATCCAGACTTCCGCACAGCTGCAGGTTATGCTGGTTCAGCCTGACCGTTTTGAGGACTGCAAGCCGATTGCAGATGAGCTGAACAAAAAGATCACCGTCGTCCTTAACCTTGAGGGACGTGCGCCGGATCTGTCCAGACGGGTACTGGATTTCCTGAGCGGCGTGACTTATGCTAATGATGGCAACATCAAGCAGGTCGCACGTAATACCTATATGCTGACCCCCAGCAATGTTGACCTTCGCGGCGACCTGATGGACGAGCTGCAGAACAGCGGCCTGATGTAATGCCGGGGGAGAAAGAAACTGAATATTTTCTGGCGTCGGTCCGTAACCTGTTTACTCTTGCCGACAGCCAGTATTGCCCAAAGTTTTCGGCATTTATGACCGAGGAAGAACAGGCACTTGCCCAGCCGTTGGCTGTCAAACTTTCCCGTACCACCGGAATGGAAATTCGGTTTTGGGGCGGGTATGAGGGGGCAGTCCGGGTGATGCTTGGTGTCTTCCCGCAAGGGTTTGAGGCGGAAACAGAACTGTTTCCGATCGTCGGGTATACTGCCCATTGCCGGGCGTCTGATAAACTGGAGCACCGTGCACTGCTCGGCAGTCTGATGGCACAGCAGATTCGCCGGGAGATGCTCGGGGATTTGATCCCGGGCGAAGGCAGCGCGGTGATCTTTGCCGATGAGCGGATTGAGAAGGTACTGGCCACCCAGATTGACCGGATTGGTTCCGTCGGTGTTCGAATGGAGAAGGGATTTGCACCGATCGACACGTCCGGGCGGTTTGTCGAAGTGCGCGGGACACTGATGTCCCTTAGGCTGGATGCGGCGGTTGCACTGCTGGCGTCGACCGGAAGGGAGAAGGCCGCGGGGATGATCCGCGAGGGTCTGG
>DCTE01000022.1:0-25616 GCA_002329405.1 Ruminococcaceae bacterium UBA1448 | reverse complement strand
GTGTCGGACATATCGAAGAAAAGGATGTCAGCCGAAAGCTGAAACAAGGCGATATTATCGTCATCCGTCACACCGGAAAGTTTCGCCTGCGGGAGGTGGGCGGCCTGACCAGAAGGGGACGGACAGTCGTATTGTTTGATCAATATGTGTGATGAAGGGTGAACAGCGAACAGCGTTTTCTGAAAAGGCTATTCGATGTTCACCATTCACCCGCTGAGAGCAAAAGTCAGAAAGGAATGGACAGAAAGATGAGTAAAGAAGCGAAATTTGAAAAAGCGGCTTTTGGTTATCGCCCGGAAGAAGTCGATGCTTTCATCGCAGAATGCGAGAAAAAGCTGGCTGCCGCCAAGTCTGAGAAGGCTGAACTGATCAGCAAAATGAAGATACTTGCTGATAAGATTACTGAGTACCGCAGTGACGAAGGCAACCTGAAAGAGGCGATGTTGGGTGCGCAGCGGCTGAAAGCGTCGATTGCAAATGAAGCCAAGTCCAAGGCTGAAACCACGATTGCGGACGCAAACGCCTATGCGGAAAAGGTTATCGCCGAAGCACAGGCGAAATCCAGCCAGATGATTACCGATGCGCAGAACCGCTCCAATCAGATGATTGCGGAAGCACAAAAGACGGCTGAGCAGAAGGTCAACTCGGTCACTTCTCAGGTTGAGCGGGAACGCGCGAACCTGTCGCAGCTCCAGAAAGAGGTTTCTGGCTTTAAAAACAAACTGATCGCTCTTTACCGTGAACATCTGAACCTGATCACCAATCTCCCCGAAAAGGCGGATAAGCCCGCCGTTGAGGAAAAGAAAGAGGAAAAGGCAGAAAAGCCTGTTCAGACTGAAAAGGCAAAGAATGAAGAAGAGTTTGCTTTCAATTCAGGTGCATTCACCGAAAAGTTTGGTGAGGTAAAACTCAGCTGAACAGCAGATCACAGATATATCGAAAGGAATGAATGAAAGCTATGGCAAATCCCCAGGATTACAATAAGACCCTGAATCTGCCCCAGACGGATTTTGACATGCGGGCCGGGCTTCCGAAAAAGGAGCCTACATTTATTAAGCACTGGAATGCGGTTGATCTGTATGAAAATATGATCAAGCGCAACGCGGGGAAACCGAAGTATGTTCTGCATGACGGCCCTCCCTATGCGAACGGCGATATTCATATGGGTACCGCGCTGAATAAGGTGCTCAAGGACATGATTGTCAAATATAAGAATATGACCGGTTTCCAGTCTCCGTATGTTCCGGGGTGGGATACCCATGGCCTTCCTACCGAGCTGAAAGCGCTCAAAAAGATCGGTGTCGATAAAAACGGCGTGCCGGTTCCCCGTCTGCGGGAGATCTGCCGTGAGTTTGCGATGGGCTATGTTGAGAGCCAGAAGGAACAGTTCATCCGCCTGGGCGTGACCGGCGACTTCAAGGACCCTTATATCACTCTGAAGCCGGAATTTGAAGCGGAACAGATCCGTGTTTTTGGCAAGATGGCAGAAAAGGGAATGGTATATCGTGGCCTGAAACCAGTTTACTGGTGCCCTGAATGCGGTACTGCGCTGGCAGAGGCCGAGATCGAGTACGCGGAAGACCCTTGTACTTCTATCTTTGTCAAGTTTAAAGTAACGGATGATAAGGGCTTTTTTGCGTCGATGGGCGTCGATGTCTCCAAGGTCTACTTTGTCATCTGGACCACCACGACCTGGACCATCCCCGGCAACCTCGCAATTTCGCTGAACCCTGATTTTGATTATACCCTTGTCCATACCGGCGATGAATATTATGTCATGGCGTCCGAGCTGGCTCCTGGTGTTATGAAGACAGCAGGGATTGAGGATTATGAGATGGTCGGCCATTTCACCGGCCTTGACTGCGAATATATGAAGACCCGCCATCCGCTGTATGACCGCGTTTCGCTGGTTATCGTCGGCGACCATGTCACGCTGGATTCCGGTACCGGATGCGTCCATACTGCGCCCGGCTTTGGTGCGGACGACTTTATCGTCTGCCAGAAGTACCCCGAAATCCCGATGATCGTTCCGGTTGATGCAGAGGGCAAACAGACGGAAGAGACCGGCCCTTATGCCGGCATGAAGACGCTGGATTCCAACGGCCCGATTCTCGCAGACCTGCGCAAATGCGGCGCGATCCTCGCAACCGAAGACATCGTCCACCAGTATCCGCACTGCTGGCGCTGCAAAGAGCCGGTTATGTTCCGTGCGACTGAACAGTGGTTCTGCTCGGTTGACGCAATCAAGGAAGACGCTGTCAAGGCAATCAACGATGTAGAGTGGATTCCTGAATGGGGCCGTGACCGGATCACCTCGATGGTCCGTGACCGCAACGACTGGTGCATCTCCCGTCAGAGAAGATGGGGCGTCCCGATTCCTGTCCTTTACTGTGAAGAATGCGGCGAGCCGATTGTCAATGAGACAACCATTGAAGCGATCGCTGAAATGTTCAGAAAAGAGGGTTCCGATTCCTGGTACCTGCATACTCCTGATTACTTCCTGCCGGAAGGCTTTGCTTGCCCCAAATGCGGCTGCCATAGCTTTAAACAGGAACAGGATATCCTGGACGTATGGTTTGACTCGGGTACAACCCATTTTGGCGTTCTGAAACAGCGTCCGGAACTTTCCTGGCCTGCTGACCTCTATCTGGAGGGTGCTGACCAGTACCGCGGCTGGTTCCAGTCGTCGCTGCTGACCGCTGTCGCCTGCGGCCTGCCGGCACCTTACAAGGCGGTCTGCACACATGGCTGGGTCGTTGACGGCGAGGGCAAGGCAATGCACAAATCCGCCGGCAACTCGATTGCTCCTTCGGAGGTTATCGACCAGTATGGTGCTGATATCTTCCGTTTGTGGGTTGCATCTGCTGATTATCACAGCGATATCCGCAGTTCTAAGGAAATCTTCAAACAGCTGGCGGAAGCCTACCGCAAGATCCGCAACACCGCCCGTTATATTCTCGGCAATATCAGCGATTTCAACCCGGATACCGACGCAGTTGGACCGGAGCAGCTGACTGAACTGGATAAGTGGGCATATGGCCGTCTGGATGAGGTTATCCGCGAGGCCAAGAGCGGCTATGAAGCGTTTGATTTCCATGTTGCGTTCCATGCGGTGCTCAATTTCTGCACTGTTGACATGTCCTCCTTCTATCTGGACATCATCAAGGACCGTCTGTACTGTGAGACAAAAGACAGTGTCCTCAGACGTGCGGCTCAGACTACCATTTATGACGTGCTGACATCGGTTGTCCGTCTGATCGCACCGATTCTGGTCTTTACTTCGGAAGAGATCTGGCAGCATATGCCGGTACGCTCCGGTTTGGATAAAGACAGCGTTTTCTATAACGATATGCCTGAATTGACCGGTATCACAGTCGCTGAACCTGAAAAGTGGGAGACCCTCGGAAAGGTCCGCGGTGCAGTCCAGAAAGCACTGGAAGAAAAACGTGCTGCCAAGGTATTTGGCAAATCGTTGGAAGCAAAGGTTATCCTGACCTGTGATGGCGAGCTGTATGACGTCCTTTCTTCGATGGAAACACAGCTTGCCGACCTCTTCATCGTTTCCCAGGTTGAAGTGGTCAGGGGTGCTGCTGAAGCTGCCGGGGATGTCGATGGGCTGGCTGTCGAAGCGATGCGCGCGGAAGGCGGCAAGTGTGAACGCTGCTGGAAGGTGCTGCCGGTTGTCGGCAGTGATGCCGAGTATCCGACCCTCTGCCCGAGATGTGCCGGTGTTGTCAAAAGCCTGCTGTAATCTGAAAAACTGAATCAAACTTTTGCGCCCGGTCCCGGCTGAACGTTTTAAGCTCAGATGGGGCAGGGCGCTGTTTTTTATCGTTGGGAGGAATAAAAGTATGGTACCCTATCTTGCGTTGCTGCTGTCAGCTGTACTGGCACTTGTTGACCAGCTGCTCAAACTGCTGGTAAAAGCTGAGCTGGCCCCGATTGGCGAACTGCCGCTGCTGGACGGCGTGCTCCACCTGACCTATGTGGAAAACAGAGGGATGGCGTTTGGGATGATGCAGGGACAGAAATGGCTGCTCATTTGGGTGACGGCCTTGGTGCTGCTGGTGCTGATCGCCGGTATTATCATGGGAAAAATCCGCAAACCCGCGACCCTGTTTACAACAGCTGTGATCATCGGCGGCGGGATTGGCAACCTGATCGACCGGGTTTACCGGGGCTATGTGATTGATTATATCGACTTTCGTGTCATCAATTTTGCGGTCTTCAATTTTGCGGATATCTGCGTAACCTGCGGAACAGCGGTTTTGTTGGTCATTCTGTTTGTCGAGATGCTTCGCGAGGGCAAAAACCCCGGGCAGACAGGCAAAAAACACTGAAAGGCTGGCAGTTATGGAAAACAGTAAGATCTGTCAGGAGGCCGACCTGCTGATAGATGAGGCAGGACAGATGGATACAGCCGTCTGTGTAACTGTCCCGGAGACGGACGCGGGCAAACGGCTGGACGTCTGGCTGTGTGAGCAGCTGGAGGGACGGACCCGGTCGTTTGTCCAGAAACTGATCGAGGATGGAAGTGTGCTGCTGGATGGCAGGGCCTCGGTCAAGAAGGATAAAAACGCCCGGCTGAATGCCGGTATGCAGGTGCAGGTCAATATCCCGGCTCCGGCGGCAATGGAGCTTGTGCCGGAAGATATCCCGCTGGAGATCGTCTATGAGGATGCCGACCTTCTGGTGGTCAATAAGCCGAAGGGGATGGTCGTCCATCCCGCACCCGGAAATTACACCGGGACACTGGTTCATGCGCTGCTGTATCACTGTGGTGACGAGCTGTCCGGTATCGGCGGGGTAGCCCGCCCGGGAATTGTCCATCGGATTGACAAGGATACGTCGGGCCTGCTGATTGTCGCTAAATCCGACCGGGCGCATGTCGGGCTGGCCGATCAGATTCGGGAACATTCCTTTACCCGTCAGTATGAGGCGGTAGTTTACGGGAATATTAAAGAGGAACGGGGAACGCTTCGGGACTATCTCGGAAGGAGCAGCACCGACCGCAAAAAGATGGCGGTCGTTTCTCCGCTGGCACCGGATGCACGGGAAGCGGTGACCCACTATGAAGTGCTGGAACGGTTTGACGGATTTACCCATGTCCGGTTGACGCTGGAGACTGGGCGCACCCATCAAATCCGCGTTCAGATGGCTGCTTTCGGGCATCCGGTTGCCGGTGACCCGTTGTATGGTCCACAAAAAGTCATGACCGAATTGCAGGGACAGTGCCTGCATGCAAAGAATATCGGATTTGTTCATCCGGTGACCGGGGAACATCTCGCGCTGGATTCGGCTCTGCCGGAATATTTCACCCGTTTTCTTGGGAAACTGCGGCGCGGCAGTAAGGTTGCGCCAGGGCTGATGCAGGGTATTTTGATGGCCTGTGACTGCGACGGGACGCTGATCTGTCATGACGATACCATTCCGCCAGCCAACATCCAAGCTGTCAGGCGGTTCGCCGCCGCGGGCGGCCAGTTTGCGCTGGCAACTGGGCGTCCGGTGCCGATGGTCGAGCGGTTTATCAGCCAGCTGGGTATCACCACCCCCTGCGTGCTGTTCAACGGGGGGATGATCTACGACCCGGTGGATAAACGTCCATTATGGTATACCGAGATTCCGCTGGAAGCCAAAAAACTTGCCCTTCAGGTGATGGAGGACTTTAAGGATGCGCCGGGCGGAGTCCCGGGCATTGAGATCTTCGCGCCGGATATGATCTACCTGCTCAACTGGCACCCTTATATGCAGTGGCACCTGGTCGACCGGTACCCGATTCCGCATCAGAAGGCGGCTTTTTCTGAAATTGAACATCTGCCTTGGGTTAAATTTATGTTTGTCTGCGATGAAAAATATATGGGGAATTTGATAAAGTATCTGGACAAACACCCGGTGGATGGTGTACAATTAGTTAGGAGTGACCGAATGCTCTATGAGGTGCTGCCCATGTCGGGCGGTAAAGGCAGCGGTGTTGAACGGCTTGCCGATATGCTGGGCGTTCCCCGCAGCAGAGTTGTTGCAATGGGGGACTACGAAAATGACCGCGAAATGCTCAATTGGGCAGGTTTTGCGGTTGTGCCCGTGAACGCCCCGCCGGAGATCCAGCAGATCGCCGATCTGACCACCCAGGCGGACAATACCGCCGGCGCAGTCGCCGAAGCAATTGATTACCTTATCGAGCATAAACAGTCCATATTCTGAGGCACCAACAGAAAGGAATGATCATATTTATGGAACGCGCAGAGAAACTCAATCTCCAGAAAATCGCGACCCGTATCCGTCTTGGTATCATCGAGGGAACCTTTCACGCCAAATCCGGCCATCCGGGCGGTTCTCTTTCGATCGCTGATACGCTGGCGTATCTTTACTGGAAGGAAATGAACATCGACCCTGCCAATCCTAAAATGGAAGGACGCGACCGCCTGGTACTGTCCAAAGGACATACCGCACCGGCTTTGTATGCGGCACTCGCTGAGCGTGGATATTTCCCTGTCGAGGAGCTCGCAACCCTGCGTCATATCGGTTCCAGACTGCAGGGACATCCGAATATGAACGACACCCCCGGCGTTGAAATGTCGACTGGTTCGCTGGGACAGGGCATCTCGACTGCCTGCGGCATGGCACTTGCCGCCAAGCTGAAAAACGAGGATTCCCGTGTATACACCATCCTTGGCGACGGTGAGATCGAGGAAGGCCAGGTCTGGGAAGCAGCGATGTTTGCTGCCCACTACAAACTGGACAACCTGGTCGCTGTCATCGACAACAACAACCTCCAGATCGACGGCCCGATCACCGAAGTCATGTCTTCCTATCCGATCACCGATAAATTCACCGCGTTTGGCTGGAATGTCATCGCAATCGACGCCCATGATTTTGACCAGATTGAGGCCGCTTTCAAGGCTGCCCGTGAGGTCAAGGGCAAACCGACCGCTATTATCCAGAAATCTGTCAAGGGCAAGGGCGTTTCCTTTATGGAAGATCAGGTCTCCTGGCATGGCACCGCCCCCAATGCTGAACAGTATGAGCAGGCAAAAGCTGAGCTGACGGCAGCTCTGGCGGCACTGGACTGAGAAGAAAGGAAGGAGCTTAATCATGGCTGACGTGAAAAAGATTGCAACCAGAGAATCCTACGGCAATGCTCTGAAGGAACTGGCACCTAAATATCCGAACCTGGTCGTTCTGGACGCAGACCTCGCGGCTGCTACCAAGACCGGTATCTTTAAAAAAGCATATCCTGACCGCTTTTTTGACTGCGGTATCGCAGAAGCAAACATGATGGGCGTTGCAGCTGGCCTGGCTGCTGCCGGTATGACGGTTTTTGCCTCTTCTTTTGCGATGTTTGCTGCTGGACGTGCATTTGAAGTTGTCCGCAACTCGATTGGTTATCCCGGCCTGCCGGTCAAGATCGGCGCGACCCATGCCGGTATCTCGGTCGGCGAGGACGGCGCGACCCATCAGTGCTGCGAGGATATCGCGCTGATGCGGACCATCCCCGGTATGACTGTCATCGTTCCTTCGGACGACGTCGAGGCAAAAGCTGCTGTTGCTGCGGCAATTGAACATGCTGGCCCGGTTTACCTGCGTTTCGGCCGTCTGGCTGTACCGGTGTTTAATGACCCCGAGACCTATCACTTTGAGATCGGCAAGGGTATCACCCTCCGCGACGGCAAGGATGTCACCATCGTCGCGACCGGCCTGATGGTCAATGAGGCTGTTGTCGCCGCTGAGCAGCTGGCTGCCGAGGACATTGACGCCAGAGTCATCAACATCCACACCATCAAACCGTTGGATGAAGAGCTGATCGTCAAGGCTGCTGCTGAGACCGGCAAGATTGTCACCGTTGAGGAACATTCGGTGGTTGGCGGTTTGGGCAGTGCAGTTGCGGATGTCTGCGCTGAAAAATGCCCCTGCCTGGTCAAGAAAATCGGTGTAAACGACGAGTTTGGCCAGTCCGGCCCGGCAGTTGACCTGCTGAAACTTTACGGCCTGTCTTCTGAAAACATCGTCAAGACGGTTAAAGAAGTCGTCGGCAAATAATCGGAAAACTTTTTCCTTTGGGAGACTCGATCAGGGTCTCCCTTTTTGTGTGAGCGGAACGTCTGCCGGACAGCAGATAAGATGGTATTCATTTGCTGCCAAAACTTTTTTGGGGTCATGCAAACAGCATTTTTGCCTTTTTCCTGCCCTGTCCAGCGGCTTTTTTTGGCTTGACAAAAGAGGTGCAAACCGGTATAATTTAATTTGTATCTATATGCGAACGGGCAAGGAATTGCCCGTATTTTCGGGTGTTTTTGGCCCGTGGAAAGGAATGCAACCGATATGAAAAACGCAAGAGAAATCGTTCTGACCTCCGAAGGTCTTCAGAAACTCCAGGACGAACTGGATAACTTAAAACTTGTCAAACGTAAAGAAATTTCCGAACAGCTGAAAATTGCCCGTTCTTTCGGCGACCTGTCCGAGAACAGCGAATACGACGAGGCGAAAAACGCCCAGGCAATGAATGAGGCGCGCATCCTTGAACTGGAACTGACCATCAAAAATGCCCGTGTTATCGAAGCAAGCGAGATGACCAATGAAAAGGTCCATATGGGCTCCAAGGTCCGCGTTTTCAACTCGCTGTTTGGTGAGGAACAGACCTATACCATCGTCGGTTCTGCCGAGGTTGAGCCGCTTGAGCTCAAGGTTTCGGACGAATCCCCGATCGGCAAGGCCCTCTCCGGCGGAAAAGTCGGCGATGTTGTCGAGGTCAATACCCCCAATGGTAAGACATTTACCCTTGAAATCCTCGAAATCAATATTTGAGAAGTAGGAAAGGAATGGAATATAGATGAGTGAAGAGCTGAGAGAACAGCCGGAAAATGCAGCTGAGGCTGCACAGGCCGCAGCGCAGGAAGCGCGGGAGTTTTCCGAACACGCGCGGGTGCGCCGGGAAAAACTGGCGGCTTTGCAGGAAGCAGGCGCTGACCCTTACGAGATCACCAAGTATGACGTGACCGCTCATTGCGCTGATATCCGCGCAAACTTTGAGGAGATGGAAGGCAAAACCGTCCGGGTTGCCGGACGTATGATGTCCAAACGTGTCATGGGCAAGGCTTCCTTCTGCGATGTCCGCGATGGCAGCGATCGGATGCAGGTTTATGTCAAACGGGACGATATCGGTACCGAAGAGTACCAGGGCTTTAAAAAATGGGACCTGGGCGATATCATCGGCGTCGAAGGTATCGTTTTCCGTACTCAGAAGGGTGAAATCTCGATTCATGCGCAGAGCATCCAGCTGCTTTCCAAATCCCTTCTCCCCCTTCCTGAAAAATTCCATGGCCTGAAGGACCAGGAAACCCGTTACCGTCAGCGGTATGTCGACCTGATCGTCAATCCTGAGGTCAAGGAGACTTTTGTCCGCCGCAGCCTGATTATGCGGGAACTGCGGGCATTTTTGGACGGCCGCGGATTTCTGGAGGTCGATACCCCGATTCTGACTCCATTTGAGATCGGCGCTTCTGCTCGTCCGTTTTTGACCCACCACAATACGCTGGACATNNTGGTCCTGCGCATTGAGACTGAGCTGTATCTGAAAAGACTGATTGTCGGCGGCTTTGAGCGGGTGTATGAGGTCGGCCGTATCTTCCGCAATGAGGGAATGGACCCCAAACATAACCCGGAATTTACCACTGTCGAGCTGTACCAGGCTTATACCGATTTCCATGGCATGATGGATTTGGTTGAGGATATGATGAAAACGGTTGCGCAGAATGTCTGCGGTACACTCGTCGTACCTTATCAGGGCCATCAGATCGATCTCGGCCACTGGGAACGTTTGACGATGGTCGAGGCGGTCAAGAAGTATTCCGGTGTCGATTACAACGACTGGAAGACCGACGAAGACGCGATCGCCTGTGCGACAGAACATCATGTTGAACTGCCGGAAGTCCCGACCAAAGGTGCGATTCTGGCGGAATTCTTTGACGCATTTGTCGAGGAAAACCTGATTCAGCCGACCTTTATCTATGATTATCCGGTCGAAATCAGCCCGCTGGCCAAGCGTAAACCCACTGACCCTGCGTTTACCGAGCGTTTCGAGTATTTCATCAATGCGACTGAGTTTGGTAATGCGTTCAGTGAGCTGAACGACCCAATCGACCAGAAGGCACGTTTTGAACGCCAGGTTGAACAGCGCCGCGCTGTTGACCCTGAAACCCGTGCGCAGGTCGACTATGATTTCGTCACCGCGCTGGAATATGGTATGCCTCCGACAGGCGGTCTGGGCTTTGGTGTTGACCGTCTGGTCATGCTGCTGACCGACTCTGCTTCTATCCGCGACGTCCTGCTCTTCCCGACCATGAAGCCGATGGATAACTGATCGGTTTATCAGCTCCAATCATAAAGATTATCGCCCCGGGGAAAGACTCCCTGGGGCTTTTTGCTGTCTGTCAAAGGATAAAGTGACAGCATTTATCATATACGACTGGCAGATAAATTTTTTTGCAAACAGCCCTTGACAAATTGCCGGTTGTGGAATATAATATCCATGGAAGTTAGCTAGAACTAACTAATATTGCAGTACGGTCGATGAATGTACGATCAGGGAGATGAAATGATGACGCTCAGACAGGCAATTGAGGGAACAGAATATTTGATTCAGAAGATTGTGACAGAAGATGAGGAGATGGACGCTTTTCTGTTTTCTCTGGGATGTTTTGCCGGCGAAAAAATTACCGTGGTTTCCCGCCGCAAGGGGGGATGTGTTGTGTCGATCAAGGATGGCCGGTATAATATTGATGACCAGCTCGCAGACGCGATTCTGATTTAAAGGAATCGGTTATTTTTTTGGATAGTGGTTAGCTGTTGCTAATTACATAAATCAATCCGAAAGGATCGCATATGAGGAGGCAAAAGTCATGAGAATTGCATTGACAGGTAACCCAAACTCGGGTAAAACCACAATGTACAACGCACTGACCGGCCGGAATGAAAAGGTCGGCAACTGGGCAGGTGTAACGGTTGAGAAGAAAGAACATCCGATTAAAAAAACGTTTTACTCGGGCAGTGAACAATTGATAGCAGTTGACCTGCCCGGCGCTTATTCGATGTCGCCGTTTACCAGTGAAGAGAGCATCACCAGCTCGTATGTCAAAAAAGAAAATCCTGATGTTATCATCAACATTGTCGATGCGACCAACCTCAGCCGCAGCCTGTTTTTTACGACACAGCTGCTGGAACTTGGGATTCCGGTGGTCGTTGCGCTGAACAAGAGTGACATCAACGCGAAAAAGGAAACCAGAATAGATGTGCAGGCACTCAGTCAAAAACTGGGCTGTCCGGTTATTGAAACGATTTCTACTTCGGCAGACGGGCTGAATGCAGTCATTGATAAGGCGGTAAATGTTGCCCATAAAGCACAGGCTGCCCCTTATCATCAGCCGGAAATTGATTTAACCAATAAAAAGGAGGTTGAAGAAGCAGACCGGCAGCGGTTCAGATTTGTCAACGAGATTGTCGAAGCGGTTGAGACGCGCAAAGTTTTGACCAAAGATAAGAACGTCGGGGATAAGATTGACGAAGTACTGACCAACAAATGGCTTGGGATTCCGATTTTTGCGGTTGTCATGTTTTTTGTTTTCCAGATTTCGCAGGTCTGGGTGGGTACGCCGATTGCCGATTGGATGGTCGGCTGGCTGGAGACCTTCCAAGGCTGGGTTGGCGGGCTGCTGGAAAACAACGCCAGTCCGATTCTGTCGGCACTGCTGGTCGATGGAATCATTGGCGGTGTAAGTGCGGTTGTCGGATTTTTGCCGCTGGTTATGGTAATGTATTTCCTGATTGCACTGCTGGAAGACTGTGGGTACATGTCCAGGGTTGCGGTTGTACTCGACCCGATCTTTAAAAAGGTCGGTCTGTCGGGCAAATCGGTCATCCCATTCGTCATTACCGTCGGCTGCGCCGTCCCCGGTATCATGGCCAGCCGTACCATCCGCAATGAACGGGAACGCCGGGCAACCGCGATGCTGGCACCGTTTATGCCGTGTGGTGCGAAGATTCCGGTCATCGCGCTGTTTGCCGGTGCGTTTTTTGACGACGCAGGCTGGGTCAGCACGCTGATGTATCTGACTGGTATCGTTCTGATCTTTGTCGGTGCGCTGCTGGTCAACAAGATTGCCGGCTATAAATCAAGAAAGTCCTTCTTTATCATCGAGCTGCCGGAATACAAGCTGCCTTCTCTCTGGGGCGCTTTCAAGTCGATGTGCAGCCGCGGCAAGGCGTATATCGTGAAGGCTGCAACCATTATCCTGCTGTGCAATACCGCAGTGCAGGTTATGCAGACCTTTGACTGGCACTTTGCTGTCGCCGAAACGGCGGATGCTTCGATTCTCGCTTCGATTGCCGGTCCGTTTGCATGGCTGCTGGTTCCGATTGTCGGTGTTCTTTCCTGGCAGCTGGCCGCAGCGGCAGTCACCGGATTTATTGCAAAAGAGAATGTCGTCGGCACACTGGCTGTCTGCTTTGTAGGGTTGGAGAACCTGATTGATACCGAGGAACTGGCACTGATGGAGGGTGCTGGTGCAGAGGTCGCTGGAATTATCGCGATCACTAAGGTTGCAGCACTCGCTTACCTGATGTTTAACTTGTACACGCCGCCTTGCTTTGCGGCAATCGGTGCAATGAATTCTGAGATGAAGAGCGTAAAGTGGCTTTTCGCCGGTATTGGATTGCAGCTGGGAGTCGGTTATACCATCGCCTATCTGGTCTATACCATTGGCACGCTTGCGACCGCTCCGGCTTCATTGAATGTTTCGGCAGCACTGGCAGGACTGGCAGCGGTAGCGGCATTTATGGGATTGCTCGGCGTGCTGGTTTATCGTTCCGGCCGGAAAGTCAAAGAAGAATATGCACTTGGGTACAGTGTCCCAAAGAACCTTGTCACCGGGAGATAACCTGCTGACAAAAAAGCCGTCCGTTGTTTTCATACGGGCGGCTTTTTGGATGTTATTCAGTTTACTTGTTACTTGCGCCGCCAGGTCAGCAGCAGGGCGGAATTGATGATGACAAGGACCGAACCGGCATTGTGCACCAACGCGCCGATAACCGGGCCGAGCAGGCCGGTTATCGCCAGCGTGATGGCCAGGAAGTTAAGGGTCATCGAGAAGGTCAGATTCAGTTTGATTGTTTTCATCATCCTGCGGGAGAGGGCAACCAGATGGGGAAGTTCCTTAATCTCATCGTCTACCAGCGCAATATCTGCCGCATCTACAGCAATATCGCTGCCAACTCCACCCATCGCAATGCCTACATCTGCTTTTTTCAGGGCCGGGGCATCGTTGATACCATCGCCGATCATACAGACCTGGTTACCGGTGTTCTGATAGGCGTCAATCTGCCGCAGCTTGTCCTCCGGCAGACAGTCTGCATGTACTTCACGGATTTCCAGTGCACCGGCGATTGCTTCGGCGGCGTTTTGATGGTCGCCGGTCAGCAGAACAGGTTGTACACCGATTTGGTTGAGTGCCTGCACCATCTGTTTACCATCTGGCCGGATGGTATCTGAAAGGGCAATGAATCCGGCGGGCTGCTGGTCGATTGCGACATAGATGACGGTGCATCCCTGGCTGAGATAGTTTTCTGCATTTGCCCGCATCGACTGGGACGGTACTGCACCGGTATGTTTGGTGATCAGTTTCAGGTTGCCGGCGGCAACTTTCCGTCCGTTGATGACAGCAGACACTCCTTCACCGGGAATCATTCTGAAATCTTCTGCGGCGTCTGGTTTCCGGCCATAGCAGCGGACGATTGCTTTGCCGAGCGGGTGTTCGCTCAACTGCTCGGCAGCGGCGGTCAGTGCGTAGAGTTCATCCCTGTCAACCCCGGAAATGCTTTCAACAGCAGTCACAGTCGGTGTGCCATATGTTAATGTGCCGGTCTTGTCAAAAGTAATTTTAGAGACTCTGGCCAGCCGTTCCAGTGCGTCTCCCTGCCGTACCAGGAAACCATGCTTGGTCGCGTTGCCAATTGCGGCCATAATTGCAGTCGGTGTTGCCAGTACCAGCGCACAGGGGCAAAAGACAACAAGTATCGTAACGGCACGGATGATTTCACCCGTAATCAGCCAGGTCAGTGCCGCCGCCGTCAGTGCGATGACGACAATCCAGGTTGCCCACCGGTCGGCCAGACCGACAATTTTTGCTTTGCCCGCGTCGGCAGACTGTACCAGTTTGATCATCCGCTGGATAGAGCTGTCCTCACCGACTTTGGTCGCTTGCATCTCAAACGCACCAAATTGATTGACTGTTCCGCTGGACACCTCGTCTCCGGCGGTTTTGTCCACCGGCAGTGATTCGCCGGTCATGACCGCTTGATTGATCGAGGTTGGACCAGACAGGATGATCCCATCGACCGGGACGGTTTCTCCGGGCAGAACCCGAAGACGGTCGCCGATCTTTACCTGTTCGGCGGGAAGTATCCGTTCAGTTTCACCAGAAATAACCCGCGCAGTCTGTGGCGTGAGATGGACCAGCTTTTCGATGCCAGCCCTTGCTCTTGCGACTGTCAGATCTTCCAGCAGTGCGCCCAGCTGCATGATAAACGCGACTTCACCGGCTGCAAAATGCTCTCCAATGCAGACGGAGGCAATCAGTGCCAGTGATACCAGCACGTCCGCCTTGATGTCAAAGGCGGTGATCAGGCCGATGATTGCTTCCATTATGATTGGGATTCCGCAGAGGATGATTGCGACCCATGCCGCGTCAAAGGGAAAGGGGTTCCAGTTGAAAATACTGATCAGCAGGGCGATCCCCGAAATTATAAGAAATAAAATTTCCTTTTTTGTGCCGCCCAGTTCCAACAGCTGTTCTGCTTTGTCGATGACCTTCCGCATGATGTTACCTTCTTTCTATACCTATAGGGGTATATGTATATTATACCGGTAACCCCACATCTTGTCAAGATATCAACAAAAAAGACAGCCCGAAAGACTGTCTTTCAAGATAGATATTATTGCATGTTGGCGAAACGTTCAACCGCTTTGGTAAAGTTTTCAATGGTTTTATCCGCGTCACCATGTTCGATACCGTCCTTCACACAATGTTTGATGTGCCCTTCGAGGACGATCTGCCCGACTTTATGCAGTGCGGATTTAGCGGCATTGATCTGGGAGAGGATGTCTTCGCAGGGAATATCCTCGTCCACCATCCGGTCAATTGCCTGTACCTGACCGATGATTTTTTTGAGCCTGCGGTGCAGGTTTTCAGCGTCCATACATTGTTTCATCTTCCATCCTCCATTTCCTTTGAGGGTTTGTCTGATTTTCGGTATTGATACCGGTCGTCTGGTGTCTTCTTAAGCTGAACCCCAAAAGTGGTTATGATGATATTATACCGTAATTGAGCGGATTTGTAAATCAGGCAGGGGATGCGGCGTGCTGTCAACGGTTAGTTTTTCCGGCCGTTGACAGGCGGCCGTTTTTGTAGGCTGATTTTATTTCGTCAGAAATTTTGCCCATTCAACGGTTACAGACGGCTCCTGTTCCTGCCAGTAGATCAGCCGCCGGACGTAGTATCTGCATCGCTCTTCGACAGCATTTCGGCAGTTTTCCACTCCCAGCTGACGCACAATTGCCGTCAGCTCATATATTGGAAAGCCTGGTGCGTGGCCGGCCGCATGGACGGTGCCGCATGCCTGCCCGATTGCATGGCACAGGGCGATGTCTGCGGGAGATGTGATCTCTTTCGCCATCCCGTGGCAGCGGAGGATTGCCTGTTTGGCGACCGGCATTTTGATTTTGCCTGCTGCCCACAGCCGGGTTGCAGCCACAGCGTCAGCCGGACGGAGATCGTCGGGATAGTTTTGCTGCAATACTTTGACTGCTTCTTCTGCCAGTTCCAGCGCCCACAGGACGACAGCGCGGTGGTTCTGCCGGCCCAGCAGCAGATTCAGTTCCCCAAACAGCGGGCAGTCTTTCGAGAAGAGAATCTGATTTTTTCGTTTCACTTTTTGCTGAACTTCTTCCAGCCAATCCATCTATTTTTCCTCCAATCGGTCGCGGATATTTCTGTTATGAACGCAGCCGGAAAGTTTTCGGCGCAAACCGGTATACCAGAATGCTTGCGACAATGGAATACAGTACGCAAAATCCGATGCAGACAAATCCAAACACCAACAGAGGCATTTTGACCCGCATCATCATAAAACAGACAAAATAGGTGCCGGATAATACCAGCTGGTAGGTACCGCTTTTCATTTCCGTTGCGGCGTTGTACGGCTGCAACAGGTAATAGACGGTCAGATAATGTATCGAGAAAAACAGGCTCATACACAGAATCGAGATAAACAGCACCGCGTAATTGAGCGGATTATCCGTTCCACCTGAAACAAATAGAATCAGTGCCAGCCCTGCACCAATGACAATAGCCGGAACAGCATTGATCTTCATGATTTCCCGAAGCCGTATCTGGAACAGTTTCAGTACAAATCCCGGCTTTTTATAAAACGAGTAGGTCAGCAGGCTATGGTCGCAGTTCATAAACAACGCCCGGGTAAAGCCGGTTCCGCGGTTGATCATATACATGATGAATACAAAATAGGGCAGCCAGTTGAGGATCATTTCGTTTGCTGCTTCTTTTATTTCCGGCTTCAGATACATCGCAAGCAGAATCCCGCCGATGATAAAGCAACAGACGGCAGTCAGTTTTTGGGTTGATTTCCAGAGGATTTTCTGGTGGCGTTTGATAAACAGCTCGTTTAGGTATTCAAATCCTTTGCGTTTGCTGGTGATGGAACGGTCAGCCGAGATGGTTTTTTCACTGGCGGTTTTGGCGACCTGTTTTGCGGCATCCATCTGGTTTAACATCTGGGCGAGCAGCAGCTGGTTGATTTCGCGATAGTAAGGAAACCGAATGATTTTTCTGACTGCGACGGCACCGGCCGGGATGAAAGCAATCATCACCGTCATGGTAACAGCAGATGGAAGTGCAATTCCGACGGCAGGCAATCCATAGGCGGCTGCCAAAAGGAGCCCGGCGAACAGCCACAAATTTTTATGGATACCATTTTCGTTGAAGAGCTTTCCATTTTTTTCATAATCCCACAGCGAGTAGGCCGAAAAGGTCAGTTTCATTCCAGCGATCGACAACGGCAGCAGCAGATCAAACCATATCGGCACATTCCGAGCCATGCCAAACCAGATCGAAAAGGGCAAAAATCCGATGACTACCTTTAAAATCGCGTATCCATAGTTGATTAACGTATATTCCCGTGCGTTCATCCTCATCAGAATCATCGCGTAGTATTTATCCCTGCTGGGATTGAATATACCGGTGTTCATATATGCGCCGATCACCGTCAGGAAAAACAGAATATGTAAATATACCTGTTCCGCCGGCAGTTTTTCATACAGCAGCCCGATTCCACAGACCAACGTAATAAAATACAGCAGCTTCCCCACAAAAACCGATAGGATTTCCCATAGAACGGACAGGATATTCGCCAGTATTTTCAGACCGCGTACCTTATACAGTGCATCCGGCAGTAGTTTTTTAATCAGCGGGATCTGCTTGATGGAATAGAGGATACTGTTGACCCGATAGGTATTTTTGAGTGCAAAGGAAAGGCGTAAAGTTTTAAGCATGGTCTTCCTCCCGCAGAGCCGCGATAATCTTCTCTTTGAATTCCTGGCTGTCGAGGTTGGATTTTTCCACTACCTCCAGTTCTCCATGGCTGAGCAGTACGATTTCATCACACAGGTCGAGTGCCAGGTCCATAATATGGGTTGAAAAAATCGTAATTCTGTCGCTCTTGAGAGAACGCAGCATCTGTTTCATTTCCTCAGCGACGACGACGTCCAGTGAAGTCAGCGGTTCATCCAGCAGCAGAATATTGGGCTGTGCGATGATGTTGACCAGCATCTGCATTTTGTTTTTCATGCCGTGAGAATAATCCTTCAGCAGCTTATCTCTGTCTTCCGGCGCAATACTGATATATTNNACCGGTCTTCCTCATCTATGCTCATATAGTCAAAATATTCGTCAATGCTTTTGGGCTCCCGGATGGATGCCGCGTTGATGTCCATGAAGAATTTGAGGAATTCACGTCCTGTCAGAAATTCCGGGACAGCAGGGGTTGACAGTACATAACCGATATCTTCCGGCTTTACCTCTCTTCGGGTGCCGTTTTCTTCCAGATAAAAGCTGCCGCCATCGTTTTTGATATCCCGGTTGAGGCAGTTGAACAGGGTTGTTTTTCCGGCGCCGTTGCGTCCCAGGAGGCCGTAGATTTTTCCTTCATCAAAGGTGAAGTTGATATCCCGCAAAACTTCTTTCTTGTCAAAATGCTTAGACAGGTGCTCAATTGTAAATGTCATATCCATCCTCCGTTACATTTTCCTTTGATAATATTCGATCAGGATAAACTCCAAACAGCTTTTTCCAAGAAAAATGCCGACTGTCGTTAGTATAACCCATAGTGGTCCATTCATGATAATGCAAATCCACGCGACAGCAATCAGCAGCCACTGCACGACAAGTCCAGATAAAGCCTGCGCCCGATAACGGATCGTGAGGTTCCGTTCGTCTTTTGCTTCAATCTCATTTTGTTTCATCACTTCCGGCTGACTTTCTTCCCAACGGCCAAAGGTAAACAGTGCCGCACCCATTCCAAATGCGCCGCTGCCCAGTCCGGTTAAAATTGCCTGAAAAATTTTTGATAGGGCAGTTTCCAAAAACAGAGACATCGCCATCAGAATAATACCGATGATTGCGCAGATCAGGTGAATTTTGGTTTTGGTTCTCACGGTTCTCCCTCCTCGTAGATAAATATATCTTCAATTTTCATGTCAAAATACCGGGCAATTTTAAATGCCAGTATAATGGATGGATTATACCGCCCGTTTTCCAATGAGCCGATTGTCTGACGGGAGACTTCCAGCGCACGTGCCAGTTCATCCTGTCGGATACCGCGGCTTTTGCGAATTTCTTCCAGCCTGTTTTTCATATCCCGCCTCCTTTTTCATGGAAAGTTTGCTTTACATTTTTTATTATAGCGAATACACAATTGAATGTCAAGCACGCTTTCCATTTTACGGAATAAAAAAGCCATTCCATCCCGCTATCGGGGATAGAATGGCCTTAATAATAAAATCAGTATTTTTTGGAAGGGGAAGTGGTCTGTGTCCCCTTGGTACGGAAGGCGATCAGCAGAATGGCTGTAACCAACAGGATTGCAAAGATCATCCAGCCGACCAGCAGGGCTGTCCCTTTGGGCGAGAAGTAATCGTAATAGCCTTTAAAATAGACCAGCAGGATAATTGCCGGCAAAACCCAGGACATATACAGCCGGAAGGCTTCGGGCAGTTTTTTCATTTTAGAGCCGGCGTTTGCCTCTTCATAGAATTTCTTCCATCCCCAGCCGTTTTTACGGGTGCAGAAGAGGACGAAAACCAGGCTGCCCAGCGGCAGCAGGTTGTTGGTGACCAGGAAATCCTCCAGATCAAGGATACCGGAGCCAGCACCAAGCGGCTGGATTCCAGAAAGCAGGTTAAATCCGAGGATAGCCGGAATGGACAGGACGACAATCAGGATCAGATTGACAACGCCAGCTTTTTTGCGGCTCCATCCGAAGCCGTCGATGTAATAGGCGAGCAGGTTCTCAAATACTGCAATGACTGTTGACAGGGCTGCAAAGAACATAAAGATAAAGAACAAGGTCCCCCAGATTTTTCCGCCAGCCATCTGGTTGAAGATGTTGGGCAGCGTGATAAACAGCAGCGAGAAACCGCTGGTCGGTTCAATCCCGAAGGCAAAGCAGGCCGGCAGTGTGATCAGCCCCGCCATCAGCGCGACAAATGTGTCCAGTAGGACAATATTTTTCCCTTCGTTGAACAGTCCGTGTTCCCGGTTCAGATAGCTTCCGAAGATCTCCATTGCGCCGATGCCGATGGAAAGGGTAAAGAACGCCTGGGACATCGCGGCATAGATGACATTTCCAAGACCATAGGACATTGCCAGTTCAAAGTCGGGAATCAGATAGAACCGGACGCCGGCTTCCGCGCCATCCAGCGTCAGCGAATTGACCGCCAGGACGAGGATCAGCAACAATAAACAGGTCATCATGACCTTTGTGATTCGTTCAATACCTTTTTGCAGGCCAATCGAACAGACAGCAAACGCAATCAGGATGGTTATGACCATCCACAGGCCCATTGTCCCGGGCGAAGCAGTCATGTCTCCAAACGCTTGGCTGACGCCGGCCGTGTCCAGCCCGGACAGTCTTCCGGTTGCTGTCTGCCAGGCATAATACAGCATCCAGCCGGTGATGGTGGTATAGGACATCAGCAGCAGGTAACAACCCAGAATGCTGATCCACTTGAGCCGGTGCCATTTGCTTCCCCTTGGCTCCAGTTTTTCAAATGCGCCCGCCATACTGCACTGTGCTGCACGTCCGATGGTGAATTCACAGACCAGCACCGGCAGCCCGAGGATTGCCAGAAAGACCAGATAGATCAGAATGAAGGCGGCGCCGCCATACTGACCGCAGATATAGGGGAATTTATAGACATTCCCCAATCCGATTGCGCATCCGGCTGAGACCAGGATAAACCCCAGACGTGAGCCGAATTTTTCACGAGTTTTCATGACAGGATTCCTTTCCGTTTCCTTTAAGCATGTGACCCTTTAAAATCATAACCTTTTAAATGAGCAAAGGAAACAATCGAAATAAAGGCCTGTCGGATAAGACTTATCAGACAGGCGTAACATAAAAATATTATAAAACCAAAAGCATCCAAAGTCCAGATAAAAAATGGACAAATTTTGAATTCAGAATTTGTGCGATAATTGATTAATCCAGGTACTGTATCGCAGCCCCCAGTACGCCGGACCCGGTATAAATGCTCAGTGTCGCACCAATATTGGCCTTAAAGATATTTTCATATCCGGGGAATGCCTTTGCCAGCTTTCTTTCCAGTTCCTTCCTTTCTTCAGGTGCGCCGCCGTCTGCCACCATCAGATTAAAATGGCGTCCCGGCTGATAACGCTGCTGTACCAGCTCGATCAGTTTCTGCTGAACCATTTTGCGCCCGCGCACCTTGGCAACCGATGTCAGCTGGCCGTCCTCCGCAAAAGCAAGAATCGGCTTAATCTGTAAAACGCTGCCGGCCATCGCGCTGATTTTGCCAATCCGCCCGCCCTTGCGCAGAAACTCCAGCGTATCTACCGAGAAAAAGACGGTTGTTTCTCTGATCAGCTTTTCCGCTTGCTGACAGGCATCCTCAAATTCCATCCCCCGGGCAATGTACTCGCTCAGCTGCAATGCAATTGCACCGGTGCCGATGCTGGAAGTCATCGTGTCAAAAGCCGCCAATGTCAATCCGTTTTCCGCTGCCGGTTCAACTGCCTGGCGGACAAGATTATAGGTCCCCGACAGTCCGCTGGACATCATCAGCGCAATTGCCTGGGTATAGCCGTCCTCCCTGACCTGTACCAGCAGCTGCTCAAGGTCGCTCCCCAGCGGCAGGCTGGAACCAGGCTGTTCCTTTTGCTGAATCCGATAGATGTCTGCCGGATGGATGTCCACTCCGTCGCGGAAGACACCTTCTGAACAGCGGATTTGCAGAGGAAGGACATAAATGCCAAATTGTTTGGCAAGTTCCGGCGGGACGTCAGCGCAGGAATCGGTAATAACCGCAATTGTCCGCGGCATCAGATCTTTTTTACTCAGAGAACCGGTTGAACGTTTCATGACGGAAAACTCCTTTCCGGTGGCGAAAACTGGTGTCGAAAACAAATAATTTATTCAATTCTAACATATTCATTCCACCGGCGCAAGGGGGTTTCACAATTTTGCGGGTTATTCGCGGAACTGATAGCGGTACAGTCCGGCATAGATGCCGTTTTTCGCCAGAAGTTCGGCGTGGGTACCCCGTTCCTGTACACCCTTTTCCGTCAGGACGATGATTTCATCCGCATTTTTGATGGTAGACAGCCGGTGGGCGACAATCAAAGAGGTGCGTCCCTTGGCCAGCTTTTCCAGTGCCGACTGAATCAGCATTTCGGTCGCGTTGTCCAGCGCTGAGGTTGCCTCGTCCAGAATCAGAATAGACGGGTTTTTCAGGAAAACACGCGCAATTGAGATCCGTTGTTTTTGGCCGCCTGACAGTTTGACGCCCCGTTCGCCGATATAGGTGTCATAGCCTTCCGGCATCGTCATGATATAATCGTGGATATTTGCCTTTTTGGCGGCGTCGATGATCTGCTCGTTGGTCGCGTCGAGATTGCCGTAAGCAATATTGTCCCGGATGGTGCCGGTAAAGAGGAAGACGTCCTGTGCCACCATACCGATGTTCTGGCGGAGTGACAACCGGGTGAGATCACGGATATCTGTCCCGTCGATTTTGATTGCGCCATCATTGATCTCATAAAACCGTGGAATCAGATGGCAGAGGGTAGTCTTGCCGGAACCGGACGGCCCAACCAGTGCAACCGTTTTTCCTGGATCAATGTGCATCGTCAGATGGTCAATGACGGTGTGACTGCTGTTGTCGTCGGTGGATTCGTAGGAAAAGCTGACATCTTCAAAGTCAATGGTTCCCTTGACGTCTTTCAGTTCTTTTGCGTCCGGTTTTTCCTCTTCGGCAGGTTCATCCATGATGGCCTGTACACGCTTAAAGCCTGTCATACCGTTTTGCAGCTGCTCAAAGATGTTGACCAGCTTTTTGATCGGATTCAAAAACATATTGATGTACAGGATATAGGCCGCAAACTCACCGACATTGATCTGATCGTAGAAAAAGAACAATCCGCCGCAGAACAGTACCATCAGATACAAAAGATCGGTGAACATCCCCATCCCGGAGAAGAAATAGCCCATAACTTTGTAGCTGTCATCCCGTGCCTGGATATAACGGCCGTTGTTTTCATCAAACTTTTCCATTTCGTGTTCGGCCGAAACATAGCTTCGGGAGATACGGATGCCTGCGATCGAGTTTTCAATCGTCGCGTTGACCTCGGCGATTTCCTCGCGGCTTTTTAAGAAGGCGCGGTTCATGTGTTTTCGGAGCAGCACCGCAAACAGAACAATCAGCGGTACCATTGCAAACAAAATCAATGTCAGCAGAATATTGATCTGCGCCATCATGATAAATGCGCCGATCAGCGAGATGATTGATAAAAACAGGTCTTCCGGGCCATGGTGGGAAAGCTCGGCGATCTCGAAGGTGTCGTTGACGATACGGGATAGAATTGAACCGGTTTTGTTTTCATCAAAGTATTTAAACGGCAGTTTTTGCAGCCGTCCAAACGCTTCCTTGCGCATGTCCGACTGGATACCGACCCCAACCATGTGTCCCTGATACTGCATAAAGTAGCTGAGCAGCATCTTGATCACATAGATCAGCAGCAGCGCGCCTGACCAGGCCAGCAGCATCCCCATATTTTTATTGGGGACATAGTCGTTGATGATGTTCTGGGCAATCCGCGGGTAGAACAGGTCGGCGCAGGCAACGATAAACGCCGCGATCATGTCCAGTGTGAACAGTTTCATATGCGGCTTATAGTACCGCGCAAAACGTTTCAGCATCTTTTTCTCCTCATCTTTCCTCATATTTTGATTCAGTATAGGAAGATTATACCATATCTGTCAAGCAAAGGTAAAGCGTGCGGACAGCAGAAAAATAATATGATCAGGCTGCTTTCCCCACTTGAAAGATTATTTGAGATTTTCTATAATCAATATAAAATCCAAACATGACAGACAGCTGTCCTGTTTGATATGGTATACTGTAAACAGAAGATAAAACAGATTGTGCACCGGAGGGAATGGTATGAAAATTGAAAGGCTGATCGGGATACTTTCCATCTTGTTGCAACAGCAACAGGTTACCGCACCGGAACTGTCCAGACGGTTTGAAGTCTCCCGGCGCACCATCAACCGGGATATCGAAGATCTTTGCCGGGCTGGTATTCCGATTGTCACCACGCAGGGACAAAAGGGCGGTATATCCATCATGGAAGGATATAAAATGGATCGTACACTGCTGACGTCTGAGGAGATGCAGACCATTCTTGCCGGACTGCACAGTCTGGACAGTGTCAGCGGTACCAACCGGGTCGCACAGCTTATGGAAAAATTATCAGTTGGCGGCTCTGACTGGATGTCCGGCAGCCAAAATATCCTGATTGACCTGTCCTCCTGGTATAAAGAATCCCTGGCACCAAAAATTGAGCAAATTCGTGCGGCAATGGATAGCCACTTTCTGTTATCATTTACCTACTATTCCCCACACGGCGAAAGCCGGCGGCTGATCGAACCGTATTATCTGATCTTTCGTTGGTCGAGCTGGTATGTATGGGGGTATTGTACCATGCGGGAAGACTATCGGCTGTTTAAACTGAACCGGATGGAAGAAATTCAGCCGGGCGCGGCGTTTGAGCCGCGGACAGTCCCTTTGCCCGACCTGCGCAATGAGCGGATTTTCCCCGGCGGTATCCGGGTTCGGGCGCTGTTTGATCCGGAATGCAAATGGCGGCTGGTGGAAGAATTTGGCCCTGCCTGTTTTGAGCAGCAGCCAGATGGAAGGCTGCTGTTTACAGCCGATTACACCGACGAGGAAAACCTTCTGACCTGGCTGCTCAGTTTCCGGGAAAAGGTGGAATTGCTTGAACCGAAGCAGTTCCGGGAAAAACTGCGGGATTCTGCCAGACAGATACTTGTACGTTATCAGTAGAAAGGATGTACCAATATGCGTTATCAGTGGCTGGACGATTATCTCCTTAAAAAAAGGGGCGTTACAAAGGATTTGCAGCCGGTGTGGAACTGGGTCCGGTACAAAATTGGGGAGAAGATGTTTGCAGCGGTCTGTCTTGATTCAGACGGGAAGCCATACTATATCAATCTCAAACTCAGGCCGGAAGAAGGGGACTTCCTGCGCCGGCAGTACCCCGATATCCTGCCGGGATACTATTCCGATAAGGTGCACTGGAATTCTGTCCGGCCGGATGGACAGGTCCCGGATGACCTGCTGCGGGAAATGCTGGACGAGTCTTATACGCTGGTGCTGGAGAGCCTGAGTAAGAAACAGCAGCGGGCGGCGCTTGGGATCAGCTGCTGCGGGACAGAATGTAAAAAGTGCCCGTTTTATGGTGGACGTTGTGCCGGGTGCAACGAATCCTGCGGAAAGGTATTTCATGCACCGGCAGGAAAGGCATGTCCGATTTATGCCTGCTCGGTGCAGAAAAAGCGATATGTCAGCTGTGCCGGGTGCAGCGAACTTCCATGTGAAATCTGGGCTGCGGTGCGTGAGNNCCCCAGTTGTCTGACCAGCAGTTTGAAGCGTCGATTAAAGAACGTATAACAAATCTTGGGAGGGAATAATGTTGGCATTTGATTATAAGAAAGAGTATAAGGAGTTTTATCTGCCGTCCGGTCAGCCGCAGGTTGTAATGGTGCCAGAAATGAATTTTCTGGCGGTCCGGGGAAAGGGAAATCCCAATCTGCCGGACGGTGAGTATAAACATGCGATTGCTCTGTTGTATGGCGTCGCTTATACTATTAAAATGAGTAAGATGGGAAAGCATCAGATTGACGGTTATTTTGACTATGTAGTACCACCGCTCGAAGGGCTTTGGTGGCAGGAGGGT
>DCTE01000089.1:14223-14386 GCA_002329405.1 Ruminococcaceae bacterium UBA1448 | reverse complement strand
AACGACGCTGCGGAGTTATGACAGCCGCGCCAGCGGAGACCAGGAATGTCCCTATCGTCAGGGGCGCGTGGCAAATGTGACGAAAGCAACGGATATAATCTGAAAGGCTGCGTCCATTTGCTGTTAGCAACAACAAGGCATCATTTGGGTGCAGTCCTTTCTT
>DCTE01000089.1:10170-14184 GCA_002329405.1 Ruminococcaceae bacterium UBA1448 | reverse complement strand
CTTATGAGCCAGTTGACGCAATGCTGTCCACAAACAACAACCGATGAATTGGTTGACATCCGTGAAGTCACGGTGGATAAAGACCTCCCCAAAGAGGAACGGATCACGGCCTTTCTTCACCAGATCAAAAACCCCTATCGCTTTCGCTGCGGCGATTTTGTGGTAAACGCCGCATTTGCCAGCAACGGGGTCACATTGGAGGAATGCCTGCAAGGGATTTTAAGGTAATCGACATCCTCGCTCTTTTTCCAAAAGCGTGCTACGATGTGTATGGAAAAGGATGAAAACTGAAAACCTCGAAATTCACTCTTTTCTTGCGGGAGCTTCCGGGAGGAAAGGAGTGCTTTTTCATGCCAAAATATCAGGCAACAGCTTACATTCGTCTGTCTTACACAGATGATCGCTCCAGCGAGAGCGACAGCGTTACCAACCAGCGGAAGCTGATTGAGAACTTCATTGAACGAAACCCGGACATCCAAATCGTATCCGAAAAAATCGACGATGGTTACAGCGGTATCATTTTTGACCGTCCGGCGTTTAAGGAAATGATGCAGGACATCACCGATGGCAAGATCAACTGCGTCATTGTAAAGGACCTCTCCCGCCTGGGACGAGAGTACATTGAAACCGGACGCTACCTGCGCCGGGTGTTCCCCACTTATGGGGTTCGTTTTATTGCCATCACGGATAACATCGACACCGCCCATGAAGGCAGCGGTGACGATCTGACCGTATCCGTCAAGAACATTATGAACGAAGCCTACTGCCGGGACATTTCCATCAAGACCCGTACCTCTTTGGATATAAAACGGCGTAACGGAGATTTTGTTGGAGCCTTTCCCGTTTACGGCTATATGAAATCCGAGGAAAACAAAAATCTGCTTGTACCTGACCCGTATGCTTCCCGCGTTGTCCGGGACATCTTCCGTATGCGCCTGGACGGGACAAGCGCCCTGCGGATCGCCACCGTGCTGAACGAAATGGGCATCCTCTCCCCCCTGGCCTATAAGAAAAATAATGGTTTTCCCTATGCCAAACACGGCTATGCCGACAAAGAGGATTGCAAATGGTCTGCTACAACGATCATCCGCATTTTGCAGGATGAAACCTATATCGGCACATTGGTACAGGGGAAGCAAGGCACCCCACATTACAAAATCAAGCAGATGGAGCAGCGGCCATCCTCTGAATGGATTCGCATCCCTGACGCCCATGAGCCGCTGATTGCCAAACAGGATTTTGAGCTGGTCCAGCGTATCCGCAGACTGGATACCCGGACTTCTCCCAAACAGGATACGGTGTATCTGTTTTCCGGCGTTTTGATCTGCGGCTGCTGTGGGAGCCGCATGACGCGGAAAACGAACCGGGTTAAGGGCAAGGAATACCACTATTATTATTGCCCCACCGGGAAAAAGCATGGCTGCGCCAACCCGGTAATGCTCAAGGAAAGTGATCTTGTAGAGTGCGTCAAGGACAGTCTGAAAGGCTACATCGACAATGTGAGCTGTCTGCAAGCTATCCTGGACGGTATCGACCAGAGCAGCATCAATCAGGCGCTTGCCAATGAATACGCCTCCCACATCGCCGCCAATGAGCAGCAGGTGGAACAGGCGCTTGAATTTAAGGCCCGTCTCTACGAAAGCCTGATTACCGGCACCATCAGCAAAGAGGAATATACCGACTATAAGGCCAAATACACGAGGATTGCGGAAAATGCAAAAGAGGGTATTCGGGTCTTAAAGGAAAAGCTGGCTGATGTTCTGGAGAACCGGAGTGAACGGAACCGCTGGATTTCCCACTTCACACAGTTTTCTACGATGGAGACCCTGGACCGCAAAGCTGTGGTTCACATGATACAGAGTATCAAGGTGATTGGAAAAAAGGAATTGGAGATCACCTTTACATATCAGGACGAATATCAGAAAGCGATCCAGCTGATTCAGCTGGCAGAGCAAACAAGCCAAAGAAAGGTGGGATGATTTGTGGCAAGAAAAAGCAGAAAGGAAACTGTGGTGCTTCCTGCACCGGAGATGGATACTACTTGCCGCGCCGGAGTTTATGTGCGGCTTTCCGTTGAGGATAAGCATACCCACACCGCCTCTATTGAAACCCAGCAGCTGATTATCGCCCGGTATCTGGAGCAGAACCCGGAGATTATTGTGGTACAGACCTACATTGACAATGGCGCAACGGGTACGAACTTCCACCGCCCCGGCTTCCAGCAGATGCTCTCCGATATTGAAGCGGGTCTTATCAACTGCGTCATTGTAAAGGACCTCTCCCGCCTGGGGCGAAATGTCATAGACACAGGCTACTATATCGAGCGTTACTTTCCCATGCAGAAAGTCCGCTTTATTGCCGTAAATGACCGCTACGATTCTTCTTCCCCGGATAATGCCCACGATGGTATCATCATCCCGCTGCGGAACATGATTAACGAAGCCTATGCGATGGATATTGCCAGGAAAATCAAAGCCCAGCAGCGACAGGCTATGAAAGACGGCAAGTATGTTGGTGGACGCACACCCTATGGATATTTGAAAGCTCCAGATGACTGCCACCAGCTGATCGTTGATCCTGTGGCTGCCGAGGTAGTCAAAACCATGTTCCAATGGGCCGCCGAGGGCGCAGGATTAAACACCATAGCAGTACGCTTGAACGAGGCCGGGTATCTCTCTCCCAGCCACTACAAGAGGACCTTGGGAGAGATCTCCCATGAGAATTTGGTGGGCAATGGGCATTGGCAAACCCGCACCGTTGCCAAAATTCTTCGCGCAGAGGTTTATACCGGCGATCTGGTGCAAGGGGTATCTAAAATCATCGACCACAAGCAGGTCAGAGCCAACGCCGATGAATGGACAACGGTACGCGGCACCCATGAAGCCATCATCAGCCGGGAGCTGTTTGCCGCTGTTCAGAAAGCGTTGGACCAGGCTGCACAGCAGGCAAAAGACAGGGAGATCCATTCCTGGTCCCCCAATCTTTTGAAAGGCAAAATCTTCTGCGCCCACTGCGGACGCAGCCTTCACCGACAGAAATGCGCCCGCAGAAAGTCACAGGAGGTATATGTCTACCACTGTATCAGCAACAACCGTATCAAAAAGGGCGTTTGTCCTGGTGCATTTATCTTTGAAAAAGAGCTGCTGGACGCCCTGGCCGATATGATACAGGAGCAGCTTGATACCACGCTGGGACAATACTCTCTTGGTCTGGAAAACCTCTCCAAGGAAGCCGAGGAACAGAAAAACATACAGGATAAAATCTCCAGCCGGAAACAGGAAATCCAGCAGCTGCGAACCTATCAGCGTGGATTGTATGAGGGCCTGATCCAGAACCATCTGTCAAAAGACGAGTATTTTACCTTCAAAGAGAAATACGAATCCAAAATCGAGGCCATCAGCAAGGAAATTGAACAGCTGAAAGCAGGGCTTGCAATCATCGCCAAGCAGCTGGAACAGTACAAAATGCTGTCCCAGGATGCACAGCATATCAAGGAAGATCGCCAGCTGACGGCAGCCCTGATTGACCGCCTGATTGACCGTGTAGAGGTCTCAAGAGAAAAGCGGATTACGGTTCGTTTCCGCTTCCAGAGCGAATTTGAGCATTGTGAGGAGGTGCTGAGCCAGTGCAGAAATATGTGATTGCCCTTTATATCCGCCTTTCCCTGGAGGATTATAAATACGACAGTATGAGCATTGAAAACCAGCACCTTGCGCTGAACGAATTTGTTTCTTCCATGCCGGAGTCCGCTAATGCAGAAGTCCTTGAATTTATCGACAACGGGTATAGCGGCACAAACTTTGAGCGCCCCAAAGTCCAGGAGCTGATTGAGATGGTGCGGGCCAATAAGATCGACTGTATCATCGTAAAAGACTTTTCCCGATTTGGACGAAACAGCATTGAGACCGGCTATTTCATTGAGCGTGTGTTCCCGCTGTTTCACACCCGGTTCATTTCCATCAACGATGATTTTGACAGCGATCAGCACAAGGGCGATACCGGCGGTATGGATGT